>JBBSKP010000023.1:0-35078 GCA_038256175.1 Mycobacteriales bacterium
CGACGAGGTCACCATCATGGTCGATGACCGCCTCGCACGCACCCTGACCCTCGACAGAACGGTAACCTCACAATTGCTCACCAAAAAATCGTCCACGAAGTCCTGAGACACATTTGTTCAACATGTCCTGAGACATCACAGGATGACGAACCCGTACGGAATTGCGCACGGTGGTATTCCTGTTGCGCTGGCTGACCTTGGCCTCACGGCTGCGGCACGATCGGCGATCGCCGGCCCGGTCAGAACCCTCGACCTGAACGTGACGTTCCATCGCCCGGCAATGATCGGGGCCGAGGACCTCATGGTGCACGCTGTTGTCGAACGTAAAGGCAAGGGAGTCGTCGTCGCGTCGGCGCGGGTATTCCAAGCTGACCGGGATCGCCCGATCGCAACGGCGACTAGCACGCTGCTGCGCGTTTAACCTCGTGAGTCCGGGCTGAGCCCATTCCGCACCATTGTCTGCGCAGTCTTCACTACGGACTGAATGGAGCCTCGCCGTGGGGTCCACCACTCAGCCGCCCAGTTGAGAGCGCCCAGGACGAGCATTCTCGCGATTCGCGGATCGAGGTCGGGCCGCAAGTCCCCCGCCTCGGATGCGTCCTGAATGAGCTTGCGCCACACGGTGCCGTACTTGGCTTCCTCGGCGATCTGCCTGGAGCGGATCTTCTCGGGAACTTGGCCGGCATTACGGATCGACGCGGTGGTGTAATCGGAGATCTCGAGTTCGAGGCGCAGATGCGCTTCGACGGCAGCGTCGATTCGGCCCATCGGCGTGATCTCGGGGCCAAGCGCGTCCAACACCGCGATGAGGTGTTCGCGCATGGTTGCGATGCCCGACCACATGACCTCTTCGACGAGGTCGTCGCGGGAGGGAAAGTAGTAGTAGATCGCGGGCGCTTGCAGTTCGGCGCGTTCCGCAACGTCGGAAAGGCGAGTTCCGGAGTATCCCTTCCGGCTCAAGATGTAGGCGGCGGCGTCGAGGATCCGCTCGCGAGTGCGCGCGGATTTCGTATCGGTCAGACCGGGGTCCACCAGCGTGCCGCGTGTCGCGGATTTTCTAACCACGCGTCGAACTATACGGTCTCGTTCGCCCGGATCTGGGATGAGGCGCGGGTCGTTGACGCCCCGCGCTGTCTAATCTATATTAAAATAATATTTGGCCCCCTTGGTACAAGGAGTGTGCAGTGAAAGTCTTCGCCGATATCGATGAGTTCGCCGCAGCCGAAGGGCTGGAGCTCGGCACTACCGAATGGGTGACAATCGACCAGGCGCGTATCGACACGTTCGCCGACGCGACGGGCGATCATCAGTGGATTCACGTCGATCCGGAGAAGGCGGCGAAAGGTCCGTTCGGGACCACGATCGCGCACGGACTCCTTACGCTGTCGTTACTTCCGGTGCTGGTCCACGAGCTGTACGCCGTCGAGGGCGTCAAGATGGCCGTCAATTACGGGTTCGACAGGGTGCGCTTCGCAGCGCCGGTTCCAGTGAACTCCCGTATCAGAGGCTCGGCAGTCGTCGGGGCGGTGACCAAGGTGCCTGGCGGCGTTCAGGGACAAGTAAACGTGACCATCGAGGTCGAGGGCTCGGCGAAGCCCGCGTGCGTAGCGCAGTCGATCGTTCGGTTCATCGCGTGATGGATGGGCTGGTTGCGGGAAAGTCAGCTGTCGTCACCGGTGCAGGTGGCGGAATCGGTCTGGAGATCGCGCGTCTGTTCTGTGCTCACGGCGGCAACGTCGTCTTGGCGGACCTCGACGACGAGAAGGTGCGGGCGGTCGCCGCAACGCTCGACGGGCCCGGCAAGGCCGTCGGCGTCCCCTGCAATGTCACGGACGAGGCTACTGTTCAGGCCGCTGTCGACGCCGCGATCGATACGTTCGGTTCCCTCGACATCTACGTCAACAACGCCGGGATTACGCGGGACGCGTCGCTGCGCAACCTGAAGCCCGAGGACTTCGATGCGGTCATCACGGTGCACCTCAAGGGCACGTGGCTCGGCGTCCGGGCGGCCTCCGCCGTCATGCGTGCGGCTGGCTCGGGCTCGATCATCAACATGTCGTCCCTGTCGGGCAAGTCGGGCAACCCGGGTCAGACCAACTACAGCGCCGCGAAGGCCGGCATTGTGGGTCTCACCAAGGCCGCTGCGAAAGAGCTCGCGCACAAGGGCGTTCGCGTCAACGCGATCCAGCCCGGCCTGATCCGTACCGCTATGACGGCGGCGATGGCGCCGGACGTTTTCGCCGCTCGCGAGGCGGACATCCCGATGAAGCGCGCGGGTGAACCTGCCGAAGTTGCCGGGGCTGCACTGTTTCTCGCATCGGAGCTGTCGAGCTACATGACCGGAGCTGTGCTCGAAGTGGGCGGGGGGCGATTGATGTGACCCCGGTTCTTGTCAGCCGTGACGGCGACGTCGGCACTATCACGCTCAATCGCCCCGAACAGATGAACGCCATCACCGTGGAACTCGGCGCCGAGCTCGACGCTGCTCTGCTCGGGCTCCCTGATCTCTGCAACGTCATTGTGATCCGCGGCAGCGGCGGAAACTTTTGTGTAGGAGGGGATTTTCGCGAACTCGAACGCTTGCGCGCCGACGGCGCCGACGCGATGTCGACGTTGTTCACCAACTTCGGGCGCGCCTGCGCGACGATCGAGCGGCTACCGATTCCGGTCATCTGTGCCGTCGAGGGTTATGCGATGGCCGGTGGATTCGAATTGATGCAAGCGGCCGACATCGTGCTCGTACATGAGAACGCGAAGATCGCGGACAATCATTCCCGCTTCGGGCAGGTGCCCGGAGGTGGCAGCACCCAGCGGCTGCCGCGGTTGGTCGGCCGACAGCGCGCGCTTGCGCACATCTTGACCGGCGACCGGCTGACTGCGGCGGATGCGGTTGCGTGGGGGATCGCCTATCGCCAGTTCAGCGCCGCCGAGTTCGACACCGCGGTAACGGCATTCGCGGCAGCCCTGGCGGCCAAGAGCCGCGATGCGCTCACCAAGTCCAAGCAGCTCGTGTACGCGGGACTGCGAATGCCGCTCGAGGATGGGCTGGCTCTCGAGATGCGCACGGTGCTTGCCCACCTTTCCGGCGACGCTGCGGGCTCCGGAATCGAATCCTTCACGAAGAAAGCGGGTGTCGAGAAATGACTGACGCAAGCCCGATCCTGCTTGATGTCGACACCAACGGCATTGCCCGGCTGCGATTAAATCGGCCGAAGGCGTCCAACGGTATGGATGTCCCGTTCCTGCAGGCATTGCACGCTGCTGTCATGGAATGCCACGGCAATCCGAATGTCCGGGTTGTGCTGATCACGGGCGAAGGTAAGAACTTCTGCGCCGGCGGTGACGTGCGGGTGTTTGCTTCGAAGGGGGAGCAACTGCCGGACTACCTGCGCGAGGCAACAGCCTGGCTACAGATCGCGATCGCCGCACTGATGCAACTCGAGGTTCCAGTGATATCGGCAGTGCACGGATTCGCCGCGGGGGGTGGCGGATTCGGACTCGTCTGCGCATCCGATTTCGTGATTGCCACCGAGTCCGCGAAGTTCATGTCCGGCGCTGTTCGCGTCGGGATGGCGCCCGACGCGGGTGTTTCAGTGACCTTGACGCAATTGGTTGGGTTGCGAAAGGCCATGGAGATTCTGCTGACGAATCCGACGCTGTCCGCGGCGGATGCCATGGAGATCGGACTACTCACCAAAGTTGTTCCCGACGATGTGTTGGAGGATGAGGCGCTCGCCTACGCCACGCAGTTTGTGGAGATGGCACCGATGGCAGTCGGCGCAACTAAGCGGCTCGTCTGGGGTGGTGTCGGTGCCACCGTCGCGGATCGCCTGCCCGAAGAGGCGCGGACCGTGTCCGCGCTCTCGGGAACTGCCGATTCGCTCGAAGGTCTTGCCGCCGTGATAGAACGCCGCTCGCCGGCGTTCACGGGGAGGTGATCGAGATGCCCGCCAGCGATGTCGTGCTGACCGAGGATCACGGTGCAGTGCGGCAAATAACGCTCAACCGTCCGGAGCGTCGCAACGCGATCGATCTGCCGTTGCGATTCGCGTTAGCCGAGCGGCTCGAGGAGGCCATGGCGGACAACAGTATTCGTGTTGTCGTGCTAACCGGTGCCGGCAAATCGTTCTGCTCAGGCGGCGACATCTCGACGATGGCGAGACTGACCGAGAATGAGGCACGCCCGCGCGCGCAAGCGGCTCAGCGTGTGATCAGGGCAATCTGGCGCGGCGGCAAACCGGTGATCGCTGCGGTCGAAGGCTCTGCATTCGGTGCGGGCGTATCCTTGGCCGCCGCGTGCGATCGAGTCGTCGTCGCATCGGACGCCGTGTTCAGCACCGCATTCACCGGTGTCGGCCTCGCCGGTGACATGGGGATATTCGCCTCGCTTCCCGCGCGAGTCGGGGTGGCGCGAGCACGACAGTTGATGATGCTGCCGCGCAAACTATCCGGCACCGAGGCGTTCGGGCTCGGCATCGCCGATTCGCTTGTCGAGCCGGGCACGGCACTGTCGGCTGCGCTCGGGGATGCACAACAGATGACGACCGTTGCGCCGCTCGCGATGGCAGCGATGAAGGCGCAGCTATCACGTTGGCCGAGCGATCCGTTGGACGTACTCGATCGCGAAGTCGCTTCGCAGGTCCAACTTTTCGACACCGACGACTTCGCCGAAGGTATTGCGGCGTTTCACGCAAAGCGTGCCCCCGCATTCCGCGGCCGCTGACCTCGCCCACTCTGGAGACCTGGATGACCCTCGCAGAACACACCACCGTCCTGACCGAATCCCTGTGGCCACTCGATGATCGCGTTGCGTTGACCGACCACACCGTCGCGTCCCTTCTTGCCGACCGCGCCGAAAAGTTGCCCGATAGAACCGCTTTGGTCGGCACACCGCACGGCGCAAGCGCCCTGCGCAGGCTCACCTATCGCGAACTCTACGATGAGGCTCGCCGCGTCGCGGCGGCGCTGATCCGCATCACCGAACCGGGCGACTTCGTCGCGATCTGGGCGCCGAACGTCGTCGAATGGCCGATCATCCAGTACGGCGCGGCGATTGCCGGTGTCGTACTGGTCGCGGTCAATCCGGTGTTTCGTTCGGACGAACTGGAATACGTGCTGAACCACTCGGGCGCGAAGGTGCTCATCCATGCCGACGCGAACAAGGATTACGACATGGCGCAGGTTGTGGCCTCGGTCGCACCGGGCGTCGCGGGCCTCGAATATGTCGTCAGCTTGGCCGAGCGTGACCGCTGGCAGGTGCCTGCAGGCGAGGAATCCGATGCGTCGGCCTTCGGCCCGAACGCCTCCGATGCTGACGCTCCAGTGATGCTGCAATATACCTCCGGTACAACAGGTTTACCGAAAGGTGTGCTGCTGCGCCATAGGTCGCTGGTCAATGTCGCGGCGATGACGATGGAGGCGGCAGAGATCGAGGAGGGCGCGACCTTCGTCAACCCGCTCCCGATGTTCCATACGGCATCGTGTGTCATCGGCACACTTGGGCCGCTCGCAAACGCCGGCACCACCCTGCTGGTGGAGAGCTTCGCACCGCGCGCGGTCCTGGATTGGGCGACCGTGGAAGACGCCGATGTGCTGTTCTTCGTGCCGACAATCCTCGGTGCATTGCTGGAAACCGTACGAGGTAAGGAAGATACAGCCCCACAATTCCGGAGCATTCTCGGTGGGGCAGCCAATGTGCCTGCCGTCATGATCGAGGGTGCCGGCCGTGTTTTCGGTGGTGTCGTGCACAACGTGTTCGGGCAAACAGAACTGGCTCCCGTCCTGACGGCAATTCGCCGCGGCGACTCACTCGAGGATCAACTCGGCACTGTCGGACGCCCGATCCCGCAGGTGGAATGCAAGGTCGCCGACATCAGCGACGGCTCGGTAGTTCCGCTCGGTCAGACCGGTGAGGTGTGCGCTCGGGGCTACCAGCAGATGATCGGATACCTCGGTGACCCGGAGGCAACGGCGAAGACAGTCGACGCAGAGGGCTGGTTGCACACGGGCGACATCGGCTCGATGGACGAACGCGGCTACATCACCCTCACAGGACGGCTCAAAGACCTCATCATCAGCGGTGGTGAGAACATTGCTCCCGCCGAGGTCGAGTCGCGGCTCGTCGAGCACGAGTCGATCATGCAGGCTGCTGCTGTCGGTGTGCCACAGGAGAAGTGGGGGGAGACTGTCGCCGCTGTCCTCGTTCTGCGCGGCGAACGTCCGAGAAATCTGGTGGATTCGGTTCGTGAACACCTGAGCACCCGACTCGCGCCATTCAAGACGCCGCGCCGGTGGTTCCTCGCGGAAGCCCTCCCGTCGACCGCATCGGGCAAGGTACAGAAGTTCAAGGTCCGCGACGCGATCGCAACCGGCGTACTCGAAGAAATCGAGTGAGCAGATGATGGACATCGCTTCTCGCAGAGTCACACTCGGGCAACGCTTTCCGACCTGGGAACCGAGGCCGTTGGGCGTATGGCTGGACACATGTGCCGAGCAGTACGGCGATCGGCCACTTGTCCTCGCCGACGACCGGACACTGACTTACGCCGAAGTGGCGACGTGGGCGAACGAACTGGCCGATGGCCTTGTGGCACTGGGGGTCGCGCCTGGCGAGCATGTCGGCATCGTGATGGCGAACTACCCAGAATTCGTTCCGCTGAAGTTCGCGATCGCGAAGGCGGGAGCTGTTGCGGTGCCGATGAACTTCCTCTACAAGGCCGACGAGCTGGCGTACGTGCTCGGCCAGTCGGAATGTCGAGTCGTCGTCACGATGACGGGGTTCGCCGGGCTCGATCATCTCGGCATGATCGAGACCATGGCACCTTCTCTGCCATTGTTGCGCAACGTTATTCAGCTCGATACCGATGGACGCTCAGCGTGCGGCGGGCTCACCCTCGACGGTCTGCGCGACCTGGGTGTCCACCATCCCGGCGGCGCCGCGGACATCGAGGTGGATCCCTCGAGTATCGGCGACATTCTCTATACGTCCGGTACGACCGGATCGCCGAAGGGCGTGCTGATCACCCATGACGCGGTGCTGCGTACTGGATACGCGTCGGCGCTCACGAGGGCATTCGGCGATGGCCGCCGAATCCTGTTCTCGCTGCCGTGTTATCACATGTTCGGCTACGTCGAAGGATTGATCGCGGCGACGATGGTCGGCGGTGCGGTCATCATGCAGACCTCATTCAGTCCAGCCGGGTATCTGGCCGGGGTGCAGAGGCACAAGGCCAATGACATTCTGTGCGTTCCGACGATGACGGTGGCGATACTCGAACATCCGGACCGGCGTTCGTACGACCTTTCGTCGCTGCAGGCAGTGCTCTCAGGTGCGGCGCCTGGCCCGGTGTGGCTGTGGGAGCGGGTGCGCGACGAGCTCGGCGCCACCGAGATCGTGACCGGATACGGGATGACCGAATGTGGGGGAGCGATGACGCTGACTCTTCCCGAGGATTCGTTCGAGCTGACGGCGACAACGGTCGGTCGCCCGAAGCTGGCAGGAGTGGCCGGAGTCCCTGCAGCTGACGGCGCGTTGACGGTCTATCGGACATTCGATCCCGAGACCAGCGAACCATTGCCGGAAGGTGCGGAAGGTGAGCTCGCTTCCCTCGGCCCGACTAGCATGCTCGGCTTCTGGGCGAAACCTGAAGAGACCCAACGCGGTTTGCGCGAAGGTTGGGTGTACTCCGGCGATCTCGGTCGGGTAAGACCCGACGGCTATCTCGAGGTCACCGGCCGCAGCAAGGAGCTGTACAAGAGCGGCGGTGAATTGGTGATGCCCAAGGAGATCGAAGAACTGCTTTCCGCTCATCCCGACATCAGCCAGGTGTACGCCATCGGAGTACCCGACGAACGTTGGGGCGATGTCGGCTGTGCATGCATCGTGCGTGCACCGGGCGCCGTGATCGACGCCGCCGCGATCATCGACATATGTAAAGCAAACCTGGCTCGCTTCAAGGTCCCCAAACATGTGGTGTTCCTCGAAGCAGCAGAACTACCGACGACGCCGACAGGCAAGGTGCAGAAGTTCCGGCTCGTCGCCCAGGTCAAGCAAAGATTGGAACAGTTCGCATGACAAGAACGAAGAATTCCACCGCAACTGGTTCGGGCGTGGACTATTCGAGGCTGATCCAGCCCGAACGAGTGCACGGTTCGCTTTACACCGATCCCGCAATCTTCGCCGACGAGCTCGAGCGAATCTGGTACGGCGGTTGGGTGTTCGTGGGACACACGAGCGAGGTTCCCTTGCCGAACGACTACGTGCGCAAGAACATCGGTCCGCAGGACATCATCATGACCCGCGACCGTGAGGGCGACGTCCACCTGCTGGTGAACCGGTGCGCGCACCGGGGGAACCTGGTGTGCGACGAACCCGCGGGTAACTCGAGTTCGTTCCGCTGCCCGTACCACGGCTGGACATATCGCAATACCGGTGAGCTACTGGGATATCCGTTCAACCAGGGCTACGGCGGCAAGGGCAACCTCGATCTGACTCTGGGTATCGTCCCGAAGATCGGGATCTACAAAGGCTTCGTGTTCGGTAGCTTCAACGCCGACGTGATGCCTCTCGAAGAACACCTGGGCGCGGCTGCCGGCGAGATCGACCGGCTGGCCCGATTGTCGCCCGCGGGCGAGGTCGAACTCGACGCAGGCTGGCTCAAACACCGCACGCGGGCGAACTGGAAGCTTCTTGCGGAGAACGAAACCGATGGCTACCACCCGCAGTTCGTGCATGGGTCGATCTTCTCGGTAACCGGCAGCACGATCGGCCCTCTGTACAGCGAGAACTCGACGGCGGTGACGCGTTCGCTCGGTAATGGACACAGCGAGAACGACTTGCGGCCGGAGTTCCGAAAGTTCGGCGAACCGATGCGCTGGTTCGGGACCACCGAGGACAGGGTGCCCGACTACGTCGCGAAGATGCGTGAGTTGCACGGTCCCGACGCAGAGCAGATCCTGATCGAGGGCGGGCCTCACGTGATGATCTTCCCGAACCTGTTCATTGCCGAGATTCAGGTCTTCAACATCCAGCCGATCTCGGCGAGCGAATGCGTGCAGTACTCGACTGCGGTGCAGCTCAAGGGCGCTCCCGAACTGAACAAGCGGATGTTGTCGCAATCCATCGGATCCGTCGGTCCGGCAGGCATGTTGCTCGCCGACGACACCGAGATGTACGAGCGAAATCAGGCCGGTGTGGCTCAGTTGCAGCCGGAGTGGCTCGACATCCGGCGCGGCGTACAGCGGGAAACTCACGACGACAACGGGTTCTTGATCGGTGGGGCCACCGACGAGACGGCCATGCGCGCATTCTGGCGTCACTACCAGAGTTTGATGGAGACGAAATGACCAGTGCAGTGGATACTATTTCCGACATTCGCGAGATCGAACAGTTCATCTACCGCGAGGCGCGGTTCGCAGACGAGCACGACTACGACTCCTGGGAAGCGCTGTGGACCGACGACGCGCTGTACTGGGTCCCGGCCGGAACGTCTATGGCCGATCCGCTGCATCAGGTGTCGGTGATCTACGACAATCGGCGTCGAATCTCGACCAGGCTCAAGCAATTACGGACCGGTAAGCGCTACGCGCAATCGCCGCCTTCCCATTTGCGCCGGACGATCTCCAACATCGAGATACTGGAATCGGATACGGCCGACTGCGTGGTCGGCGCGAACTTCGTTCTCTTCGAGTCGAAGCCACGCGGGCTCGAAATGTGGGCGGGTCGAATCACGTATAGGCTGCGACGAATCGATGGCGACATCAAGCTCGCAGGCAAGACAGTCGTCCTCGTCAACAACGCGGAAGCGCTGCCGACACTGGGATTCCTGATCTAGTCATGGACGGCATCGTCGCAAGTGAATTCGCTCAGGTGTCGGTTGCAATCGACAACGCTGCCAACGGACCTCGACTTCGGCTGGAGGATCTGCGCACGGGTCGCGTCCGATTCCTCGATGCACTCGAGCTAGAGACGATTGTGTGGCTCAGTGATGGGCATCTGCAGCAGATGCTCGATCCCTCGGCCGACCGTTGGCGCGAAGACCGATGACCACGACGGTCGAGGCGGATGTGCTCGATTTCCGCGACTACGTGCGACCTGGCGACACCGTGACATGGGGTCAGGCGACGGCCGAGCCGCTGACGCTCACCGAACGCCTGCTCGAGCAGCGCGCAGGCCTTGGCGGTATCACCTGCTTCATCGGGATACCCGTCGCCGACTCGGTGCGGCCCGAGCATGCCGACCACATCCGGTTTGTCAGCTACTGCGGCAGCGGCAGCAATTGCGCACTCGCGAAGGCCGGCGCGCTCGAGATCTATCCAGGCCACTATTCGACGTTGCCTGGCCTCCTCACGAAAGACGCCTTCGCTGCGGACGTTGTGCTTGTGCAGTGTTCGGCCGCCGACGCGCAGGGCAGACACAGCCTCGGCATCGCCGACGACTATTTCTCGGCGGCAATCGATTCGGCGAGGGTGGTGATCGCCGAGGTGAACGATCGCGTGCCCTTCACCCGCGGCCGCACTCTCACGACGGCCGACTTCGACGTCGTCGTGCGTACGTCGCGACCACCGTCGGAGCAGCCTCCTGCGCGGGTCAACGAGGATGCGGTGCGGATCGCTGAGTACGTCGCCGGGTTGATCGAGGATGGTTCGACCCTGCAGTTCGGAATCGGTGCAGTGCCGGAGGCGGTGTTGTCGGCGTTGTCGGACAAGCGCGATCTGGGTATCCACTCGGGACTGCTGAACGACGCGGTCGTCGATCTCATCGAGCGCGGTGTCGTCACGAATGCGCGAAAGTCCACTGACCGTGACGTGTCTGTTGCCGGCCTCTTGTTCGGAACCCGGCGCCTGTTCGACTTCGCCGACCGCAATTCGGCAATCGAATTGCGACCGACTGGTTATACCCACGATCCGAATATTCTTGCGGCACAGCACAAACTGGTGGCCATCAACTCTGCGATCGAGGTGGACCTGACCGGCCAGGTGAACGCCGAGGTCGCCGGCGGCAATTATGTCGGCGCGGTGGGTGGCGGAGCCGACTTCCTGCGCGGCGCGGCACGCTCGCCGGGCGGTGTGCCTATCGTCGCGCTCCCGTCCACTGCGGGTAAACGCAGTCGGATCGTCACAGCACTCGAAGGCCCGGTCAGTACGTCGCGAGCCGATGCGGGTGTGTTCGTCACCGAGTTCGGAATTGCCGACCTGCGCGGCCGAACCATTGCCGAGCGGCAGTCCCTGATGATCGCCATCGCACATCCGGATCATCGAAAAGCGTTGGAGGAAAACCTATGAGACGAGCGGCCATCGTGAGTCCGCTGCGTACGCCCGTCGGCACGTTCGGGGGAGCGCTTCGCTCTGTCCCGGCAGAAGATCTGGCATCGATCATCATCAAGGCAGTCGTCGAGCGATCGGGCATCGACCCCCAGCGCATCGACGACGTGGCGTTCGCACAGTCGTACGCCAACTCGGAAGCACCATGCATCGGGCGGTGGGCAGCCCTGAATGCTGGACTTCCGGTCAATGTTCCGGGATTTCAGACTGACCGCCGATGCGGTGGGGGACTGCAGGCACTAGTCACCGCAGCGATGATGATCCAGACGGACGCCGCTGATGTGGTGTTGGCCGGCGGCGTCGAATCGATGAGCAACATCGAGTACTACACGCAGAACATGCGGTGGGGTTCGCGGGCAGGCAACGTCTCGTTCTATGACCGTCTCGACCGGGGCCGCGAACGCTCGCAACCGGAATGGCGATTCGGCCGAATCAGCGGAATGATCGAGACGGCGGAGAACCTCGCGAGGGAGTACTCGATCACTCGTGACGAGGCGGACGAGGTCGCGGCTCGTAGTCACCAGCGCGCTTCTGCCGCATGGGAATCCGGAGCCTTCGCCGATGAGGTTGTCCCTGTCGACGTTCCGCAAAGGAAAGGTGATCCCCTTCGCTTCGACAAGGACGAGGGTGTGCGCCCCGATTCCACGGTCGAGACGCTGAGTGCACTACGCACGCTGAGCGCGGAAGGGGTTGTCACCGCGGGCAATTCGAGCCAGCAGAACGACGCCGCCTCGGCGTGTTTGGTGGTTGCCGAAGACAAGCTCGAAGAGTTGGGTCTCGAGCCGATCGGCTATCTGCACAGCTGGGCGGCAGCCGGGTGTGAACCCTCGATGATGGGCATCGGGCCGGTTCCCGCTGTTGCCAGATTGTTCGAGCGGAACGGCCTCGGGTTCGACGACCTCGATCTCGTCGAGGTCAACGAGGCATTCGCTGTTCAGGTGCTGGCGGTGCTGAAGGGCTGGGGCTGGAACGACCAGGATCGGTTGAACGTCAACGGATCCGGCATCTCGCTCGGCCATCCGATCGGCGCGACCGGCGTTCGGATCATGACGACGATGCTGCATGAGCTGCGGCGCCGAGGCGGGCGCTTTGCTCTCGAGTCCATGTGCATCGGCGGTGGCCAGGGTATGGCTGCGCTCTTCGAGGCACCGTGACCACCGGCATCGTCTCTTATGGGACATATCTGCCGCAGCACCGTGTGCAACGGCGCGAACTCGCTGCGACGCTTGGCGTCAAGGCGGGCAACGGATCCCGGGTCGCCGCGTCGTTCGACGAAGACTCCACCACGATGGCCGTAGCGGCCGCGCGTGCAGCTCTTACCGGCCTGGTGTCGCCGAGCGCTCTGTATCTCGCGACGACCACACCGGTATACGCGGACAAGGCGAACGCGACCGCAGTGCATGCGGCGCTTGATATGCCGGACTCAGTATTCGCGGCGGATCTCGCTGGGTCGGCGCGCAGTGGGGTCGCGGCGTTGAAACTTGCTGCTGCTTCGGGTGGCATGGCGATATTGTCCGACGTCCGGGTGGGTCGTCCTGGTTCGGCTGACGAACGCGACGGTGGCGACGGTGCAGCGGCGTTCGTGTTCGGCGACTCGGCCGAAGCGATTGCCGAGATCATTGCCGAATCCAGTGCTACCGCAGAGTTTCTGGACCGCTGGCGGGATCCGTCATCGGCGTCCGGTGCGCAGTGGGAGGAGCGGTTCGGGCTCGAGCAATACCTGCCGTTGATCAGCCGCGTCGCTGGCGAAGCCCTGAAACTCGCCGGCGTCGAACGTGCCGATCATGTCGTACACGTGTCGCCCAATTCAGGTGTCGCCAAGCGGGCAGGCAAGGGTGTCGGTGGCACGTCGACGACCACCAATTCGCCGATCGGGCATGTCGGAACAGCGGATGTCGGATTGGCGCTGGCATCGGTGCTCGATCGGGCCGGTGCCGGTGAGACGATTCTGGTTGTTTCCGCCGCCGACGGCTGCGACGCCTTCGTGATCCGCACGACCGATCGCATCGTCGATGGCAGGCAAGGTGTTTCGGTCGAAGATCAGCTTGCGGCTGGTACCGACGTCTCCTATGCGACGTATCTGACGTGGCGCGGCATCCTCGATCGTGAACCGCCTCGTCGCCCCGAACCTGACCGGGCGGCGGCGCCCCCGTCCGCACGTGCGGCGGCATGGAAGTTCGCCTTCGCCGGAACACAGTGCACCAATTGCGAATTCGTACACCTGCCGCCGGCACGAGTATGTAAGCGATGCAATGCGATCGACCAGATGCGCGAGATATCGCTCGCCCGGCGCCAGGGCACCGTTGTGACGTTCACGGTCGATCGGTTGGCCTACTCGCTGGCACCACCCGTCGTCGCCGCGGTGATCGACTTCGACGGCGGCGGCCGATACACGCTCGAGGTGGCCGATTCGGCCGCCGATCGGCTCGCGGTCGGCTCTCGCGTCGAGCTGACCTTCCGCAGATTGAACACCGCTGGGGGAGTGCACAACTACTTCTGGAAGGCCACACTCGCATGAGTAGCAACGGGATTCGCGACAAGGTTGCGATCGTCGGGATGGGGTGCACCCGTTTCGGTGAGCGTTGGGACCGCTCTGCCGATGACCTTCTGCTAGACGCGATGGCGGACTGCTTCGACGATAATCCGCGTCTCGATCGCGCGGATGTCGATGCCTACTGGCTCGGAACTCTTGGCAGCGGACAGAGTGGGCTGACGTTGAGTAAGCCGCTGGGTCTGGACTACAAACCGGTGACGCGCGTCGAGAACTACTGTGCCAGCGGATCGGAAGCCTTCCGGAATGCGTGCTACGCCGTCGCGTCGGGCGCCTACGACCGAGTTGTCGCGATCGGTGTCGAAAAGCTGAAGGACTCCGGATTCTCCGGACTGCTGCGCGGGGACCCGCCTGGCGACGGCACAGCCGCCGAACTGTCGATGACCGCGCCGGCTGCCTTCTCGCTCTTGGACCCCGCCTATTGCGCGCGGTACGGCGTCGACCCGGCACAGATGCGCGATGCCATGACGCACGTGGCGTGGAAGAACCATCGCAACGGTGCGCTGAATCCGAAGGCGCAGTTCCGGTCCGAGGTGGCGAAGGCCAAGATCACGAACGCGCCGTTGGTCGCGGGTCGGCTCGGAATCTTCGACTGCTCCGGCGTCTCGGATGGCGCGGCAAGTGCCCTCATCGTGCGAGTCGAGGACGCGCTCAACTACACGGATCACCCGATGTACGTGAAGGGCCTGTCGTTGGTGGCTGGACCTGCCCGTGGCGCGATGGACCCGGACTACGACTACACGACATTCCCCGAGGTCGTGCGGTCAGCTCAGGATGCGTATGCACAGGCTGGAATATCGGATCCGCGCCGCGATATCTCGTTCGCCGAAGTGCACGACTGCTTCACGCCAACGGAACTCGTCTTGATGGAAGACCTGGGATTCACCGATCCGGGAAAGGCATGGAAAGACGTTTTGGCGGGCGATTTCGATCTCGACGGGCGGCTACCGATCAATCCTGACGGTGGGCTGAAATCGTTCGGCCATCCGGTGGGTGCGAGTGGCCTACGGATGCTGTACGAGGCTTGGCTGCAGTTCCAGGGCCGCGCGGGGGATCGGCAGCTCTCGAATCCACAACGGGCGCTCACGCATAATCTCGGGGGCCGGCCAGGCAGTTGCGTGTCGTTCGTGTCCGTCGTCGGTCCCGCGCGAGGTTGACTCGCGCGCATTCTTAAATCTATATTAGATTCAAAAGGAGGTCGGATTGATGCTAGAACCTGTGGTCGAGTGCGACATCAAGGACGACATCGCATTCATCCGGCTCAATCGACCGACTGTCGGCAATGCCATGAATCAGGAGTTCGCCGACGCAATTCTCGAGATTGCAACTGTGTGCGCCAACGATTCGCGCCTGCGCGCCGTGCTCATCACCGGCAACGGCAAGGTATTCAGCGTCGGCGGCGATATTTCGGCGTTCAACAGCGCGACCGCGGAAGAGTTGCCGGACAAGCTGACCCGTATGGCGATTCTGTATCACGAAGCTTTGCGCACGTTCTCTCGGTTGGACGTCCCGATCGTCACCGCGGTGCACGGTGCATGTGCGGGCGGTGGCATGGGTCTGCTCTACCCGGCCGATATTGTGCTTGCCGCCGAGGGCACGAAATTCGCCACGGGGTTCGGCCTGATCGGCATACCCGGTGACGCTGCGAACTCTTGGTATCTACCGCGGCTCATCGGCGTCCGCCGTGCAGCCGAAATGTACTTCGAGAACCGAGTGATCTACGCGGACATCGCAGCCGAATGGGGTCTGATCACACGGGTAGTCGCGAAGGACTCGCTCTTCGACGAGGCGGAAACCGTGGTGCGCACGCTCGCGGCCGGACCGACCAAGTGCTACGGAGCCATGCGCCAGCTACTGCGCGACTCCTGGACCAACACAGTCAGCGAACAGCTCTGTGCCGAAACCGACGCACTACGCCGAATCTCTGCTACTGCCGACGCGCCGGCCGCGATAGCCAGCTTCATGAACAAACACCAACCCGTTTTCGAAGGAAAGTGAACCCGATGTCAGGACTCGTAGTCGACACCGATGACCACAAGATGATCCGTGAGAGCGTCGGAAAGATCGCCGAAAAACATGGCAGCGCTTACTTTCTCGACCGATCACGAAACAATCTGAAGGTGGACGAGCTGTGGGCCGAACTCGGCGCAGCCGGTCTGCTCGGCGTCCATCTGCCAGAGGCGTACGGGGGTGGCGGCGCAGGAATTTCCGAGCTCGTGATCGTCATCGAGGAAATGGCTGCGCACGGAATTCCGTTGCTGCTCAATGTCATTTCGCCCGCCATCTGTGGATCCATCATCGCCGAGCACGGCTCTGATGACATGAAGGCCGAGTGGCTGCCGGGCATTGCCGACGGCACCAAGAAGGTCGCCTTCGGATTGACCGAACCGGATGCCGGATCGAACAGTCACAAAGTGAAGACCACTGCTAGTAGGAACGGTGAAGGCTGGACGATCTCCGGAGGTAAGTACTTCATCTCGGCAGCCGACGAAGCGGACGCGATCTTGCTCGTCACTCGGGACGCCAACGTAGAGGGCGGAAAGCGCGCGCCGCTGTCGCTTTTCCTGGTGCCGATGGACTCGCCGGGGCTGACACTACAGCCGCTGGAGACAGCGGTCGTGTCGCCTGACAACCAGTTCACGATCTTCTTCGACGACGTGCGTGTCGGGCCCGAGGCGCTCATCGGCCAGGCGGGCACGGGCCTGTACCACGTGTTCGCCGGCCTCAATCCGGAACGGATCCTGGCGTCGGCGATCAGTAACGGCATCGGCCGTTACGCGGTCGACAAGGCAGTCGCGTACGCGAAGGACCGTCAGGTCTGGGATACCCCGATCGGTGCCCACCAAGGCATCTCGCACCCTCTCGCCGAGTCGCACATCGCAGTCCAGTTGGCGCGCTTGGCAACCCAACGTGCCGCGTCGCTCTTCGACGAGGGTGGCGACGCCGCCGAGGCGGCAAACATCGCCAAGTTCGCCGCCGCTGACGCGTCGCTGAAGGCCCTCGACCAGTCGATTCAGACACATGGCGGCAATGGGCTGTCGCGCGAGTACGGACTGGCCGACCTCTGGTTCGCGGCGCGCCTGATGAAGACGGCACCCGTCAGCCGAGAAATGGTCTTGAACTTCGTTGCGCAGACCAGCCTGAAGCTCCCCAACTCGTACTGAAAGAGGACACAAATATGCCAGGAGTAACCGATCGCGTCATCGTCGTCACCGGAGCCGGTGGTGGCTTGGGCCGCGAGTACGCAAAGCTGCTCGCAAGTGAAGGTGCGTTGGTCGTCGTCAACGACCTCGGCGGCGCCAGGGATGGTTCCGGTGCCGGCAGCTCGATGGCCGACGGCGTCGTCGCAGAGATCCGCGAAGCAGGCGGAACTGCTGTCGCGAACTACGACAACATCTCGACCGAAGCGGGTGCGGCGGCGCTCATCAAGACCGCTGTCGACCAGTTCGGCACCGTCCACGGCGTGATCAACAACGCAGGCATCCTGCGTGACGGCGCGTTCCACAAGATGACCGCCGACAACTGGGAAGCTGTTCAGCGCGTGCACCTTTTCGGCGGCTACCACGTAACCCGTGCAGCGTGGCCGTACTTCCGCGAGCAGAACTACGGACGTGTCGTGATGGCGACGTCGACCAGTGGCATTTACGGCAACTTCGGCCAAGCAAACTACGGTGCGGCGAAGCTCGGCCTGGTCGGGCTGATCAACACGCTCGCCATCGAAGGACGAACGTTCAACATTCTCGCCAACGCGGTCGCGCCGATGGCGGCGACCCGGATGACCGAGGACATCGCACCGCCCGAGATGCTCGCCGCCCTGCCGCCGGCTCAGGTTGCTCCTGTCGTCGGGTACCTCGTGAGCGACGAATGCACAGATTCCGCAACGGTTCTCGTAGTTGGTGGCGGGCGTGTGCAGCGGGTCGCCCAGTTCGCAACAAAGGGTGTCACGTTCGCGGCGCCACCCACCATTGACGAGGTAGCGGGTCGCTGGGGCGACATCACCGACCTCTCCGGTGCCGAGCTCGGCACGAATCCCGTCGGCTGACCAAGGAGAATACACATGACCGAGAATCATTGGGACGCATTAGTAATCGGCGCCGGAGCCGGCGGTCTTCTGACTGCCGCGCGACTGTCGCACCGCGGTTACCGCACGTTGGTAGTCGACAGCCTCGACAAGGTCGGCGGCCGCGCCTCGACCGATGAAATCGACGGCTTCAAGGTCAACAACGGCGCGATCGTCATCGAGACCGGCGGTATCACCGAAGAGACCTTCGACGAAGTGGGCGCGAAGTTCGACATTCGCTCGCCGCAGCCGCCGATCTTGTACCGCATCGGCGACAAGGACGTCGACGTCACGGGCGGCGGCTGGGGCTTTCTGCTGTCGAAGCTGACCCGCCAGGGCGCCAAGCTCGTGACCGGCCTCGGTGCCGCGCGCAACGACAGTGGCTTGCCCGAAGATGAACTGTCGACGGCGGATTGGGTCCGCAAGTACACGAAGAACGAATCCGTTCACGGAATCTTCCGGAACATGTGCGGCTCCGTCTTTGCCGTCGGGTCAGAGGAATTGCCTGCACGGGTCTTCCTGACGTACTTCACCCGCAAGAGCGCGTTCAAGAAGTTCGGTTTCTGCCCACAGGGCACCATCGGCATCTGGCAGTCGCTGGCCGAGGTCGTCGAAGGTAACGGTGGACAGGTCTGGTTGTCGAGCAAAGTCGAGGCGTTGACTGTCGTCGATGGACGCATCACCGGAGCGACTGTCAGCCGGCACGGTGAAACCGTTGACGTGACATGTGATTTCGCGGTCAGTGACGTCGGACCGTTCGCGACTTTGGATCTGGTCGGGCGTGACAAATTGCCCGCGGACTACGTCGCAAGCATCGAGGCAGCGAACCGCCCGTGTTCGATGATCTCCGTGAATTTCGCCAGCCAGCGCAAGCTGATCGAGGCCCCGGGCATGCTGAGCTTCGCGGTGACTCGTCGGCTCTGCTATGTCGCCAGCTTCTCCGAGTTGTGCCCCGAGATGGCGCCCGCGGGTTGGTATCTGTACGTCGGCACGTCCGTACCGAAACCCGCCGTTGGTGATTTCGATCAGACCGAAGAGACGGAGTTGTTGCTGGCCGACCTCCGTGAACAGATCAAGGGATTCGACGAGGCGAAGATTCTGTCGGTCAACGTCACTCGTGACGGTTGGCCGCCACAGCGCGCGGTGGCCGGGTTCGACATGCCGCACACCACGCCGATCGCGAACCTCTGGAATGTCGGCGACGCCGTGAAGGAGTACGCGAACGGTGGCACGACTGCGTGTGCCGAGACAGCCAAGATTGTCGTCGACAAGATCAGCGACTTGCACCCGGTCGGGGCCAAGGCATGAAGGTCGTCGTCGATCGCACCAAATGCACCGGACTCGGGATCTGTGAATCGTTGGCACCGGACCACTTCGAGGTCGATGACCAGGGCAACCTGGTTCTGCTCGACCAGAACGTCAACGACGACGACCGCAGCGCTGTCGAGGAAGCCGTGGCAGGATGCCCGACCGAAGCCTTGCGAATCGCGACGTAGCGATGAGTGTCAGGCACCTCGTCGTCGTCGGCGCCTCGCTCGCCGGACTGCGCGCGGTGGAGGCCGCGCGCAAGTCCGGGTTCGACGGGCGAATCACGTTGGTGGGCAGCGAAACACACCTTCCCTACGATCGACCACCGTTGTCGAAGGCGTATCTCGACGAACGGCGTGACGGCGCCGAACCGGAGATTCCGACGTTCCGGTCGGAGGATCTGCTCCGGTGCGAACTGACTGTCGACCTCGTACTCGGCACGCCGGCGACCGGGCTCGACACTGCCGCAAAGGTGTTGCGAATCGGCCAACGTTCGATGAGCTACGACGCGATCGTGATCGCGACCGGTGCCCATGCGAGAACCTGGCCGGGCAGCGAGCACCTTGCCGGTGTGCACACGCTGCGAACGATCGACGACGCCGTCGCGGTTCGGGAGGCATTGGACCGCAGGGCGCGGACGGTGGTCATCGGTGCCGGGTTCATCGGTTCCGAAATCGCATCGAGCGCCAACAAGCGCGGCTCGAGTGTCACTGTGATCGAGGCTCTGCCGACGCCGTTGGTGCGTGCGGTGGGGGAGCAGATGGGCGCTGAGTTGTCGTCTCTGCACGTGCGAAACGGCACAGACCTGCGGTGCGGCGTCGGAGTCCGTGCGATCGAGGGCAATGGTCAGGTCGAGCGAGTTGTGCTGACCGACGGAACGGTGCTTCCGGCGGATCTGGTGGTGGTCGGCACAGGAGCGGTCCCTGCCGTGGACTGGCTCGAGGGGTCGGGCCTGACACTCGATAACGGCGTGGTGTGCGACGAGTTCCTGTTCACCGGCGTCGACGGGGTGTATGCCGCAGGCGATGTCGCCAACTGGCACAACCCGATCTTCGCCCGTCGGATGCGCCTCGAGCACTGGGCCAGCGCAGCCGAACAGGGTACGCAGGCGGCCAAGAACGCGCTGAATCCTGAAGCAGCGAAAGCCTATTCGACGGTTCCGTATTTCTGGTCGGACTTGTACGACGTCCGGATCCAGTTCGTCGGGTCACCCCGGTGCGACGAAATCGTCGTTGTCGACGGCGATCTGGCAGCGGACAACCGGATGATCGCGCTCTACCGTGACGGCGACAAATTGATCGGAGCCCTCACGGTAAACGGACAAGCCGACATCATGAAGTACCGCGGCTTGATCATGAAGGGTGCGACGTGGGTTGACGGGCTCGCGTTCGCGGAGAAGCGCCGTATGGTGCGCGCCCGTGCGGCCGCTGGAGTGTGAATCATTCATGAGTGGGAAGGTCACCGTGGCTACAGATTTGGTCGGAAATGGACACGTCGAGTTCTTGCGGTCCTATGGCGCTGCGTGGTCCGCGCCAGATGACTCCAGTTTGCGGGAGATGATCACCGAGGATGCGGTCTATGTCGAAGGCGGCATGAAGACAGAACACAACGGTGCGGATGCGGTCATGTCGTTCTTTCGCTTCATGCTCGCGTTCGCAGAGGACAGCCGGGTCGTGTACACCAGCTTCGTCGGCGACGAGTCCGGCTTTGCGGCAGAGTGGATCTGGTCCGGTCACGCGCAAGGCTCGCTGCGTGTCGGGAACGACTTGCTCCCCGCTACGGGACGACCGTTCGCGGTGGAGGGGGTAGCGGTCTGCAAGGTGTCGAAAGACGGACTCGTGAGCTATCACAAGGACTACTACAACGTTGGCGATTTGCTCACCCAACTTGGCTTACAGGCAGGGTGAACTGCGCAGCTAAGGTGGATGGACGGCTCGAGCAGTGGGTTGATCGACACAGGACCAGGGGACACCGATGAGCGAATTAGGATCGGACGGGCCGTATTTCGACGACCTCGAGGTCGGCCAATGCTTCGATGACGCGCCGCCGCTGACGCTGACATCCGGTCACGCCGCGCAGCACCAGGCGATTATCGGCGACCGACTGCGCCTTCCGCTCGATGCCGAATTGAGCCGGCGCGTGGTTGGTGGCGCGGTTGCCCATCCAGCGCTCGTATGGAACGTGGCTATTGGGCAGTCCACCGTGGTGACGCGACATGTGAAGGCGAATCTGTTCTATCGGGGCCTTGCATTTCATCGTGCGCCGTTGATCGGCGACACTCTCTCCACGTCGACGACGGTCGTTGCGCTGCGGCAGAACCGACCGAAACCTGGTCGGGCAGCTACGGGATTGGCCGCGTTGCGCATCGTCACCGTCGATCAGGAAGGCCGGCCGGTCCTCGATTTTCACCGCTGCGCGATGCTCCCGCTGCGCGACGGCAGCGCTGTCACGGGCCACGACACGGATCTTGCAGATGTGGGTCGAACCGATGGTGGCCCGGTCATGGCTTCGTCGGTCGATGCGTGGCAGCTCGATGCGTTCGCCGAATCCGTTCCCGGACCACGCTTTCGCGACCTGACGCCCGGGATGGAATGGCGAGTCGTCGGTGCCGATGTCGTCACGAGCGCACCGGAACTCGCTCGGTTGACGCTGAATGTCGCCGAGGTGCACCATGATTCGATCGCGGCCGGTGGCAAGCGTCTGGTCTACGGCGGTCATACGATCGCCATCGCATTGGCTCAATTGTCGCGGGCCCTTCCGGCTATCGTCACGGTGCCGGCGTGGCACTCGTGCGACCACATCGCACCCGTTCATGAGGGTGACACGCTTCGCAGTGCAGTGTCCATCGAGGGCGTCGAGTCCCTGCCGCAGGGCGGAGGGCTTGTACACTTTCGATCGGTCGTGTCTGTGGATAGCCCGGAAGGGCCTGTGCCAGTGCTTGATTGGCGGTTTGTCGCTGTGCTTGTGTGAGGGTGCCTCAGTGTGGGTCCGGGGTGAACGACTCCAGTCCCGCGGCGCGGCATTTTGCGATGTGCTTTTCGTAGAGTGCCTTGTGGTACGCCATCGGACTCATCGTGAGGCGACCGGGCAGGCGAGAGTACGCAATGGGGATAACGCTCGACAGGATGCGGAACTCGACGTCGTGCCGGCGCGTCCACCGATATCCCGTCAGCTCACGGGTGGTCGGATGCATGATGCCGAACGAGCAGACTGCAGCGAGATGTCCGGCGATCCGCGCGAGGGGAACCCATGCGGGCGCAGCCACGGCGGGGACGCCGGGCGGCAACGGGGCCCGAACCAGGGTCTGCACCGCATTCTCGACGGCGATGTTCGTCTCACCCTTGCTGTTGATCAAGTCGTCGTAGTAGCCGAGCAGATCGCAATAGCGTGCTGGCAGCCGCGAGTTCTTTCCCGGCAGTTGCAGGTGATCGAACTTCTCGAGCATGAATTCGTAGAACTCTTGCTGCCCTTCGCTGGACAGGTGCTCACCCGTGATGGGGGTATAGGCGTTTCATGTGCGCGACGATCGCGCTGATCATGATCCAGTTCCAGGACTCGGGGTTGAGGGCGCTGAACCGGGTTCCGTTGAATCCGACTCCCTTGACGTCACGGTGGGCCAGTGCGAGCCGGTCGCTCTCGGCCTGCCGTTCCTCCCTGCCCGCGATGAAGATCAGCTGATCGGCAGCCGCGGAACGCGCCGCGCGCTGAAAGGGAGTATTCCGGATCCGCCCGGTCCATTCGACGCCGGCGGCGACCTCGGGAAGCATGACCTGGTCGAAGAAGGCGCCCGCAAACAGGGCGAACAGGGTGGTGCCGAGGTAGCGCTGGAACCGCTCGTTGCTGGCGTGCTGGCCTGGTGATCGGCCGGTCTCGTTGTCGACGTCGACGTTGGCGAACGACATGGGACATACCTCCAAAGTAGGGATGTTAGGAATTCGATCACAGCCTAACATCAACATGTGGCAATCTTAGGGGCATGGCAGTCGAGATCGGCAACCTGCAACCCGTAGCGGTCGACGAGACCGGCGCGCGGATTCTCGATGCCGCGACCGCGACGTTGCTGCGATTCGGCATCAGGCGAACGACGTTGGAATCGATCGCTCGCGAAGCGGGCGTGTCGCACATGACCGTCTACCGTCGGTGGCGCCGCAAAGACGACGTGCTGATGGCCGTGATCATGCGGGAGTCGCAGCGACTGTTCGGCGACCTCGACAGGCGAATCCCCGAACTGAAGACAAACGAGGAGCGGATCGTCGAGGGCTTCGCCACTGTGTATTGGTTCTTCCACACCCATCCGTTGTTGGGTCAAATGTTGGATACCGATCCGGAATCCGTTCTGCCCATAATCACGACTGCTGCCGGGCCGATGATGGACTTTGCCAGTTCCTATCTCGCCCAACATATTCGGAGCGGCATCGTGGCAGGCGGAGTGCCGACCGATCCCGAAGGGACCGCGGAGTTGCTGGTGCGGATCTGCCAATCGCTGATCTTGACTCCGCGCTCGCGTGCCCCCCTCGACTCCGAGGAGGCCGCGCGAGAGTACGCCCGGAACTACCTCGTGCCTATCGCGTTTCGCTGACGTGGATACGATCCAACGGTCAGCAGGCAGCTCACGACCAATGGCAGGAAGAACGTTGCGCCACAAGACTTGTATGCCGGTGATCCGTGCCTAAGTTGCTGATCATCCATCACACGCCGTCGCCGTTCATGCAGGCGATGTTCGAGGCCGTCGTGGCGGGCGCGACCGATCCTGAGATCGAGGGAGTCGAGGTGGTCCGATGTGCAGCTCTGGCTGTGACGCCGACCCACATGCTCGAAGCGGACGGCTACTTGCTCGGCACGCCTGCGAACCTCGGATACATGAGCGGGGCACTCAAGCACGCGTTCGACGTCTGCTACTACCCGTGCCTCGACTCGACGAAGGGCCGCCCGTTCGGAGTCTATTTCCACGGCAACGAAGGCACCGAGGGTGCAGAGCGCGGCGTCTCCGCGATCACGACCGGCTTGGGCTGGGTGAAAGCCGCGGAGTATGTGGTGGTGTCGGGCAAGCCGAGCAAGGAAGACCTCGAATCGTGCTGGGAACTCGGCGCCACAGTCGCGGCAGGCCTGACCACCTAGCCTGTGCGCGCGTTTTACCCTCCTGGGGGTAAGACTCACGCACAGTTGTCGGTGGGCCGTGGCAGTGTTTGGACCATGGGTGAGTTGACTGCCGCGGCAGCACGCCGGATCGGGCTTGCGGCTCAAGGCTTTGCCGAACGTCCACGTTCGGGGAAGGCCACGAGACGGACCGTGCTCGGTGTCGTCGACCGGACACAATTGCTGCAGATCGACTCGGTGTCTGCGGTGGTCAGAGCGCATTACGCGCCGGTGTTCAGTCGCATCGGTAGTTACGACCGCACCCTGCTCGACGACGCGGTGTGGTCGCACAACGCTCTTCGACCGCGACGGTTGGTCGAGTATTGGGCACACGAGGCTGCGTTGATTCCGATGGCGGATTGGCCTCTGATGAGATGACGGATGCGTGCGTTCGAGAACGGACGTTGGGCGGGCGCCAAGCGCGTGCTCGATCGCAATCCAACTCTCGGCAAGGATGTTCTCGACGTCATCACGGAAATCGGTCCGGCACGAGCGGGTGACGTCGAACGGCATCTGGAGATCTCGCGGCCAGGACCGAAACTGTCGTCGTGGTGGGACCTCAGCGACACCAAAGTGATCTGTGAGCAGCTATTTGCTGCCGGTGAGCTGTCCGTCGACAAGCGGGTGGGCTTCACCCGGCATTACGACCTCGCCGAGCGCGTACTCGCACCAGACGTTCGCTCGCGGGAAGTGCCCGAAACCGATGCGATCCGGGAGCTCGTTCGAAAATCTGCGACAGCTCTCGGGATCGCAACGGAAACCGACCTTCGCGACTATTACCGATTGCATCGAAGCCAGACCGAACCCGCGATCACGGATCTCCTAGCCGAGGGTTTTCTCGAACAGGGCGAAGTCTCGGGATGGAAGCAGCCCGCCTACCTGCACGTGGACGCACGACGGCCGCGGACGGTCACTGGTGCAGCGCTGTTGTGCCCGTTCGATCCGCTCATCTTCTGCCGGCCTCGCACCGAGCGGATGTTCGATTTCCATTTCCGGATCGAGATCTACACACCGGAGCCGAACCGCGTCCACGGGTATTACGTCTTCCCGTTCCTGCTGGACGGCGAACTCGTCGGACGAGTCGATCTCCGCGCCGAACGCGGGAACGGTCGGCTGCTGGTGCCCGCTGCGTTCGCCGAGCCCGGACATCGCACGGCGCGGGTTGCCGGTGAACTCGCGGCTACCCTGCGCTCGATGGCCGAGTGGCTCGAACTCGACGAGATCGTCATCGGGGAACGCGGCGACCTCGCCGACCTTCTCAATAGGAACTTCTGAGCGTCAACGACTTTCGACGTACTTGGTCAGTCCGTTGCTTGCGGTATCCATCGCCATCTTCAACACCTTCTTGAGGAGGAATCCGGGTAGCGGGATCTTCAACCCAAGCTCGAGGTCGAACAGCACATGCGTGCCGTTGGGCGTCGGTATGAGCGTGTACGAGCCATCCTGGACGGCTTGCTGGCTACTCGATTGCAACGACCACGTCATGGACTCGTTGCCGTTCCACGAGTAGACGGTGGTCTGATGGTCGGTGAGGCCGACAGCGCTGACCTCCGCGCGCACGAGGTTGGGCCGACCGTCCTCGTAGCGTGTTTCGACTTCAACAGATTTGTGCGGACCCGACCATGTCGGTAGTTCCTCGACATCGACGATCGCCGCCATCACCGCAGCCGGATCGGCCTTGATGTCGAATTCCTTCTTGCCTGTGACCGACATCCGTTGCTCCGCTCGTCGTCGCGCGTTTCGCCGTGGCTAACGGTAGACGACGAAGCGGGCCTCAGTGCCAGGCTCGCCTGTTCTTGCGCCACTCGTCCTTTAGTGCGCCTTGGACGGCCTGGGAGAGCCACGAGTTCAACGATTGTCCACTTTCTGCGGCTGCTTCTTCGGCGCGCGCCTTCATCTGTTCGACCAAGCGCAGCGTCACCCTGCTGATGTCGCCGGTGAGCTCCTCGAAGGAGGGGTGCGATTCGTCGGCATCCCCTTCTGCCTCGGCCTTCGGTGCCTTACGGACGTCGACGACCGCGTCGGTGTCGTTGAGGTGCACGAGCACGACTCGATCCTCGAGCGCCTCGCTGACCTCGCCGGCGAAGGCCGAAAGCGCTGAGAGCAGCATGAGCCGAGCCGAGGTTTCGACCGCGCCGGCCAAGGCTTCGGCGGTTGCGCGGGTCTTGTCGTCACCCAGTGCGGCTGCCGCTACAAGATCGTCGCGTAGCCGGGCTGTGAAGTGTGTGAGTTCCATGACGCCAGTGTGACGCCGATATTGACGTCGGTCAAGGCGTCACATGGCGTCATTGGTTGAGAGTCCCGCGTGCTAGGGCGCCTACGCGCGCACCGCGTCTACATGCCCATGTAGCCTTCTGACCATGACCAATGGTGAATCCGCTGCTGCTGCGGTGCGCGCATTCGGCACTATCTCCGTCGCGATGGTGACCCCGTTCACTGCTGAGGGAAAGCTCGACGTCGATGCAGGCGTCCGTCTTGCGGATCATCTCGTGGAGCAGGGCTGCGACGGCCTGGTGCTCGCCGGAACGACGGGCGAGTCGCCGACGACGACCGAAAACGAGAAGTTGGAGCTGCTCCGCGCTGTAGTTGCGGCGGTTGGTGATCGCGCCGCCGTGGTTGCCGGTGCCGGTAGCAACGACACCGCACACAGCGTCGAGCTTGCGCGTGACGCCGCCCGAGCTGGTGCTCACGGTTTGCTCGTGGTGACGCCGTACTACTCGCGTCCGCCGCAGGAAGGCCTGTACGCGCATTTCATGGCGGTCGCAAACGCGACGGACCTGCCGGTGTGCCTTTACGACATTCCGCCACGCTCCGTGGTGCCGATCGAGACGGGAACCATTCGCCGGCTTGCCGAGCACCCGAACATCATCGCGGTCAAGGATGCCAAGGGCGACCTGAACGCCGGCGCAGAGTTGATCGGAACTACCGGCCTTTCCTTCTATTCTGGTGACGACGCACTCAACCTGCCGTGGCTGTCGGTGGGTGGCGTCGGTTTCATCAGTGTCATCGGGCATCTCGTGGCACCTCGACTACGGGAGCTCCGCAACGCGTTCGAGTCCGGTGACATCGTGCGTGCCCGTGCCATCAACTTGAGCCTGACGCCCCTGGTCTATGCCATGGGAGCCCTTGGCGGAGTGAGCATGTCGAAAGCTGGACTTCGTTTGCTCGGAATTGATGTGGGAGAACCTAGATTGCCGCAGATCGCGCCCGCCCCTGAACTCGTCGACTATCTCGCAGCGCAGATGCATGCTGCCGGGGTGCTCGCATGACACGGCCCGGTCGCCCGAGAAGTCGGGTCACCCGCAATGCCGGTCCGCCGCAGCAGAAGCCACGACAGGTCCCGCAGTCTTCTGCAGTGACCCAGCGTCCCGATTCCCGCCCCAAAGTGACCGACCCGACCGGACGACTCGGTACTCCGCCGAAGGCGCCACGCAACGGGCTGCGCATTGTCGCGCTTGGCGGCATCGGCGAAATCGGCCGCAACATGACGGTTTTCGAGCACAAGGGCAAGCTGCTCATCGTTGACTGCGGCGTGCTGTTCCCTGAGGATCAGCAACCCGGTGTCGACCTGATCCTTCCTGATTTCCGGCACATCGAGAACAGGATGGGCGACGTCGAAGCGGTCGTCCTCACGCACGGTCACGAGGATCACATCGGCGCCGTGCCCTTCTTGCTGCGCCTGCGACCTGACGTACCGGTCATCGGCTCGAAGTTCACGCTTGCCCTGCTTGCGGCGAAATGCCGTGAGCACCACCAGCGTCCGAAGCTCGTCGAGGTCACCGAGGGCGAACGCACCACGCACGGTCCGTTCGAATGCGAGTACTTCGCCGTCAACCACTCGATCCCCGATGCGCTTGCGGTCGCGATCCGTACGTCTGCCGGCGTCGCGTTGCATACCGGTGACATCAAGCTGGATCAGCTTCCGCTGGACGGCCGGTTGACCGACCTCGCAGGCTTCTCGCGGCTCGGCAACGAGGGTGTCGACATCTTCCTCGTCGATTCGACCAACGCCGAGGTTCCCGGCTTCGTCACTCCCGAGCGTGAGATCGGCGGCGTGCTCGACACCGTCATCGGCAAGGCGAAGCAGCGAGTCATTGTCGCGTCCTTCGCGAGCCACGTACACCGGATCCAGCAAGTGGTCGACGTCGCACATCGGTACAACCGCCGTGTCTGCTTCGTCGGACGATCGATGGTGCGCAACATGGGAATTGCGCAAGAGCTCGGGTATCTCAATGTTCCCGACGGCGTCGAGGTGGACCTCGATACCGCTGCGGGCATGCCCGACGACAAACTTGTGCTCATCTCGACCGGCTCGCAGGGCGAACCGCTGTCTGCGCTGTCTCGAATGGCGCGTGGCGAGCACCGGCAGATCAACATTCGTGCCGAGGATCTCGTTGTGTTGGCGTCTTCGCTGATCCCGGGCAACGAGAACTCAGTGTTCGCTGTAGTCAACGGCTTGGCTCGGCGTGGGGCGACGGTGATCACGCAGCAGAACGCGAAGGTCCACGTCTCCGGTCACGCCTCGGCAGGTGAACTGCTGTATCTGTACAACGCGGTCCGGCCGACCAATGCCATGCCGGTGCACGGTGAATGGCGTCATCTGCGGGCCAACGCTGCGCTTGCTCAAGCGACCGGAGTTCCGGCCGAACGGGTAATGCTTGCGGAAGACGGTGTCGTCGTCGACATGGTCGACGGGTTGGCGGAGATCGTCGGACGCGTCCCGGTCGGGCACGTGTACGTCGATGGATTGTCGGTCGGCGATGTCGGTGACTCGACCCTGTCGGATCGTTTGGTGCTCGGTGAAGGCGGATTCATCTCGATCACCGTCGCAATCGATACCAAGACAGGCAGGGCCGTCAGCACACCTGAGGTGAACGGTCGCGGCTTCTCCGACGACCCGGCCGCGCTCAAGGAAGCTGCTCAGTTGGTGGAGGCCGAAATCATCCGGCTGGCCGCCGAGGGTGTCACCGATACGCATCGAATTGCTCAGGGCGTCAGGCGAATCGTCGGGCGTTGGGTGGCGGACAAGTACCGTCGTCGGCCGATGATTGTGCCGACCGTTATCGGCGTCTAGGGCCTTCGGCCCCGTGAGTCTTTGTGGAGGGCGGGCCGTCCGAAAAGACTCACGAGCAGCTTGCTGCCTAAGCCAGCAGGCGCCACAGGCCGATCAGGCCGAGCACAACGATTGCTCCGCGCAGCGCAGCGGGGGAGAGGCGGCGTCCGTATCGGGCGCCGATCGATCCGCCGATCAATGAGCCAACTGCGATGAGTCCTGCTGCGGCCCAGCTGATTCGATCGAACGCCACGATGGTGTAGGCAGCGGCAGCGACAACATTGACCAGCAGCGAGAGTAGATTCTTCGCGGCGTTCATTCGTTGCATCGATTCCGGGAGCAGCGCGCCCATCACGCCGATGAGCAGAATTCCTTGCGCTGCAGTGAAATAGCCGCCATATATGCCGACTGCGAAGGTTCCGAAAGTGAGTGTTGCCATGCGGCCCGGACCGACATGCTCCGCGGTGCGGCCGGCTTCCTCGGCTTTGCGCTTGGCGTAGGCCTGAATTCGCGGTCCCGCGACAACCAGTGCAAGCGCGCCGACGAGCAACACCGGCACGATCGTGGTGAACGTCTTCTCCGGCAGATGCAGCAGCAAGAACGCGCCGAGCGCGGCGCCCGTAAACGACGCCGGAATCTGCCATTTCAGCCGGTCCCACTGGTCGCTGAGTTCGCGGCGATAACCCCAGGTCCCCGATACACCGCCGGCGACGAGTCCCACCGCGTTCGACATCGTCGCGACGACGGGCGGATAGCCGAATGCGACCAGAGTCGGAAATGTGACGAGCGTGCCAGACCCCACGATCGCGTTGATCGCTCCCGCGCAGAAGCCGGCCAGCGCGATCACGATCATCTCGGTGATGGGCACGCACGGCACCCTACGTCCAACGCTTGTGCCGCCCGCCGCCGGTGCGACCACTTTCCTTAGTAGGTAAGGCTATGCTTAGTCGACGAAGCGGCGGAAAGGAAGTGCGGCAATGGCGGTTGTCATCCTGTTCGGATCGGAGACGGGCACAAGTGAAGCAGTGGCGGACAACATCGCGGATGCGCTTGCCCGCCAGCATGACTGCATGGTCTACGACATGCTCGACTTCGACATCGCAGACCTCGATGCCGCCGATTTTCACGTGATCGTGTGCTCGACCTACGGGGACGGCGAACTACCGACGGGCGCGACGCCGTTCTTCGACGACCTGGACGCTGCTCGCCCGGACCTGACCGGGCTGCGGTTCGCGGTGTTCGGACTCGGCGACAGTGTGTACGAGCAGTCCTTCAATCGCGGCGGCGACATCGCGGCAACGAAACTGATCGAACGTGGCGCAGTTCAGTTGGGGGAGCACGCCCGACACGACGGCTCGAGCACGATCCGCCCTCGCGATATGGCGCAGGAGTGGGCTGCGGGCATTGCGGGCCTGCTCGCTGGTCAGAGCGTGAATGCGGTGTCTGTGTAAGTTGGTTTTATGAGTTTTGCGCGCCGTGAACGCCAAGCCCTCGTCGATTCGATGGTCCTGACCGGGCCCGATATGCCGACCCTGTGCGGTGAGTGGACGGTCCGTGACCTGGCCGCACACCTGGTGATCCGGGAACGGCGTCCCGATTCGGCGCCTGGCATCTTGCTGAGCCCGCTGGCCGGCTACACCGAGAGTGTTCGACGCAAAGCCGCCGAAGCACCGTTCGACGAATTGGTGGACAAGGTGCGGTCGGGTCCGCCGATCTGGTCGCCGCTACGCCCGGTCGATGCGCTGGTGAACATGACCGAGATGTTCGTGCATCACGAGGACATCCGGCGAGGTACAGCCGGCTGGGAGCCGCGCACACTGGATCCCGCCGACGAAGCGAAACTGTGGTCGGCGCTCAAGCGGATGGCTCGGATGTCCTATCGCTCGGCAAAGGTCGGCGTCATATTGGCAAATCCGCAGGGTGAGCGGATCACGGCGAAGAAGACTGGGAACCGCGAAGTCGTTCTCACCGGCCCGGCGTCCGAGTTACTCCTGCATGCCTTCGGCCGCGACCAGGTCCGGCTCGATGCGACCGGTGCATCCGACGATGTCGCGGCAGTGCTGGCGCTCGATCGCAGCGTGTAGGCGCGCTGCTGCTCCATTCGTAGCCTTTTCGGACGGGATCCCGTCGCAAAAGTCGAAGAGTGGTCAGTGAGCGTGCACTACCCGGGAATTTCGCGACCATACCCAGGGGAAACGCTGTGACTGGTGTTGCGGATGGTCCCGATGGGGCAATTGCGACTAATCTACTGGCATGGCAGGAAAGTCGGGCGGCGCCACGGCGTCGCGAGCGCGGTCGAGTACAGCGCGGTCGAGTACGCGGAAACCAGCAGCAGCGGCCGGGACCACCAGGTCGACGCCGCGTACGCGCACAACCAAGACGGTTTCCACCCCACGCAAGGGCACAGCGCCGCGCCGCCGCCCACCAGTTCGAAGGCAGAAGCCATCGCCGTTTGCCGCGATCGGCCGCAGCGCCGCTTCCGGATGGTCGTTGGTCGCCAAAGGGCTCGGTGCCACGACTAGAACGGTCAGCAAAGCCAAGGACATCGAGCACGGCCACCGCCGCGACGGGATCGCGCTCGGTCTGCTCGCGGCCAGCGTCGTCATTGCCGCCAGCATCTGGTTCTCCGCAGGTGGTCCGGTCGGCGGCTGGATAGAAACCGCTGTTCGCGCGATCCTGGGTTCGGCGGCCGCGATTCTTCCGCTCGTCTGCGGTGCGATCGCTATCACCCTCATGCGCACCGAACCACGCCCGGCCATCCGTCCACGGCTGATTCTCGGTGGATTGCTCGTCGGCCTGCCCGTGTTGGGGCTCTTGCATCTGGCGGCGGGTTCGCCTGCGGACGCGGCCGGGCGAGGCCGCAGCGCCGGGTTCGTCGGTTACGCCGCCGGCGGTCCGCTGACCGACGGCCTTACTGTGTGGCTCTCGGTGCCGCTGATGTTGCTCGCCATCCTGTTCGGTGTGCTGCTCTTGACCGGAACGACGGTGCGGGAGGTGCCCAACCGCCTCAGCACGCTGTTCGGAACCGCAACTGGCGGTGACGAATACGACGATTACGATCCCGACGCGGAATACGACTCGGATTACGACGTCGACGGCTATCCGATCGACGACGAACCGGCGCGCACACCGGTTCGAAAACCAGCTCGAACGCCGGCCGACAACTATCCGACCGACGAATTCGAAGGTGGCGAAGCGGTCACCGAAGTCATCCCCGTCGCTCCGCCCGTCGAAGCTCCGAAGCCGCGGCCCAAGCCGAAGCCTCGCGAGGTCGCGAAGGTCGTCGAGAAGGAAAAGCCGGTCGAGAAGGAATTCGTTCCCGATCGCGTGGTCGAGGGCGACTACACCTTGCCGCCCTCGTCGTTGCTGATCGACGGCGATCCGCCGAAGAAACGCAGCAAGGCCAACGACTCGATGATCGAGGCGATTACCGAGGTCCTCGACCAATTCAAGATCGATGCCGCCGTGACCGCCTTTACCCGTGGTCCGACGGTCACCCGATACGAGGTCGAGCTCGGTCCTGGCGTCAAGGTCGAGAAGATCACGGCACTCGCGAAGAACATCGCCTATGCCGTAGCGACGGACAACGTCCGCTTGCTCGCACCGATCCCGGGCAAATCTGCCGTGGGAATCGAGGTGCCCAACTCCGACCGTGAGATGGTCCGCCTCGCCGACGTGCTCAATGCGCCGTCGACCCGCAAGGAACACCACCCGCTGGTGATCGGCCTCGGCAAGGACATCGAGGGGCATTTCGTCCACGCGAACCTCGCGAAGATGCCGCACTTGCTCGTGGCCGGCTCGACCGGTTCGGGTAAGTCCAGCTTCGTGAACTCGATGCTGGTGTCGCTGCTCACCAGGGCGACGCCCGACGAGGTCCGGATGATCCTGATCGACCCGAAGATGGTGGAACTCACGCCGTACGAGGGCATTCCGCACCTGATCACCCCGATCATCACCCAGCCGAAGAAGGCTGCGGCGGCGCTCGCCTGGTTGGTGGAGGAGATGGAGCAGCGCTACCAGGACATGCAGGTCAACAAGGTCCGGCATATCGATGACTTCAACACCAAGGTGAAATCCGGTGAGATCACAGCGCCGCTCGGCAGCGAACGCGTGTACCGGCCATACCCGTACATCCTCGCGATCGTCGACGAGCTCGCAGACCTCATGATGACCGCGCCTCGCGACGTCGAGGAAGCGATCGTCCGGATCACACAGAAGGCACGTGCGGCCGGTATCCACCTGGTGCTCGCCACGCAGCGTCCTTCGGTTGACGTTGTGACCGGTCTGATCAAGACCAACGTCCCATCACGCCTGTCGTTCGCGACGTCGTCGCTCACGGACTCGCGAGTCATTCTCGATCAGCCGGGCGCCGAGAAGCTGATCGGTATGGGTGACGCGCTGTTCCTGCCGATGGGTGCAGGCAAGCCAACCCGGTTGCAGGGTGCGTACATCTCGGACGAAGAGATTTCGGCTGTCGTCGAGTTCAGCAAAAACCAGGCCGAGCCCGAGTACCAAGAAGGCGTCACCGCGCAGAAGGTCGGCGAGCGCAAGGACGTCGATCCAGATATCGGTGACGACCTCGATGTCTTCTTGCAGGCCGTGGAACTCGTCGTGACCAGCCAGTTCGGGTCCACGTCGATGCTGCAGCGCAAGCTGCGAGTCGGCTTCGCCAAGGCGGGCAGGCTCATGGACTTGATGGAGACCAGGGGAGTGGTCGGACCGACCGAGGGCTCGAAGGCTCGTGAAGTGCTCGTGAAGCCGGACGAGCTCGATGGGCTGATGTGGTCGATCCGTGGCGGAGACGCTGCGACGGAACCCGAGGAGTGACGGCTAGAAAATCCGCAGCAGGCTGGCCGGCACCATCGGCTTGATGACGGACCACGGCCACCAGTGGCCGCCGGAGTTCTCGTCGGTCAGCTTCGCCAACTCGTCTTCGAGCGCGTCGATTCGTTCCAGCGCCGCGGCGAGGCCGTCCACCAGCGTGCGGTTCTTGCCGTTCGGGGCGGCTCCGAGCTGTGGCCAACCATCGAGTCCGGGGCCTCGGAGCTGGACCTGGATATCGCGCAGGATCGCGTCCTGGTCGGGCGTCACGTCTGGTTCCTCCTCTGTTGGTTCGTAATCCCACTGTCCGAAATCGGCGGGGAAAGCTTCGTTCACATCGCAGGCGACGCCGTTCACGTAGACGGTGCCGATTCGTTGATGCATGGCGCGACGAGGATCGACGTTGTTGCCCGACCATGCGCCCGTTTGCCACGCCCACAGGGCGGTGCCGTTGTCGAGAGCACGGCGCACTGGCCAGTAGCCGCCGTAGATGCCGACGTTGGCGGCGCCGATCACGCTTGCCGCGCCGCGCAGGAACTGGTCGATCGGAATCTGGTCCGCTGGGGTTGCGTCGAAGTCGGCCGAGAAGTAGATCGGCCGATCGGCCGCACGCGAGTACCTGAGCGAGGGCGAGTCTCGCATCGAACACGCCTGTGTCATATCCGGCCAGCATGCGATTGGCGGTTGTCTCCCAATTCGACACGATCGAAATGCCGTGTGCGCGTAGGTCGATCGCCTCGGCCGGCGTCAGCAATTTGCCAGGCAGGCTTGGTCCGCCGCTCGATAGATAGCGGACGACAAAGTCGTATCCGGCCGCTCTGATGGCC
>JBBSKP010000024.1:0-34160 GCA_038256175.1 Mycobacteriales bacterium
AGTTTTGTCGGACTCAGATCTCAGGAATGCGGCCTATGTTGGGAGTGAAGGTCGAGACTACCCACGGAGAGGTCAACAAGTGGCAGACGATAGCCCGACCACGGAACACAGCTCAGCAGAACCGAGCGGAGCAGAATCAGGCGCTGCAGGGTCAAGCACGGCAGCGGAAGCAACGCAGAAGCAGAAGCCCCCAGGCCGTATGAGCTCGTTTGCAGCCGACTGGCGCTCGTCGAGAGCAGCCCAATTACTCTCTGCCATTCTTGCGGTGATTGTTGTCGGAGGCATCGGTTACGGCATCGGATACGCAGTCGGTGACAACGGACACTACGGCGGCGGGCATGGCCGGCACGGCGATCATCACATGATGTTCCGGGACGGCGGCGGCCCCGGCGGTCCACCGGGAATGCGCGGCTTCCACATGCGACCCGGCGGTCAGATGCCTGGCGGACCGATGTATCCCGATCAAGGCGGCCCCAACATGGGCAACGCACCTGCGACACCAACATCGCCAGCGGCACCGCCCACCTCTGCACCCGCACCAGCGCAGCCGTGATCTAAACGCCGCGACTGATCTCGGTCGGTCGAAGGATCCACGCCGGAGTTTCTCGGCGTGGATCCTTCATCTGTATGCGCGCTGCGGCTATGCGCCAGTCGGCATTTCCCCGACCGCCCGGCTCGGATCGATGACGCCGAATACTTCACCCTGCGGCGCTTGGATGACACCCATGCGGCCGAACGGGCTGTCGTCGGCAGCGGCAAGGATCGTCGAGCCGAGTTCGGCGGCCTTGGCCAGGGTCGCGTCGGTATCTCCGACTTGGAACCAGGTCAGCCAGTAGTTCGGCCCTGCATCGGCCGACTTCGACTCGTCGCTCATGCCACCGACGGGGTCCGTTCCGCCAGGAATCGCAAAGGTCGAGTAGACGAAGTTCTCGCCGTCCCCGATCTCGGTGTACGCCCAGCCGAAGACGTTGGCATAGAACTGCTGCGCGTCGGGGTAACCGCGTGTGTGCAGTTCGTTCCAGGAATAGGCACCGTCTTCGTTGTAGATGCCGGCGCCCTTGTGCGCCTTCGCTTCCCAGACGCCCGAAGACAGCACCATTGGGGTCTGCGGCTACGAACATCCGGCCGACGTCCAAGACGTCTAACGGCGGCATGAAGACCTGACCGCCGGCTGCGGTCGTCTTTGCGGCGATGTCGTCGGCGCTGTCAGCGGCGAAGTATGTCGTCCACGCGGAGGGCATGGGCATACCGTCGGGCTTGGGGCCGATTCCGGCAGCAGGCTGGCCACTCTTCATCGCCATGAGATAACCGCCGGCGTCCTCTGCCGAATCGAACACCTCCCAGCCGAACAGGTCCGAGTAGAACTCACGAGCTTGTGCAGTGTCGTCGACCTGACAGTCAACCCAGCTGGGGGTGCCCTGCGGCCACGCTTCGTCACGCTTTGGCATTGTGATTCCTCCAAGCAATTCGAGGTGTGTAGTGGACTTCTCGTCCACCGACCAACTCAAGCACTGGGGTACGACACATTTGCGCTCGATCCGGGACGGGGTCCTAACGACCGAGAAGACGATCGACCACCTTGGCATAGAGGTCCGGCTCCGGAAGGCTCAGACCGAGCAACGCGGCGAGATAGATGCCGTCACCAACGAGGCGGACGATTTCCGCTTGGACCGGGTCGGCGATCTCCGATCGCAAGGCGTCGTTCCACGAACTCATCGTGTCGGCGACCGCCTCCTTGATCTCGCCTTCCTTGCCGTCGACGCTGCGGAGCGCCGCGATCAATGACTGAAACAAGGCGATCTCGTTCGCATCGTCGGCGGGCTGGAGATACCACTCGGCGACCGACGTTCCGGCATCGTCGAGTTGCTGCGACGATCGCTCCCCCAGGCGTCTGACCATCCCGGCGATGAGCGCTTCCTTGCTCCGGAAGTGATAGAGCAGCCCACCTTTGGAGACGCCGGCGTTCGCTGCGACAGCCTCGAGCGTGACCTGCGACAGCCCTCGGTCGAGGAGCAGGCCCTCAAGCGCATCGAGGATCCGGTCCTGCGTGCTGGAAGTCATGAAAATCACTGTACCGGCTGGACGGTCAGATGATACTCTGGGCTACTGTACCGGCTGGACGGTTTAGCCAGCGGTTCTAGATGTGGAGGAAGACGTGTCCGTCCTAGTGATCGGCGAACCGACGAACGGTATGGCCAAACCGAATGCCGAACCGAATGCCGGGCCGCGCGCCTGGCTCGGCCTGGTCGTGCTGTCGCTCGCCGTCCTGCTGATCGCAATCGACGGCACGGTGCTCGACCTGGCGCTGCCCGCGATCAGCGTCGATCTCGCGCCGACGAGCACGCAGCTGCTCTGGGTCATCGACGTCTACTCGTTCGTCCTCGCGGGTCTACTCGTCACGATGGGTACGCTCGGCGACCGGATCGGCCGGCGACGCCTCCTACTGATCGGTGCCGCAGGCTTCGGACTCGCGTCGATACTCGCAGCGTGGTCGGTCAGTCCCGAGATGCTCATAGCGGCGCGCGTCCTGCAGGGCGTTTCCGGCGCAACTCTGATGCCTGCGACTCTCGGCCTGATCCGCACGATTTTCAAGAATCCTCGCCAGCGCACGACGGCGATCGGCGTGTGGGGCGCGATGGCCGGCGGTGGCGCAGCTGCGGGACCGCTCGTCGGAGGTTGGCTGCTCGAGCACTTCTGGTGGGGCTCGGTATTCCTGATCAACGCACCGGTCATGGTCGCGCTTGTCGTGGTCGGCCCACTCGTGATCCCCGAATCCAAGGACCCCAACCCGGGCCGGTTCGATTTCGTGAGCGCCGCGTTGTCGATGATCTCGATCGTGCCGTTGGTCTACGCGGTCAAGGAATCCGCCATTCACGGCCCGAATTGGACTCTCGCAGCAATAGCCGCCGCCGGCATAGTCGCTGGGTGGGCGTTCGTCCGCAGGCAGCGCACGCTCGAGAGCCCGATGATCGACCTCGGCCTGTTCGCGAAGCCGGCCTTCTCCGCGGCCGTACTGACGAACCTGCTGTCGATATTCGCCCTGGCCGGCGTTCTGTTCTTCGGCTCCCAGTACCTGCAGCTGGTACTCGGCTACACACCGCTGGAGGCTGGGCTGCTGATGGTGCCCGGCACAGGGATGAGCATCGTGTCCTCGTTGGCCGCGGCGTGGTTTGTCCGACGCTGGAAGCCGAGCACCGTCCTGAGCGTCGGGCTCGCGGTCTCGGCGATCGGTGCAGCCGGAATGATGTGGCTGCGCGCCGAGGGCGGCGCCGGGTTGTTCATCGCCACATTCGCGCTGGTGGGCGCGGGCGTCGGCATTGCACTGACGCTGACGTCTGACCTCGTCGTGAGCGCGGTCGAGCCGGCCAAGGCTGGTGCGGCGTCGGCGGTGTCGGAAACCGCGTACGAACTTGGCATCGCGCTGGGTGTCGCCGTGCTCGGCAGTGTGGTCATGGCGATCTTCCGCAACGGACTCGATGTGTCGGGGCTGGGCGTGGAGGACGGTCGACACGCGCAGGACACGCTTGGCAACGCAGTCGCTATGGCGCAATCCGCGCCCGCCGACATCGGGCCGCAGCTGCTGGAGTCCGCCCAGGTTGCGTTCATGAACGGTATGCACGTTGCGGCCGCCGCAGCTGCGGTGCTGTTGATTGCCAACGCAGCGGTGCTACCTCGAATGCTTCGGTCACGTAGCCGAGCATGAGCGCTGACGCCGATTGGAATACGCAAGTGTCCAATCGGCGTTGGCGTGGGTGGTGACTGGCCTACCCTCGAACCGCTGGCGCGGACAGGGCGCCACTTACCTGCGGGTAACATTGCATGGTCCCGCAAACTACTTCAGTGAGGCAGGTTCATGACTGAGCGCGTTCAGGTCGGTGGTCTTCAGGTCGCGAAGGTCTTGCACGATTTCGTGGAGTCCGAGGCACTTCCCGGCACCGGCGTAGACGCAGCGACGTTCTGGCACGGCGCCGAGGCGGTCATCAACGACCTCGCCCCGCGCAACCGTGAACTGCTCGCGAAGCGCGACGAGATCCAAGGCAAGGTCGACGCCTGGCACGGCGAGCACCCCGGTGCCGGCTACGACGCCGCCGCGTACAAGGCGTTCCTGCAGGAAATCGGCTATCTGCTGCCCGAACCGGCCGACTTCAAGATCGACACAGCCAACGTCGACGAGGAAATCACGACCACCGCTGGGCCACAGCTCGTCGTCCCGGTGATGAACGCCCGCTTCGCTATCAATGCCGCCAACGCACGCTGGGGTTCGTTGTACGACGCCCTGTACGGCACTGATGCGATATCGGAAGACGACGGCGCAGAAAGGGGTAAGAGCTACAACCGGGTCCGCGGTGACAAGGTGATCGGCTTCGCCCGCGAGTTCCTCGACGAGGCGGCACCCCTCGCGAGCGGGTCCCATGTCGGCACTACGAACTACGCGTTGGTCGCCGGCGCGCTCGCAGTGACGCTCGCCGATGGCAGCGTCACCGGCCTCGCCGATCCTGCCGAGCTCGTCGGCTACCTCGGCGACCCGGCGTCTCCGACGTCGATTCTGCTGAAGCACAACGGCTTACACATCGACATTCAGATCGATCCGGAATCACCGATCGGCGAGACCGACGCGGCGGGCGTCAAGGACCTGCTGCTGGAGTCCGCGGTTACCACGATCATGGACTTCGAAGACTCCGTCGCGGCAGTCGACGCCGACGACAAGGTCGTCGGCTACCGCAACTGGCTCGGCCTGATGAAGGGCGATCTCGCCGAAGAAGTCAGCAAGGGCGGCAAGACCTTCACTCGTGTCATGAACCCCGACCGCGTCTACACCGCGTTGGACGGCAGCGACCTCACATTGCACGGGCGTTCGTTGCTGTTCGTGCGCAACGTCGGTCACCTGATGACCAGCGACGCGATTCTCGACGCCGACGGCAACGAGGTGCCCGAAGGCATCCTCGACGGCCTGTTCACGTCACTGATCGGCAAGCACAGCCTGAACGGCGACACGAAGCTCAGCAACAGCCGCACCGGTTCGCTGTACATCGTGAAGCCGAAGATGCACGGTCCCGAAGAGGTCGCTTTCACCAACGAGCTGTTCGGCCGTATCGAGGATGTCCTCGGCCTGGCTCGCAACACGCTCAAGGTCGGCATCATGGACGAGGAACGCCGCACCACTGTGAACCTGAAGGCGTCGATCGAGGCTGCTCGCGACCGTGTCGTGTTCATCAACACCGGCTTCCTCGACCGCACGGGTGACGAAATCCACACCTCGATGGAGGCCGGCGCCGTCATCCGCAAGGCCGAGATGAAGAAGCAGAAGTGGATCCTGGCCTACGAGGACTTCAACGTCGACACAGGACTCGCGGCGGGGCTCGAGGGTAAGGCGCAGATCGGCAAGGGTATGTGGGCGATGCCGGATCTGATGCACGACATGCTCGAGCAGAAGGTCGCGCACCCGCTGGCTGGAGCCAACACCGCATGGGTGCCGTCGCCCACGGCGGCAACGTTGCACGCACTGCATTACCACAAGGTGAACGTCTTCGAGCGTCAGGAAGAGATCGCCAAGGCCAAGCGGGCCACGGTCGACGACATCCTCACCATTCCTCTTGCGGCCGATACCAATTGGTCCGACGAGGACAAGCGCAACGAGCTGGACAACAATTCGCAGTCCATCCTCGGCTACGTGGTCCGCTGGATCGACCATGGCGTCGGTTGTTCCAAGGTGCCCGACATCAACGACGTTGCACTCATGGAAGACCGTGCAACGCTTCGTATTTCGAGCCAGCTCGTCGCGAACTGGCTACGCCACGGCATCGTGAGCGAGGCCGATGTCCTGGCAAGCCTCGAACGAATGGCGCCCGTCGTGGACCGTCAGAATGCCAGCGACCCGGAATACCGTCCGCTGGCACCGGATTTCGATACCAACATCGCATTCCAGGCAGCAGCCGAGTTGATCCTGCAAGGCACGAAACAGCCCAATGGCTACACGGAGCCGATCCTGCACCGGCGTCGCCGCGAGTTCAAGGCCGCGAACGCCTGATCGGACCAGTCGCACCCACTTCGCCCAGGTTCTCAACGGAACCTGGGCGAAGTTGGTTCAGGTCGGACCGAATCCGGGCGCGTAGTCACTACACTCGCGGTTGTGGGAGATCACCAGGCTGGACGCGCCGGAAGCCATCGCAATAACCGGCAACGCCGCCGCGTGAGCAAAGGCCCGATAGTCGCACTCGTCGCGATCATCGTCGTTGCGCTGGTCGTCATCGGCTGGTTCAAGCTTCGCGACAGCATCTCCGACCAGGGCAGCGCAGCCGCGCAGACATGCGTCGCAGGTGATTCCACACTCAACGTCACTGCGGACCCCGCGATCGCGCCACAGATCGAAGCAGTCGCGAACCGCTACAACGAGACCAAGCCCGTCATCCGGGACCAATGCGCTCAGGTGCACGTCACCGCGAAGCCGTCCGAGCCTGTTCAGGTCGCACTCGTAGCCGGTACCGGCTGGGACGACGCAGCTCTCGGGCCGCGGCCCGCACTGTGGATACCGCAGTCGACGCAGTCGGTGCACCGCGTGCCCGCGGCCCTCGTGGACGGCGACCCGAAGTCGATTGCCTCGAGCCCTGTTGTACTCGCAGTACCGCAACCGCTCGCACAAGCATTGACCGTTGCGACGGCCGGTTGGGCCGACCTCCCCCGGCTTGCGGGTGACCAGAACTCGCTCGCCACAATCGGTCTCGCAGGCTGGGGTGGACTTCGACTTGCGTTGCCGACCGGCCCTGGATCCGACGCGACCCTCAGCACCGTCGAATCTGTCGCCGCTGCGGTTGCGGGCGCGGGGGTCGGACCGCTGACCGAGGATGCCGCTCGCTCCCCCGCAGTTGTTGCGGCCGTATCGACGTTGGCCTCGGTTGCCGCAGGCACGGCGACATCGACGGCCGACGCCCTGACAGCGCTCGCAAAGCAAACGGATCCGGTCACCGGCGACGTTCACGCGGTGCCGGTAACAGAGCAGCAATTGACAGCGACCAAATCCCCCAGCCTGAGAGGCTATGCGCCTGCCGGATCGACGGTCATCGCGGACTTCCCGGCGGCGCTGCTGAGCAGTGACTGGGTCGACGAAACGCAAAGCCGGACCGCAGCATTGTTCGTCGATTTCCTCCGCCAACCCGATCAGGGGAAAATACTGGCGGACAGCGGTTTCCGAATCGGTGAGCCGGAATCATCGCTGATACCCGCAGCTGGACCGGTGCTCGAACAGCTCGCGAACACCTTCGCCCACCCCGTTGTCGGCGCCAACGCGACTCTCCTGCTGGATGTATCGGCCTCGATGGGCAATAGGCAAGGCAATCAAACCAAGTTGGCCAACGTCGTTGCCGCGACCCGCAATTACATCGCCGGAGCTTCCGACAGCGCAGGCCTCGGGATCTGGCTCTACAGCAAAGATCTCGACGGCACCAAGCCGTACCGGATCGACATACCGACCGCACCGCTGACGCCCGACCGTCGCGCCGCAATCGATGCGGTGCTGTCAGGGCTCGGGCCGAGCGCCGCCGCTGCTGACCAGGCATATCCCACTCTCCAGGACGCCTACCGCGCAGCGATCGCCGGATTCGCGCCTGGGCGAACGAATTCGGTCGTCCTCGTCACCGACGGCCCGGACGACGATTCGTCGGTAACCGGCCAGGAACTGCTCGCGTCACTTGCATCGGCAGCCGATCCTGGCAAACCGGTTCGTGTCGACATCGTTGTGATCGGCTCCGGTTCGCCCAGCACGACCTTGCAGACGGTCGTCGATCGCACGGGCGGCACGCTCACCCGAGTGCCGTCGTCCGCCGGCCCCGAATTGGCGGCTGCACTCGACAAAGCCCTCGGCTGACGGCAGTCCGGTCGTCTTCAGCGCTGAAATGCCTCGACGGGAGGACAGGAGCAGATCAGGTTCCTGTCGCCGTGCGCACCATCGATCCGGCGTACAGCGGGCCAGATCTTCGGCCGGGACTTCCCGCGCGGAAAGACTGCCGTCGCACGGGAATAGGGATGGTTCCAGTCTTCCGTCAGACAGGCTGCGGTGTGCGGAGCACCGCGAAGCGGATTGTCCTCGACCGGCCATTCGCCAGCCCCGACGCGATCGATCTCGCCACGAATTGCGATCATCGCCTCACAGAACTCGTCGATCTCGTCGAGATTTTCGCTTTCGGTCGGTTCAACCATCAATGTGCCCGATACCGGGAAGCTCATGGTCGGCGCGTGAAATCCGTAGTCCGCCAACCGCTTGGCCACGTCGTCGACCGTGACGCCGGTCCGCTTCGTCAACTCACGCAGGTCGAGAATGCACTCGTGGGCGACCATCGCATTTTCGCCTGTGTAGAGCACCGGGAAGTGCTCATCGAGGCGACGGGCGATGTAGTTCGCCGATGCGATGGCCGTCAGCGAGGCTCGGCGCAGCCCGTCGGCACCCATCATTCGGATATAGGCCCACGTAATCGGCAGGATCGACGCACTCCCGTACGGCGCCGCCGACACCGTGCTGCCTGCACCGAGGTCCGGCGCCAACGGGTGTCCGGGTAGGAACTCCGCGAGATGGCTGCGCACACCGATCGGGCCGACGCCGGGTCCGCCACCACCGTGCGGGATGCAAAATGTCTTGTGCAGGTTCAGATGGCTGACGTCGCCACCGAACTTCCCTGGACGCGCAAGTCCGACAAGGGCATTGAGATTCGCGCCATCGACGTACACCTGACCACCCGCATCGTGGACCGCAGCGCAGATCTCCCCGATCTGGTGCTCGTACACGCCGTGCGTCGACGGGTAGGTGATCATGATCGCGGCGAGTCGTTCGGCGTGATCGGCAATCTTGGCCCGTAGATCATCGAGATCGACGTCGCCGTTCGGCCTGCACGCAACCACCTCGACACGCATGCCGACCATGACCGCCGATGCGGCGTTCGTCCCGTGCGCACTCGAGGGGATCAAGCAAGTGTCGCGGTGGTCGTCACCGCGGTTGAGATGGTAGCGCCGGATCGCAAGCAACCCAGCGTATTCGCCCTGGCTGCCCGCATTCGGCTGCAAGCTGACGGCGTCGTAGCCGGTAATTGCGGCGAGCCACGTCTCCAAATCCTTGATGATTGCGAGCATCCCTGGCGCATCCGCAGTAGGAGCGAACGGATGCAGCTTCGCGAAACCCGGCCAGGTGACCGGTTCCATCTCCGCGGTCGCGTTCAGCTTCATCGTGCACGAACCGAGCGGGATCATGCTGCGGTCGAGCGCAATGTCCTTGTCCGACAGCGCCCGAAGGTAGCGCAGCATCGATGTTTCGGTGCGGTGTCTCGTGAAGGCCGGGTGGGTCAGGTACTCGGACGTCCGCGTCTCGATCTCCTCGATCACAAGACCGGCACCGGCACCACGACCGGCAAAGGCGGACCGCACAACGGCGAGATGTGCCGAAGTTGTTGCCTCGTCACACGCGATGCCGACGTGATCGTCGTCGACCATCCGCAGGTTGATCCCGCTCGATTGTGCTACTTCCACAACATCTTTCGCTCGCCCGGGCACACGCGCCAGCAATGTGTCGAAGAAGCGGGCGTGCACGATCTCGACACCGTCAGCGCTCAGATCGGCCGCGAGTGCGCTCGCGTGATCGTGTACGCGGCGGGCAATCGCGCGCAGACCGTCGGCGCCGTGATAGCTCGCGTACATGGCAGCGAGAACAGCAAGCAAAACCTGTGCGGTACAGATGTTCGACGTCGCCTTCTCGCGACGGATGTGCTGCTCCCGGGTCTGCAGCGCCAGCCGGTACGCGAGATCGCCGTCCGCATCGACCGATACGCCGACGAGCCTGCCCGGCAGCTGGCGGGCATGCTTCGTGTGAACCGCGAGGTAGCCGGCATGGGGACCACCGAATCCCATTGGCACACCGAAACGTTGGGTTGTGCCGAAGCATGCGTCGGCACCCAGCTCTCCGGGAGGCGTGATCAGGGTCAGCGCCAACAGGTCCGCACCGACCGCGACGAGGGCGCCGCGCGCCTGTGCCGACTCGATCAACTCGGCCAAGTCGACCACCGCGCCCGACGCACCCGGTAGCTGCGCGAGTACCCCGAAGAAGTCGCCGTCGGGCAGACCGCGCGCAAGGTCGACCTCGATGATTTCGATGCCGAGCGGCTCCGCGCGAGTCTCGATTACGGCCTTGGTCTGGGGAAACAGGTCAGCGTCGATGACAAAGCGTGGTGAGCGACTTTTGTTTGCGCGGCGCAGCAACGTCATCGCTTCCGCAGCAGCGGTGGCCTCGTCCAGCATCGACGAGTTGGCAACCTCCATGCCGGTCAGGTCCGAGATCATCGTCTGGAAGTTGAGCAGAGCCTCGAGCCTGCCCTGGCTGATCTCCGGCTGATACGGCGTGTAGGCCGTGTACCACGCCGGGTTCTCCAGGATTCCGCGCACGAGCACCGGCGGCGTGAGGGTGTCGTAGTAGCCGAGACCGATCATCGATGTCGCGACGGTATTTGCGGCAGCAAGCTCGGCGAGTTCCGCGAGCGCCTCGTGCTCGGTTACCGCCGTAGGCAACACGTCCAGTCCGGAGCCGTCGAGGATGCTCGCCGGCACCGCCTTGGTCGCCATCTCGTCGAGCGATTGGACGCCGATGATGTCGAGGATGCGCGCAAGCTCGACGGAATCGGGACCGATATGGCGATCGGCAAAAGAACGGGTCACAACGGCTCCAGAGATAGAAGGGCGCTAACCCTCCCCCTCTGTCGAGATGCCGTGTGGGCGCCTGAGAGATTCGGGACGCCGAAGCGAGCCTTTCCCCGTGGGCGGGTGGGTGATCCCACCGCTTTCCAGAGACGTCTAAGCCCGCACGGTCCGTTTGCCTGAGAGATTGACGGGGAGGTGCTGCTCCTTCGGCGTTCGGCTGCTTCGGATCGAAGCGAACGAACTCTCCCGTGCGGCGGTGACGCAGATTTATTCTAGCCGGTCTTGCGACTGACCCGATTCTTGCGTCGGAAAGCCAGCTCGTCCTCTGGACGTGGTTCGCTTTCCCCGCCATCCGCGCGTTCAGCCGGGAAGTTGGCGATCGTGCCCGTCAGCTCGCGCATGGCGCCACTGACCGCGATCCCGAATACGCCCTGACCGCCTTGCAGTAGGTCGACAACCTCTTCGGCAGAGGTGCATTCGTACACCGTCGTGCCGTCGGAGAACAGCGTGATCTTGGCGAGGTCGCTGACCCCGCGGTCGCGCAAATGATCGACTGCGACCCGGATGTTCTGCAACGAGATGCCGGTGTCGAGCAAACGTTTGACGATCTTGAGAACCAAGATGTCCTTGAATGAATACAGGCGCTGGCTTCCCGATCCGGCCGCACCACGAATCGAAGGCACGACAAGCGACGTCCGTGCCCAGTAGTCAAGCTGCCGATAGGTTATTCCGGCGATCTGGCACGCGCTCGGAACTCGGTATCCAACCAGCTCGTCCGGGACGGAGTCGTCCGGAAACAGGCCGGGCTGGAACTCCTTCGGCTGATCTCCCACAGACTGCTCCCTCTCGGATGTCGCATTTTCGATCTATGCCGGTAACTGTTCAGCGTACGCCCGAAACGCTATGGGTCCGAGTCCAACGGAACAACGCGACACGCCAATACCTCAACCTAAACTTTAGGGTGAGACTAATTCGTTACGAGCCGAGCTATCCGTCGGTGGCCTTGAAGTCGTCCGGCGACACCGATTCGAGAAACTCCTTGAACTTCTCCACCTCGTCTTCGCGCTCGTCAGGCATCACAAGCCCAGCTTCTGCGAGCACAGGCTCCTCCGCGAAGATCGGCACACCCACCCGCAGCGCGATGGCGACCGAGTCCGACGGCCTCGCGGAGACTCGAAGATCACCCTCGAAGACGAGGTCCGCATAAAAGGTGCCCTCTTGAAGGTCGACGATGCGAACCTCTTTGAGGGTGTGCCCGAGAGCGGTAATCAGATTCTTGATCAGATCGTGGGTCAGCGGGCGAACCGGCTCAACGCCTTGCTGCTCGAGAACAATCGCCGTCGCCTCGGTCTGACCGATCCAGATGGGGAGGTAGCGATCACCGTCCGTCTCGCGCAGCAGCAGGACGGGTTGGTTCTGCGGCTGTTCGACACGGATCCCGATCACACGCATTTCGCTCATCGCGTCCGCCTCCCGTTTGCCTACAAAGAGTCTATGCGAGTTGAGGTTCGGGCGCTTGCGTGCCCACGGGATTCAGTGATCGAGTGCGCCGCGCACCGCCGCTTTAACGAGACATGTGTGCATCGTCAATGACAGCGCCGCGAGTTCGCGCACCATCTCTTCCGCGCGATCGCGTGCGCCGGCATCGCGGCCCTTCGCGACCGGTCCGGCGATCTGGGCAACGAGCCCCGCCTCGCGATCGGCGGCCAACTTGAACGCGCGCAAGTGCCGGACTTCGAGCCCGAAATCCGCCATCGCCTTCGCCGTTGCAGCAAGCGTAATTGCATCGTTGTCGAAAAAGCCGGCTGGGCCGGGAGTAATCAAACCGCTTTTGATCAGCTCGTTCAGGAACCGGTCATCGATTCCGGCGCGATCGACCAAGTCGACGCGACTGAGGCGCAGTTCTCGCTCCGGAAGAAATTCCTCCGGCGAGACCTGGACGACACCGAGTGTGCGCGGCCTCGGCGGCCGCGCCTCACTCAGCATCGCTACACCACTGTCGATCGCTTCGAGCTGCTCTTTGATCACCTTCAGCGGAAGGTACTGATCGCGCTGTGCGGTCAGTACGAACCGGAGACGTTCACAGTCAGCGACCGAAAACCGCCGGTATCCCGACGGTGTTCGCTCCGGACTGATCAGCCCCTCGGATTCGAGGAACCGGATCTTCGAGATAGTTATGTCAGGAAAATCAGGCCGCAACTGATCGAGGACGGAGCCGATCGACATCCCTCCATGCGCCCGATGCCCGACCGCGGTCATTAGTTACCCGGGGCCGATTCACCCTGCGAACGTGGACCAGTGAGGAACACAAGCCGGAATTTCCCGATCTGCACCTCGTCGCCATTGGCCAACACCGCCGAATCGACCGGTTCCCGGTTGACGTAGGTACCGTTGAGGCTGCCGACGTCGACCACCTGGAACTCGTCGTCGTCCTGCCGGAACTCGGCGTGGCGACGGCTAACCGTGACGTCATCAAGGAAAATGTCACTGTCCGGGTGCCTACCGGCCGACGTGGTCGGCTGATCGAGCAGGAACCGCGAACCCGCATTGGGGCCGCGCTTCACAACGAGCAGAGCCGACCCGACCGGCAGCCCCTCGACCCCGGAAACCGGCGCCTCGCCCGTTTGCACAGCCGAAGTGTCGACTTCGTTCAGGAAATCCGCGCGGAACACCGAAGTGGTTTCCGCTGCGCTCTCCCCATAAGCCGAGTCGTTGTCGTTCTCGCTCACCGTTTCTCCTCCTCAGTCCGATAATCCGGGCCACATTGCGATCTCATTTGTCTCGGACCTGCGCCCCGACACACGGCACTCGCGTTTCCCAATGACCGTACCCTGCCGGGGCCCGTGCGTGCAGGCAGACCGGCCAGGTCACCGACTCGATTCAACCGCCGACGACCGCAAGATAGCCCTCGGCGTCGAGCGTATCGCCCAGCGCCTCGGTCAATGCCTCTTCGTCAACGACTTCCAAGTCGACCAACCAGCCGTCACCGTACGGATCCGAGTTGACATTCTCTGGGCTGGACTCCAAATCCGCGTTCACCGCAACAACTTTCGCAGACAAAGGCGCGTAGATGTCGGAGACACTCTTGGTGGACTCGACTTCACCGAACGAGTCGCCGGCCGCGACCTGATCATCGACGTCGGGCAGCTGGACGAACACCACGTCGCCGAGTTGTTCTTGCGCATAGTCGGTGATCCCGACGCGGACCCGTGTCGGACCCGTGCGTCGGATCCACTCGTGCTCTTCGGTGTAACGCAACTCGGACGGGATCTCGGAATCACTCACCGTCGGGTCCTTTCGGTTAGTTTCCGGGCTGTCACTTGGTTCCGGGCTGAGAGTATTGGCGTGCTTTCAGGTCTCGCAAGGCGGAAATCGTAACCTGTGGTGATTGCTCCACCGTCAGCTTCCCCCCGTTGCGCGCCACCGCGTCCACCACTCCCCCTGGGATGTTCACAGCCGCGGCCAATGTGGGCGAATCGCCAATCGCAACCAAGGTATACGCGGGTACGAGCCCGTGCCCGTCAACTATCACAGCACCTGGCGAACCACCCACCCAGGTATCGACTCCGATGCGCAACGGCTCCCCCGAACTCCCGGATATTTGCATCGCTTCTGCCCCGGCGGCACGCAGTTCCTGCAGTTCGTCGAGCAATATCTCCGGACTGACGCGGTTCTGCGGGTCCTCGAGCTTCAGCACGACTCCCGGGCCGGTCGCGCCGACTGCTCCCACCTGAATCGACAGAGCTGCGAGCCTCGCTTTTGCCTCCTCGAGTGCCGCGCTCGATCCGCTCCGCTGTAGCGAATCGAGCGTTTGCTCCAGAGCTCCGATCTCCTGCCGCAGCGAGGCCTCACGTCGATTCAGGTTGTCCAGCACTGCGAGTAGATCGGCGGGGCGAGCGGAATCGAGGGTGTCGCCGGAACCGGTGCCGCGCACCTGCGTAGCGATCGCGACTCCAAGCAGCATTACCAACACGAACGCAAGTACCGCGAACCACTTGCTGTCCCGCTTGCCTTCCGGTTCGGTCACGCCATCACGCCCCGAACAGCCTGCGGCGCAGCGCGGCAGCGTTGCCGAAGATCCTGATCCCCAGCACGACGATGATCGCTGTCGAAAGCTGCGTACCGACACCGAGTTGATCGCCCAGCCACACGATCAATGCCGCTACCGACACGTTGAACACGAACGAGACGACAAAGACCTTCGAATTGAAGACGTTGTCGAGATAGGCGCGTAGGCCGCCGAATACGGTGTCCAGCGCGGCAACGACAGCGATCGGCAGATACGGAGCCGTTGCGTCGGGGACCTGCGGACTGAAGACGATTCCCAGCGCGATTCCCGCACCCAGCGCGAGCATTCCCGCGATTACGAAGCGTCCCTTCATCGACCGGCCTCCTGAACAGAACGAAGTTCGTGCACATTCGCGGGCGGCAAATCGAGGCGGTCGGACTCTGCGATCTCGAGGCCGACACCATAGAGCTGATTGATTGCCGACATCCGAAGGTATGCCTCGCTCACGATGAAGCCCGTATGCAATTTGCCCGGCGAGCCGATCGCCTCAATCCGGTAGGGAGAGAACACAGGAGCGTTGTCGGCCAGCAGCGCTCCGCCTGCTTGGCGAATGGTGACCGAAGGACCGACCCGAACGTCGTTGACGGCAACAGACTCGGCACCACTTGCCCACAACGCGTTGACGACAGCCCTGACGTCGCGGTCGAGCACGGTGGAGCGCCCGCCCGATCCGCCATCGCTCAACGTCACAACAAGGCCCGGTCCGTGCACAGCCTCCGTTGCCGCCGCAGCCTGCATCCGATCGATCTGCTCCAAGACCAAGGCACCTTCCGCGTTGCCCGCGAGCGCTCGCCCGCGAGCCGAGTCGGTCTGCGTCGCAAGAGTATTGCGCTCGCCGGACAGTGAGTCGTTGCGCTGCTCGGTCTCCCGCACCTTTGCGAGAATGGCGTCGCGGTCGGCCGGTCCGCCCGACCATTTGGCCGACTGCGCAATCGCGATACCGAACACCAAGCCGACCAATACCCCGCCGACGATCAGCCACATTCCGCTCGAAGGTTTCTTTGCGGCGGCATAGCCCGGGTCGAGATGATCGGTCAGCAGGGACCGCAGCAGCGAGTTCACGTCACCGGTATCGCGCGCGCAACGGCTATCGACTTCCAGAGATACAGTCCGCCCGTCCACACGTATACGACGGTCCCCCACACGAGAAATGCCCATCCGAACGCGCCGGCCGCGGCTGCTCCAGGCCAATCTGCCTGTGCCGCAAGGATCCACGGGAACGCCGACATAAGCGCAAATGTTGCTGCCTTGCCGAGATAGATGACCTCCGGTGGCGGCAGGCCGCGCTTACGGTAGACCGACAACGTCAGCGTCAGCACTGCGTCACGACCTATCAATACGGCCGCCACCCACCACGGCAGGATCCCGCGAATGACGAATCCGATCAACGTGGCAAGCGTGTACAGCCGGTCGACGAGCGGATCGAGCAGCGCGCCGAGCCGCGACGACTGGTCGAGCAGGCGTGCCAGTTTGCCGTCCAGCCAATCCGTGGCGCCGCTGACTACCAGCAGGCCGAACGCCCACCAATCCGCCTTCGTGACAAGCAGTAGGTACAGAAAGATCGGGACGCCGATGAGCCGGATGATGCTCAGCACATTCGGGACGGTGAGAATGCGGTCGGACTGCACCGACTCGGGCGCGCTCACGCGTGCACCCGGACCGGCGCGGGAACCCGCGCGATCCCGTCGGCACTGAGACTGCCGAGGTACAACCATCCATCCGCTTCACGGACACCAGTCACCGGTGAGTAACTCCCCTTCGTTCCTTGGAGGCTGTGCACGACGTTCGCGCTGCCGTCGATCCCAAGCACCCAACCGCGCTGAACTGGATTCGGCTGCAGCGATTCGGGCACGTTCGCAATGACCCTGCGCAACTGCGGATGCGGGGCGACCAAGTCCAACAACAGCATTCGCGGGCTGTACAGCGCTACCCAGAAAATGCCGTCGGCAGTCTGGGATGCGATGTTGTCCGGAATACCCGGGAGGTTCTCGTACCAGAGGGACACCTGTCCAGCATTCGGTCCGGTGAGTTCGACTCGGGTGATCTGGTAGGCACCCGTTTCGGCAACCAAGACGAACGATTCGTCGCTGGAGAGGCCGACGCCATTCGCGAAGTACAGCCCGTCGGCCAGGAGATCCGACTCACCGGTCTTCGGATCGAGCCGCAACAGCCGGCCGTTTGCTCGATGTTCCAGGATGTCGTACCTGTGATCCTCGATCTTGTATCGGTCCGACGAATCGCTGAAGTACACGCCTCCGTCCTTGCCGATCGCAGAGTTGTTGCAGGCGAGAATCTGCTTGCCGACTGCCGTATCAGCCAAAACTTCTATGCGACCCTTGTCGTCGACCCGCAGCACCCCACGCTCGGTGTCACAGACCAAATACCTTCCGTCGCTGAGCATCTCGATGCCGAGCGGACGTCCACCGGTATTGACCAGCAACTCCGCGACCCCGTGCCGGTCGAAACGCCACAGATTGCCGTCCTCGCTGCCGGTGATCACGCGACCGTCGTGATCGACCGCGACATCCTCAGGACCCTTGCCAGTCGGCAGCTGCCAGCGCTCCGCGGCATCGAGCTCATCGCTCGGCGCCAAGACCCCGGTCAGCGGCGGCGCCTTCGGAGCCCGCCAGGCGACCGGGTCGATGCGCGACCGATCGAGCTTGTCGATCGCCGACCCCACTAATCCCATCTGCACTACTTACCCCATCCCACTATCTATCGCCAGGCAAACACGGGCTGTTCGAGATGATCGACTCGGGTATGTCGCCGGTGTAGGACGACTTCTCGAAACTGATAGACGATCGCGCCGGTCGGAGCGTGCACGAGATGGCCACGGAATGGCCACTGGACGACTGGACGGTCCGACTCGGGAATCGTAATGAATCGAGGATCGACGTCGAGCTCGGCCATCGTCGGAGTGAACAGCTCGGCAACTTCCTCGGGATTCGGTACGACCGTCGTCAATCGGCTCCCAACCCAGATCACAAACGGCGTGATCACATAGCCGGATCGCGTCACATAGTCGTCCAGCCGACCGAGAACATCCGATTCCGCAGCATCGACGGTCAATTCCTCGTGGAGCTCCCTGATTGCGGCCTGGGCAGGCGACTCGCCATCGTCGACCTTTCCTCCTGGCAATGCGAACTGTCCGGGATGCGCGCGCATCCGATCAGGACGTTTCGTGAGTAGACACGACGTCACTCCGGCTGTGTTCGAGCCGACCGCGATAACGACCGCTGCCGCCCGGCGATTCTCCGAACTCGCGGCTCGCGGTCGAAAATCCGCTAGAGCAGCACTGATCTCCTCACGCGATACCCCTGCTCGACCGTCGGCGCTCATCTCCTCGACAGTAGGCCACGCGTGCTGCCGCGCAGTCGCGTCCTGCCGCTACCAGCTGGTGTCGTCGGGCACTGTTACCCCCGGCACTCGGTTGGCGGGCCGAAACGACAAGCCCTCATAATGTCGAAACTAATGTCCTTACCAAGGAGGCGCTCACGATGTCGAAGAACGCCGATCGGATCGATCTGCGGACATTCATCCGCGCCGATGATGTGTACGCACGCGGCGCAGGGTTGCGCGATGCAGTCGCGACCTCGTCGAACGACCATCGCGCCGCGGCGGAGAATCGTCCGGGCGTCTTGGAGTACATCGAAACGAGCAATGCGGATCGCCTTGCCGAACTGATCCCGCTCCGCATCGGCCGAATGATCGCGTCGCCGTTCGCCTTCTTTCGTGGCGGCGCAGGCTTGATGGCTGCGGACCTCGCCGATACCCCGGTGAGCGGTCTGACCGCGCAACTGTGCGGCGACGCACATGCGGCCAACTTCGGGTTGTACGGCACGCCTGAGGGCGAAATCGTCATGGACATCAACGACTTCGACGAGACCCTGCCCGGGCCGTGGGAGTGGGACCTGAAAAGGCTTGCGGCCAGCCTCGTATTGGCGGGACGCGAAGGCGGGATATCGGAGAAGGGCTGCCTCGACGCGGCTGAAGATTCCGCAAAGTCGTACCGCCGCAGCATTCGCGAGTTGGCGGAGCTGCCATTCCTGCAGTCCTGGAGCGCGTTGCCGGATGCATCGGTGCTCACGAAGGCGAAGGCCGACGAACTGATCGACGATTTCGAGAAGGCTGCAGCGAAGGCACGGCGTAATACGAGCGCCAGGGTGGTAGCGAAGTGGACGCAACATCTCGAGGATCACGAGACCGGCATTCGCCAACATCGCTTCGTCGAAGACCCGCCGATCCTGACTCATATCGACAAAGCAGAAGCAGAGTCGGTCATCGACGGACTCGAGACGTATGTAGACACGCTGCGTGAATCTCGGCGCAACTTGATCACACGCTATGCAGTGTCCGACGTCGCCTTCCGGATTGTCGGTACGGGAAGCGTCGGCCTGCGCAGCTACGTCGCATTGCTACACGGAAACCGTGATGAAGTTCTTGTGCTGCAGTGCAAACAAGCGCGACCCTCGGCACTTGCGCCATACCTTTCGGTGTCGGGCCACAAACACGAAGGCAAACGAATCGTTCACGGCGCCAGAATGGTTCAGTCGGAAACCGACATCCTGCTCGGCTGGACCACGATCGGCGACCGACCGTTCATCGTGCGGCAATTCCGAAACATGAAGGGCGACATCGACCCTACCGCCCTGCAGCAGGACCACCTCGATGATTACGGTCGCCTGGCCGGAGCCCTCCTCGCCCGTGCGCACGCACGGTCGCTCGATCCGCGGCTGCTCGCCGGATACCTAGCCGAAGACACCGAACTCGACGAGGCTATCGGTCGCTACGCAGTCCGCTACGCCGATCAGACCGAGGCAGACCATGCCGAACTGGTTGCCGCCGTCAGCGCAGGAAAGATAGCGGCCGACAGCACCGTCGATTAGTTGGTCGCGGAATCCGTATCGACAAATTCCGCCACGGTGGCGTACGCCTCGGCCAGGTACTTCAGGCCCTCGCTTGTTGCAAGACCCGACTCCGCCACATTCTTGATCGCGCCCAGAATCGCAATCGCAGTGTCTTGCTTCAATGACGACATCGCCATCCTCCTTGTTGCCCCTACGCGTCCACGCAAGGTCCAGCGCGCCGCTGGACCCAGCACTCATTGAAGCTGGCGTCGGTTTCTGCACGCATGGCGGGTGCGCGAAAGGTCAACCGCGAGCGAACGGCTCCCGGAACACGTAGCGGCTCGTCGGGACGACATCGAGATCGCGATCTGCGCCGAAGGTCGCGACGCTGGTCATCAATCGGGTGATGCGGCGACCCAGTTCGCCGTCGTCACCGGCCGAACCGTAGAAGGCATGTGGATCCGACAATGCCGCCATAAGGAAGAGCTCTTCGACAATTCCGTCGATCGCCGCCGCGCCGTCGGTCACGCGTCGCACCACCGCATTTCGGACGTATCCGAACGTATCTTGCGTTGCGATCGCCACCGCAGTGTGCGGGCCGAGCCAGCGGTCGAGCCACTCGTCGTGCCGGATGGCCGCCGGCCGACGCAGGACAGCGATATTCACCAACGCATCGGTGCGTTGGCCGGCGATCGTCGCCGGTGGCTCGATCGCCACCGACTCGGTGACGAGGTAGCCGGCGAGATCCGAACACACTGCGGACAACAACGAACCGACCCTCGCGGCAGCAGCCGCAGCGTTGTCCACCCAGACGCTCGCGATCCCCGACATCGGACGATCGAAGGCCGTGATCCGCAGCATCGCGGCACCGACCGCAGCATCGGATACGTTCAGCTGCAATCCTCTGACGCCGTCGGAAACCAGCACTTGCGCGGCGACGTCGCCGCGCAGGTCGGCGGCCCACTGTTCGCTGTCACCATCTGCCCACAGCAGGTAGACGAGCTTCTCCATTGCGACAGGCTAGCGGCCGCCGCCGGCTAGGGCGTCACTCGACCGGACCGCATCGGAATCCCTCCGCAGGATTGCGCAGATTGACCAGGTTGTCGTCACCGCATCATCAACACACGCCACGCCTCGGGTGAATACAACGCGGTGACCGTTCGTGTGATGGCATCTCCGTAACTCAATCGGCGCGGATCCTCGGTGCGGATCCGTGCAACAACGGAGCGAGCAAAGTCCGGTACTGGTTGACGGCGAGTTCTGGCGGGTTGCCGAGCGGACCCTTTTCGAACTTTGCGCAGTCGGCCGCGAAGGCGTCGAACGCCTTCTGGAACCCACTGTTCTGAGCCACGATTGCGTCTACCTGCTTCTGAGCCGGATCTACCGTACCGTCGAGCACAAGTGCACGAACGTTGCGTGGAAACGTCTCCGCATATGTCGCCCCGAGTTGGGTTCCGTACGAGATGCCGAGGGAGGTCAACTGCTTGTCTCCGAGCACCGCGCGGATGACGTCCATATCCTTGACCACGTCGCGGGTTCCTACGTGGGCGAGAAATTCAGTTGCCGCAATCTCCGCACGTTCCATCGCCGCCGCCAGGGCTGAACACGACGCGTACCGATCCGCGGGATAGTGCCGTCCCGAGCACGACGTCGAGGATGCGCGCCAGCATCGGCTCGCAATGAAGAACACTTCCGATATGGCATAGGCCGGTTCCGACCGAAAGAACGCGACCTGAACGGCGACCGCGATCACCGCCGCCGCCGCGAGTCCGAACAGCGGTCCCTCCAAGCGATTTCGCTGCGCTTGGAAGTGCTTCGCCGGCGCGAGGCCCGGAAATAGAACGGCGCGATCCACTCGATCAGACCGCTGATCCGCGCTCCTCCTCCGGGCTGGAACGAACCTTGCTCGCTGTAGTTATCGCCTCGATGTTGAACATCGGCGACCGTGTGACCGAATGCACGCTGCTGCGGTTGTACTCTTCCGGCGATAGCGGAAGCACGACTTCCAGCCGACCTCCAGGACTGGCGAGGACCGAATCGGCAACCACACGGTCAGCACCGTCGGCCAACGCCGACACCACGATCGGAATCGTTTCCCGATTGCGGAGCACGCTCCAAGCATGCCGCACCGACCAATACCACGGACCTGATTGAGCATCGCCCGGCGCTGCCGAAAGGGCAGTAGTTGACCTTGTGAACGGTGTCGCATCGGTGGACAATCGATGAAGATCATCACTAGCTCGGTGTGATCGTCACTCAGCCAAAGGACCCCAGAAAATGTCGACCAGAATCGCAAAGGTGCTCGCCGCGACCGCAATTACCTTTTCTCTAGGTGCCCTGGCCGCGCCTGCCGCATCGGCGGCCCCCGCTGCGCCCGCAGTGACCCCTGTTGTCGGTTCGGCGGCGCTGTGCCTGAATATCCCGCTCGGCTTGCTCAGCTTCAGCATCTGCATCTGAGGTCGCGGAGAACGGCGCACTTCGAGCGCTCGGGCTAGTCAGCGCACAAAGGGGCGATCCCCATCAAGGCGCCTCGCACGCTAGAGGCTTGGCGTAATGAAACTTGTTGACGGTTCCGGCCTCAATTTTGGTCTCGTGGAACGAAAATCCGACACCGTCACCGCCGAGCGCGACGCGTTTACTTCGCCAATTCCCATCGGGACTGGATACATCACTCTCGGTACCTGTGATGTCAGCCTTGTTCGGACGATCATTGCACGGCTCCTCAGCTGCAGACCGCCTCGGCCGCGGCGGTGAGGATGGTCAGACCATGCGCGAGCTCCTCGTCCGTAATAGTCAGCGGCGGAAGAAGTTTCACCACAGCGTCGGTTGGACCCGATGTCTCGACGAGCAGTTTGTTATCAAATGCAAGCTGACACACTTTGCCTGCCCGTCGCGGGTCCTCGAACACAAGACCCTGAACAAGGCCGCGACCACGGGTGGAAACACCATCTAGCTCGTTAGACAGGCCGACAAACGCCTCGCTGATACGGCGGCCTTTTGCAAGTGTCGAGCGCTCCAAAACGTCGTCTGACCAGTAGTAGTCGAGTGCCACCTGGGAGGTCACGAAGGCCGGATTGTTCCCACGGAATGTGCCGTTGTGCTCGCCCGGTTTCCAGATGTCGAGCTCTGGCTTGAACAAGGTCAACGCCATGGGCAGTCCATATCCGCCTATGGACTTCGACAGTGTGACTATGTCGGGCGTGATCCCCGCAATTTCGAATGAGAAGAACGGCCCCGTGCGCCCGCAGCCCATTTGCACGTCGTCGACGATGAGCAATATCTCACGTCGCCGGCACAGATCCGCGAGCCCCCTGAGCCACTCCGGCCTGGCAACATTGACACCGCCCTCACCCTGAACGGTTTCCACGATCACCGCTGCGGGATTGTTCAGCCCAGAACCGGAATCGTCCAGCAAGCGTTCGAACCAGTGGAAATCTTCGGTTGCGCCGTCGAAGTAATTGTCGAAAGGCATCGGCGTCGCATGCACAAGTGGAATGCCAGCACCTGCCCGCTTCATCGAGTTTCCTGTGACGGACAGCGAGCCGAGAGTCATTCCGTGAAATGCATTCGTGAAGTTGATGATCGCCTCGCGTCCAGTTACCTTGCGAGCGAGTTTGAGCGCGGCCTCAACAGCATTGGTCCCGGTTGGCCCAGGGAACTGAACCTTGTAGTCGAGTCCGCGCGGTTCGAGGACGACCCGCTGAAACGTTTCCAGTAGCCGCCTCTTCGCCACGGTCGACATGTCCAAGGCGTGCGTGATTCCGTCGTTCGAGATGTATTCGAGAAGTGCCTGCTTCAGCATTGGGTTGTTGTGACCGTAGTTCAAAGCGCCCGCACCCGCGAAGAAGTCGAGGTAGTCCGCACCCTGTTCGTTTCGTATCCAGCTGCCCTTGGCCGTTTCGAACACCGTCGGCCAGTTCCTGCTGTAGCTACGAACCTTCGATTCCAGCGTCTCGAAGATCGAGGTCCCGGTTGCTTCCGCTACTGGTGTCAAGGTCGTAATTCCTGTTCATTCCCAGCGACCTTCGATGCAAAGGTCCGCGACCACCGATTTATCGCGATGGCGTCAGATCGACAACGGGTCGCTGTCGCCTGCCATGTCGGTGCAATCGCCTTCCAGGCTCGTCTATCGATGTTGAGCTGATGAGGTCAGCCACATTGCGATTATGTGACAGACCTGGCCAACGCGGTCCAAGATTAGTTCGGAATGAGAACAGGCAAGGTGACGATGAATCGCGCTCCACCGCCTGGACGTTCGCCACATTTCACGTTGCCACCGTGCGCAGCCAATGTTTCGGCCACCAACGCCAGCCCCAAACCTGTCCCCGTGCCGGACGGCGATCTACGACCGGCGTGCGCGGTAGCGAATCGTTCGAAGATACGGTCACGATCGGCTTCCGCGACGCCATCGCCCCCGTCGTCGACGACAACGACCGCGTTCGATCCCTCGCGGCACACCGCAACGGCCATCAATCCGCCCCCGTGGCGATCCGCGTTATCCATCAGATTCACAAACGCCCGCTCCAACGCCGACTTACGGCCCGTGATTGTGCAGTCACCCTCGACTGCCAATAAATCTGGACGCCGCTTGGACCGGGCGAGCGTATTTAGCAGCAGTTCACCAACCGACATCGTCTCGAGTGGGTCCTGATGCAAACCCGCCTCGGTTCTGGCCAGTGCGAGTAAGTCTTCGAGAAGTCTGTACAGGTGGTCAAGTTCAGCCGTGATCAGCTCGAGCGCTCGGCGCGATCGGTCCGGCAGTTCCTGTTGGTGCCGACTCAGCACTCCAACGCTGGTTATCAAAGTGGTCAACGGGGTTCGCAACTCATGGCTGACATCGCCGAAGAAGCGGCGTTCCCGTTCGATGCGTCGTTGCAACGAATCGACCATCGTGTTGAACGAGGCGATAATGGTGACGAGATCTCGGTCACCGGTGTCGGGTAAACGAGATTCGAGTTCGCCGCCTGCAATATCCGCGGCGGTGTGTGCGAGTTGATGGAGCGGCGTCAAGACCCGCCTGCTGGCCCACAAACCGAGCAGTCCACCACCTATCGTGGCAGCAAATGCGCACGCTGACAGGATGATTCGCAGCACACGAAGGGTGGCCTCCAACTCGTTCAGCGGTGCGAGCTCGTAAAGGATGTCGCCGCGATCATTAAGTGGAATTGCGACCGCCAGGATGGGACGACCATGGATCGTCATCGGGGTCGTCGTCGACGCTCCGGCAACCGACGCCTCCACCAGCTTCATCGGCAACGAATCAGGACCGACATCGGATTCCGAGGCGAACCAGTGACCGCCCCAACGCAATAGCAAAACTGTGTCGACCGGCGGTTCAAGAGCACCCAATACCACCTGGGCGGAGGCGCCCGGTTTCGCGAGTACGGCACGCACAAGTTCGGCGTGTGTAATCGCTTGCCGCTCGGCGGAACGCTCACGTTGCCCGACCATGTAGCCCCGACTGATGGTGAACACGGACACCGCCAGAATCAGCGACACCAGAAATGCGCCGACTGCAAAGGAAAAGATCACTCGACCACGAAGTCCGAGCCGACCGAACCGGGTGCTAGCGCGCGACATCGAGGCGATACCCCAGCCCGCGGACGGTCACCACGATTCGGGGTTCTGATGGGTCGAGCTCGATCTTGGTTCGTAGCCTCCGCACGTGTACATCGACGATGCGCTCATCACCGAAAAACCCTCGGTCCCAGACACGTTCGAGCAAAGCGCTCCGGCTGAGTACTCGGCCGGGCGCCTCCGCGAGCTCGCACAGAAGTCTGAACTCGGTCAGTGTCAGATGCAATTCACTGCGGCCACGCCGGACAGTACCGCTTCCCGGCGAAAGGATAAGCGGTGCATCTGGATTCGTGTCGAGCGGCAAATCCTGCGGTGCATCCCTGCCCGCCGCGACGCCAGCCCGACGACGAAGAGCTCGCATCCGAGCGGTGATCTCCTTGATCTGAAAGGGTTTTGTGACGTAGTCGTCTGCGCCAGCCTCCAAGGCGGCGACTACGTCGTGCGTATCGTCTCGCGCACTAACCACGATAATCGGGACATCATGATCTCGCCGCACCTCGCGGATGCACGTAAAGCCGTCCATCTCACCGAGCATCAGGTCCACGATCATCACCTCGGGCGCACCATCGCGCTTCAGAAGGTCCAGTGCGGTTTCCGCATCAGGTGCTTCGTCGACGTGGTAGCCCTCTTCTTCCAGCGCTAGGCACAGCGCAGAGCGGACGCGATCATCGTCTTCGACGACTAGCAGCCGTACAGCCATGCGTCCATCTTCCTCCCGCGGAGCTGCGCTCCCGGTAGGCGGGGTCGCGCGCCGGTCGCTGGCCGTCAGATTCTGACGGTGATAACGCCACCGTTCGTCGTAATGCCGGCGGCACCGAGCTTCTTTCGCTCGATAGCTTCCTGAATGAGTTGGGTGTAGCGAGAAGCGAACGGCACTATCGCGAGAGTTCGGCCATCCATTATTTCGAGGGCGGCGATTGCGGAGACTGCCGATCCCGGCATGCCGAAGAGTTCGAGGGCGGAAACGTCGTTTTTGAGGGCTCTGATGGGACTCACGTGAATTCTCCCTTGTGATCGAACTACAGCCGGGGTGTCTGAACCCCAACAGTCCAATGTTGAAACGCAGTACCGGCTGTAGATGTCAGTGATCGTCGAAGTCGGCCGCGGTGCTCGCGGTCTGCCTGGCATCGACGTATCCGACAACGGTGATGGCAGCAACGGTGAGGCCCACCACCACGTCGTTGATCGTCGCTGGGGTGGAACCAGATCCGAGACCATAGTCGAAGACGAAAGGGGCGACGATCAACCACCCGCCGATAGAGCCGCCCAACGCAGTAGCTGCGACGAGCCGAATCGGCCGGGTCAAGCGAGCCATGCCGAGCGCCGCGAGCGCGAGACCGGCAAGCACTTCGTTCCATCCGGAGGCCGTAAACAGAACGCTGCCTCCGGTGTGGTCCCAGATCAGCGGTGTCATCGCAAGCCAGATGCCAAACAGCAAGGTAACCGCGCTGACCAATCCCGGTATCTGCGGATCTGTAATGCGTTGATGCCAACGACTGTTCTGATCCGGCCGTTCCGACGGACCGAACAGCATCCGCTCGACAAGGCTTCGTTGACCGCGTGCGTCGATAATAGGTAGTCGCCCTGTGGGTGGGTTGTGTGCAGTAGCCATGATGCGCGTCCTTGTCGGTGTGCTATCCCCAGTTCCAGCTTGACGCACCGATGTTGAGGTAGCTCAGTCGAAATCTTTGCGGTTATATGACAACGGCACCGCGTCAGCCCAACCGCTCAGCGACGATATCGGTGATTCGCAGCCCGATGCGCAAGCACCGCGCAGTCGGCGCAGCGATCAAGGTCAGAGCACCTACCAGATGGGCCATAGTTGCCTCGTCCACGCATTCGACATTCCGGAAAGCTTAGACGGCAACAGTCGACCGATTCACTGAAAGACGAAATATCGCAACCACAAATACGGTGCTGCGACAACGATAGTAATTACGGTGACGATCGCACCTTTCCTCGTGAACTCCCAGAAGGAAATTGGCGTATCTGCGCGCTTCGCAATACCGAGCATCACCACATTCGCGCTCGCACCGACTGCCGTCAGGTTGCCACCGAAATCAGCACCCATTGCCAACGCCCACCAGAGTGCATCTGCTTGCACCGGATCTGCGATTCCGGCGGCCAGATCCGCAACGAGAGGACTCATAGTCGCAACATAGGGAATGTTGTCGATGACCCCCGACAACAGCGCGGACACGACAAGGATGAGCATCACTGCAACCAATGCGTTTCCGCCAGTTGCATCCGCCGCATAGCTCGCCAGTTTGCCGATCACACCCGTCTTGACGAGCGCCCCGACCACGATGAACAGACCTGCAAAGAACAGCAGCGTCTCTCATTCCACTCTGCCCAAGTAGTCGCGACGTTCGACACCGGAGATGAGCACCAAAACACCGGCCCCGACCAGTGCAACCACTGCGGGCTCGATGTGGATTGCCGAGTGGCCTACGAATGCGACGAACACCGCGAGTAGTACCGCACCGCACTTTATGAGTAGCTGCGGGTCGCGGATCGCTTCGCGCTCGTTGAGCGACATGACGTCAGCGGCGCGATCTGGATCGACCTCGAAGGAGCCCTTGAACAACCGCGGTAAGACCAGCACGAAGACTGCGAGCTCGATGAGCACGATCGGCGTCATGTGCACGATGAAGTCGTTGAAGGTCAGTCCCGCGCGACTGCCGATGATGATGTTCGGCGGATCGCCGATCAGGGTCGCCGCGCCCCCGATATTCGATGCGAGGACCTCGGCGATCAGAAAGGTGTCGCGATGTCGAGGCGATCGCACACCAGCAATGTCACCGGCGCGACCAACAGGACGGTGGTCACATTGTCAAGCAACGCGGACGCAATAGCGGTGATCAGCACCAGCAGGATCATCACCCGCAGCGGAGAACCGTTGGCGCTTTGCCGCCCAGATCGCGGTGTATTCGAATACACCGGTCCGTCGTAGTACTCCGACAATGACCATCATCCCGAGCAGCAGGAAGATGACGTCCCAGTCGATACCGGTCGAGCGCGAATAGAACGCATCCTCGGAGCCCACGACCCCAAGCGCCAGGACGACACCGGCACCGCCGAGAGCGGCGGCCATCTTCGGCACACGCTCTGTCGCAATCAGAACGTAAGCCACCACGAAAACTGCCACCGCTACCATGGTCATGGGCGGACTACCCGACTACGTCGAGCCGACGTCAGTGCGGACTCAGTGCAACTTCGAGCAACCTTGACGCAGTGATGATTCCGATCATCTCGTGACCACCCTTTCGGGCCGAACCACGCAGCAGTCAGGCGCTCGCTCTGCGGAAGCTCTGTTCGCCTGAAGGGAGACACTCACAAGCAGCACGACACCAAACGCGAGTACGAGCGCCACAGTCAACTCCCACCATCACATACGAAGTCCATCCGGTCGGAATGGACTGCCGACCAGACTTCCCGGCGCTCCGCACGTAAAGATGCCGTAAAGGCGCATGAAGGGCAACTGGAGCACCAATCGCCGAAGAGATTTGGTGCGCCGTCGCAGCGACCAGGGACCGTCAGCGCACGTCGAGACGTTCGAACGCAACAACGGTGGCGACACCCAGGACGACCGCGACCGCGATCAGGACCGCGACCGCCGACGCGCTGAGACCGTCCACGAGTTGCCCGTCACCGACGGCGTAGAAGAACAGCGACGCGTAGCGGGCTGGATTGATCCAATGCACAGCCGGGGCCAGTGAACTGATCAGGTAGGACGCGGCAGCTACCGACGAGGCGACGCCGAGGGCGACGCTTCTGCTTCCGGTCACTGCGCCGATCAGCATGGCGAAAGCTCCGAAGTCGACACCGAGAAGGATTACGCCGATGGTGATTCCCGAGAGATGTGCGGAATCGACGCTCAGCTCGAAGCCGCGGCCGACCGCGACGAATATGGCCGTCACCACAGCAACCGGAACGGTCGTCAGGCACAGTGCGACAAGCTTCTGTGCCACGATCCGACGGCGCGACAGGGGCAGAGTTGTCATCCCGCCCAGCGTGCCGTCCTCGTTCTGCCCGGCGAGGCACGACGCGCCGTATCCGATCGCCAGCAGCAGCACCACCAGTGGCACGAAGTTGGCGTAGAGATTCGCGTTCAGCCAGCCGGAGGAAGTGGTCAGCGAGCCGCTGGCACCGAAGAGGGCCGCCACGGTGGAGTTGCCCTCGGTGAACTGGTCCAGCCCGGTATCGCCTTTGAACGTGGGATAAAGCGCGACGATGACAAAGGTGTAGGCGGCCATCCCGAGGGTGTATCCGATCAATGAGCGCCGCCGTAGCCCCAGGTCGATTCGAGTCAATTCAGTCAACGTCGGACACCTTCGATTCCCGGTCCTTGCGGTAGTAGTCGAGGAACAATTCGTCCAGGTCTGCCGCGCGTGCGGTCATGTCGACCGGTTCGAGATCCGCTGCCACCCGCAGCAGCGGACCGATGGGCGCTGTGAGGGCCAGCGTGATCCGATCGGGTGTGCTGTCTAACACCCGCACACCGTCGAGACCATCGAACCGCGTGTCGTCGACCGGGTGGTCGAAGTGGAGTTCCACGGTGCGCGGCGCTTTGCGGCGAAGGTGCTCGATTGTGTCGGTGACGATCATGCGGCCGTCTTTGATGATCGCGAGCCGGTCCACCAGTCGCTGCACCTCGTCGAGTTCGTGCGAGGACAGAAACACCGTCCGACCGTCGGCAGCGGTTTCGCGCACCAGTTTTATGAACTCTTCCTGTAGCAGCGGGTCGAGACCCGCGGTCGGCTCGTCCAGCACGAGCAGCTCCGGTTTGTGCATGAACGCCAGCACCAGGCCGATCTTCTGTCGGTTCCCCTTGGACAGGGTGTGGACGGGCGAGTCGAGTTCGGCGCCGAATCTCTCCACCAATTCGTCGCGATACGTGAAGTCCGTCAATCCGCGTATCCGGGCGACACAGTCGAGGTGCCGTTGGCCGGTCAGCCGCGGGTACAGCGCGAGTTCACCGGGCAAGTACCCGACGCGGCGGTGGATCTCGACGCCGTCTGCAACCGGGTCGAGGCCGAATACCTGCATTCGACCGGAGTCTGCTCGATACAACCCGAGCAGCAGGCGGATGGTGGTGGATTTGCCTGCCCCGTTCGGCCCGAGAAAGCCGAATACTTCCCCGGCTGCGATGACGAAACTGACGTCGGTGACGCCGCGACGTGAGCCGAACCGGCGGGTTAGCCCGTCGACCTCGACGATTGTCATCGCGATCCCTCCTTGCTGTTCGAGGCTGCTGTGGCGCGTCGATGGATGGACCCCTCTTCGAGACGGAGCCCGACCATCGGCAGTTCGGTGCCGCGCTCATCGATCGGTGTTCCGAGGGTGGCTTCGATCACCGGTTTGAAGTTGCCCCATGCGCGCGGGTGGCGCGCGGTGTAATCCTCCAGCGCTGCCTGCCCCGCGGCAGGGGTGAGTAGCCGGGCGACGGCGTCAGCCGGTGGCCGGCTGCCGACGAACACGCGAACGCCGGGGTTGGCTTGCACGTTGCGGTACCACTGCGCTCGGGTACCGAATCCAGAGGCCACCACGTAGTCGGTAGGTCCAGGATGACCGAGGACTTCCAGGACAACATAGCGCCGCGCGCCGGACTTTCTGCCGATGTGTTCGAGCATGAGCATTCGTGTGCCGAAGAGGAATCCCAAGCGTGCCCGGTAGAGCCAGATCGGGGCCCGCATCAATCGGCGCGACCGCAACAGCCGAGCACCCACTGCGGCGACTGCGCTGGAAACAACTTGGGGAGCAAGCATCTTGGGCATGGGCGACCTCGATCCAGTTGTAAGTATTGGGACCATGTGTTGATCACAAGCTAGGGTCCAGCGGCGCCTCCCAAACCATCTCGGTAGATCACCAAAACCTCAGCGCCCCAACGCCGCATACCGGCGGCCGAGAGCGGGTCGACGCCGAGGACTTCACCCAGACGCGCGCGCAGCGTCAACACGGCAAGATCGTTGACCAGCATGAAGGCCGCACGCACGTCAGGGTCCTCGCCGGCATCGGCCAGCCCCGCAGCCGCCAGCGCGGATAGCGCGTCTCGGCTCACCACGAACAACCGCCGAAACAACGCGGTTCCGGCAGGTCCGTCCGCGAGCAGCATCCGTCCGAGGTACTCCGGAATCGCAGAACCGACAGGCAAGTTGGCAACCACGACTTCCGCCAACGTCGGCAACGACGCCGAATCGAACGGTCCGCCGACGCTGGGATCTGAGAACTGGCCCAGCATCAATTCGAAAACCCGAACGACATGCTCGTCGACCGCGGTGCGCAACCCGTCTTTCGACCCGTAATGCCGCAAGACCAGCGCAGCCGAAACATCCGCGGCGGCAGCGATATCGCGGACGGTCACAGCGTCGGGCCCACGCGCGCCGAACAACTGCAAAGCCTCGTCGCGGATCCTCGCTCGCGCGGTCCGATCATCGGGAAGTGATTGCACATTCACTATTGTAAACAATTGTTTACATCCTGTCGAGGCTCTCGACGGTTCGCACTCCCCCACGTCGGCATTTATGTCGGGATAATCACCGCTGCGGCGTTCTCGGCAAGCAGAGCAGTCAACTCCTCCGCGTAGGCGAGCTGCTTCCGCAGGACACGGCAGCTTTCCTCGGCTCGACTGTGGCAGCGCGATAGGTACTCGGTTGCGCTGGCGATCACTGTCTCGCTTGCTGCGGGATCGACGCAGGCGCCGAGTGCATCGAGGAGCCCGCTCATCTCTTCGAGCGTGAAGCCCAACGGTTTCATCCGCCGGATCACAAGGAGCCGTTGCACGTCGGCGTCCGTGTACAGGCGGAAGCCGCCCACGGTGCGCGCCGATGGCGTCACCAGTCCGACGTCGTCGTAGTGGCGGATCGTCTTGATCGACAATTCAGTTCGTGCGGCGACCTGGCCGATCTGCCAGTGCGCAGACTCGTCACCGGCGGCCGCCGTCATCGAGATCCTTTCTGCCACAACGCCATACCACGATTCAGTGTTCGGCGCCGAGTTGCCCGCTGAGCAAGTCGTGGCGTTCGGCGCTCGAATCGTTGAGTCCGATGATGGTCACAGTTTTGCCTTTGCGGGCGTATTTGGTGGTGATGGCGTCGAGCGTGGCCACGGTCGAGGCGTCCCAGATGTGCGAGGCGCTCATATCGATGACGACGTTCACAGGGTCACCGACGTAGTCGAACTGGTAGATCAGATCGTTGCTGGAGGCGAAGAACAACTCACCCTGCACGCCATAGACCCGAGTGTCTTCATCGGGGTGGGCGATGTCGACCACTTCGGTGAGGTGCGCGACGCGGCGGGCGAAGAGCACCATCGCGGTGATAACTCCAACCGCGACGCCGTAAGCGAGGTTGTCGGTGGCGACGGTGACCGCGACAGTGGCGACCATGACGAGCGTTTCGCTCTTCGGCATGCGCTGCAACGTTGCACGGCGGATGCTGTGCCAGTCCATTGTGCCGACCGAGACCATGATCATCACTGCTACCAACGCAGCCATCGGGATCCGGGCGACGGTGTCACCGAGTCCGACTACAAGGACCAGCAGGAATACCCCGGCCAAGAACGTCGAGATCCGAGTGCGGGCTCCCGAGACCTTGACGTTGATCATGGTCTGCCCGATCATTGCGCAGCCTCCCATTCCGCCGAAGAACCCAGTGACGATGTTGGCAACGCCTTGGCCCCACCCTTCGCGGGTCTTGTTGGAATGCGAATCGGTGATGTCGTCGACGAACTTGGCGGTCATCAACGATTCGAGCAGTCCGACGATCGCCATGGTGAACGCATACGGCGCGATGACAGCCAGCGTGTGGAAGGTGAACGGGATATCCGGGAACAGAAGAGTGGGCAGACTGGACGGCAGTTCTCCTTCGTCGCCCACGTTCGGCACATTGAGCCCGAAGACCATCGTCGCGGCGGTGAGCAACACGATTGCCACCAGCGGCGCCGGCACGACTGTGCTGAGTTTGGGCAGAAAGATCATGACGACGATGCCGACGGCGACCATCGGATATACCAGCCACGGCACCCCGAGCAGGTGCGGGACCTGGGAGATGAAGATGAGGATGGCGAGGGCGTTGACGAAGCCGACCATCACACTGCGCGGGATGAACCGCATCAGCTTCGGGGCACCGAGCACGCTCAGGACGATCTGCAGAATGCCCGCGAGGATGACAGTGGCGATCAGGTAGTCAACGCCGTACATAGGTACCAACGGTGCGACGACAAGGGCGACCGCACCGGTCGCTGCAGAGATCATCGCTCGACGTCCACCCACGATAGAGATCGTCACCGCCATCGTGAAGGAGGCGAACAGTCCGAGTCGGGGGTCGACGCCGGCAATGATGGAGAACGAGATTGCCTCCGGGATCAAAGCCAGCGCGACAACCAAGCCGGCCAGAACTTCGGTGCGTAGCCGTCCGGGCGAACGCAGCGCGGCGCGGACCGATCCTTCCGCCGGCACGGGTTTGTCGATCTCGGGGATCGTCGTCATGAATCAGGCTCCATTTTCATCGCATAGGGCGCGTCAAGGCGAAGTGGTGGCGTTGCCACGAAGCATCGCTGCGTAAGAACAATGGGGACGGGTATCAACCGGCCGTGGTCCGCACATGCGAGGGACTCACACGATTGAGTGCGTCGCGGACCGGCCTGAACTCTACCCTCCAGTGAGGGTAGAGTTTCTCCACTTGTTCACGCGGGCCCAGATCAGCGATCAGAATTCGAAGACGAGGCGAGCAGTGACCTGCCCCGCCGACACCTCGGCGAAGCATTCGTTGACTTCCTCGAGCTTCCGACCTACCGCATGCACCGTGGTGCGTCCGGCGGCGTGCAACGCGAAGACCTCGGCGATGTCCTTACGGGTGCCCACGATCGACCCGATCACCGAGATTCCACCGACGACAGCATCGAAAATCGGAATCGACAACACCCCGTGCGCGGGCATGGACACGCAGACAAGTCGACCACCCCGGCGAAGCGATCGGAATGCCTGATCGAATACG
>JBBSKP010000025.1:0-34067 GCA_038256175.1 Mycobacteriales bacterium
GGGTTCGCCGCGTTGCAGGTCGTGCCCAGCGTCGAGGGTGGCGAGCCGGGCGTTCGGAATACGTTCCGCGAGCAGAGCGCTGTTCGCGGGCGGGACGATGCGATCATGGATTCCGGAGACCACGAGCGTAGGGACGTCGAGCGTGCCCAGGTCGGAGATGCTCGACCAGGAAGTGATCGCAAGTACCTGCCACAGGAACCCGAGCGGATCTGGTGTGGGCCACCGAAATCCTCTGGTGGGCTCGAACATTCCGCGGCCGAGGTCGCCCAACTGTCCAGGGACTCCGCCGACACCACATGACGTCGAAACCAGGGTGAGGCTTCGTACCCGCGCGGGTGAGTCGGCAGCGAGTTGCTGTGCGACTGCGCCGCCGTGCGAGAAGCCCACCACGTCACAGGAGTCGAACCCGGCGGCGTCGAGTACATCTGCGGCAATGTCTGCCAATGCGTGCATGGAGAGCGGGAAGATCGGCGTCGAGCTGGCTCCGATTCCTGGCGCATCGAAGCTGATGACAGTTCTTCCGAACATGCACTGCGCGAATGGAATCCAGCTCTCGAGTGGACGGGCGAGGCCGTTGATCAGCAGTAGTGGCTCGCCCGAACCTTCGATCCGCATGCAGACCTTCAAACCCCGGACGTCGAGTGTTTTAGATCGGCTGGGCTCCACAGTGGCTGCCGGGGTCACGCAGAGTTCCGTACGTAGCGACCGGGGGCGTCCTCGAGCGGTGTGAACTCGCCGCTGCCGAGTTGCGTGGGTGCGGCGATTTCGGGGCCGCCCTGAACGGCGATCCACGTCGTCCAGTCCTCCCACCAAGTGCCTTCTTGCAGTTCCGCATCGATCTTCCACTGCTGCGCGTCGGTCGGAAGGTTCTCGTTGGTCCAGTGTTTTGCCTTCGGATTCGGCGGGTTGACGATGCCGGCGATATGACCGGAATTGCTCAACACGAACCGGCTGTCCCCGCCGAGAAGTTGCGTTGTCTTGTAGCTGGAAGTCCACGGCACGATGTGATCGTCGACTGCGGCCAGCACGTACGTGTCGACGTTGACGAGGCTCGGGTCGAGCCGCTTGCCTTGTACCTCGAACTCGCCGCGTGCGAATTCGTTGTCGAGGTAGCAGGACCGCAGATACTGGGAATGCATCTTCGCGGGCATGCGAGTCGAATCCTCGTTCCAGGCAAGCAAATCGAATGCGGGGGGCTTACTTCCAGCGAGCCAGTTGTTGCCGATGTACGCGAATATGAGGTCGTTGGCGCGAAGGGCGCTGAAGGTGCGCGCCATCTGCGCGGAATCGAGATAGCCGTTCTTCGCCATCTGCTTTTCCAGGCCGGCGATGGTGGCCTCGTCGGTGAAGGTGCCCAGCATGCCTGGCTCGCTGAAATCGGTATGGGTGTTGAGGAAAGTCGCGGAATGGATCGAATCGTCACCGGCCGCAACGTTGTAGGCCAAGCCGAGTGCGGTCAATGTCCCACCGAGACAGACAGATACGGTGTTGACTTCGGCAGCGCCGGTGATGTCGCGAACGACTCGGACGGCGTCCAGCGGACCCTTGAACATGTAGTCCTCGAAACCGAGCTCACACATCGACTCGTCGGGGTTGCGGTAGCTGATCGCAAAACACGTGTGGCCGTGCTGGACTGCCCACTCGATGAGGCTCTTACCCGGCGCGAGATCCATGATGTAGTACTTGTTGATCCAGGGTGGGCAGAACAGCAGTGGAATCGAGTGCACGTTCGGGGTTTGCGGGGTGTACTGGATCAGCTCGATCAGGTCGCTGCGGTAGACAACCGCGCCTGCCGTGGCAGCCATGTTGACGCCGACTTCGAAGCTGGAGTTGTCGACCTGCGAGGGCCAGCCGCCGTTGTGGCGCACGTCGTGCAGCATGTTTTTCGCGCCCGCGACGATGCTCTTGCCACCTGTGTCGAACGCCCTGCGAATGGCGGCAGGATTGCCCACGAAGGTGTTGGTCGGCGACAACGCGTCGAGGATGAACTGCGCAGCGAACTTCGCCTTGACTGCCTTGATCCCGGCCAGACCTGCGGCGTCGAGTAGTTCGGTGACAAGCTTGCTCGCCAACAAGTACTCCTGTCCCAGCAGGAAATACGCGGGATTGTCGCGGTAGGCGGCATCACTGAATCGTTTGTCGCCGCGCGCGGGTGGGATCGGTCCTTCCGAGTCGAGCCCCATCGCTCGGCCGGCGGTGGCTTTGGCCGCGGCAACAAGGCCGAAGAACAGCCGTGAGTTCGCGGCGGCAACGCCAGCGGGATTCTTGAGGATGCCGCCCCCGGCGGAGACCAGTGCGCGGAGGAAGGAAACAGGATCGGCTTCGACTGTCAGGTTCTCGGCGACACCGACGAGGTCGAAGATCGAGGAAGCGGGGGAGTGTTGATTCGCTATGGAGTTCATGTGGGGCCAGCGTCCTATGGGCGGTTACGGGGTGGGTGTACCCCGCAGACGGGCCCAAGGTCAGGGGCCCGTGTCGTTCGCTTCGATATAGCTGCGATAGACGGAAAGCAACGCGCGCTTTTGGGGCTCGGTGAGCCTGCGATCGGCCCGGAGAGCGACCTCGGTCGCATCGTCGTCGGTCTCTGATGTTTCTGTGACCAGCCCCGCCTGCTCCAGCAGTGCCTCGGCGGAGACGTTCAGCGCGTCGGCAATCGACTTGAGTACACGCACAGACGGTTCGTGTAGGCCCCGCTCGATCTGGCTGAGGTAGGGATTGGACACGGCGGTCATCGCAGAGAGCTGCCGCAGCGACAGATTCGCCATCTGTCGCTGCGCCCTGATGAAGTCGCCCAGAATCTTCTGGCCGTCATCCGGATGTGCTGGCATTGTCGTCCCCTGTTGCTATCGAGGCGGTGGATGCCATTGAAGCTACAGGTCAGGCAGACTTCGCCGGCGCGAAGGCCGATGCGAGGTTGACAGCGAAATCGCGCTGGGCTGTGAGCAGTTGGATCGCCAAGTCGAAGCTGTAGGTCGTAAGCGCCTGGAAGTCAGGCAATTCCGGTGCGCCGTCGATCTTCAGTAGGTCCGGAGTGGGGACCGACGAGGTCACCTTGGCGAGTGCCCGCGCTGCGTCGAGAGTTGCGTTCTGGCCCTGCTTGACGGCGGAGATGAGCTGATCGCCGGCCTTGTGGACAGCCTCTTCGATCGGGGCGCTTGTCGAGTTACGGGATGTGGTGGCTGCTGCAACCATGGTGGGCTCCTAGCTAGTTGGTGAAGCTGACATGCACAACTTACGACGCACATGCTTGGTATGTCAAGCAGCGCTGTCGGCTTCGTAGAATCGGAGCAGGATCTCGGCAACACAGACCGGGCGGATTCCGCCTTCTACCTCGAAGGTGAGCGCGACAGTCGCCTGATATCCACCAGCACAAGCGGTTACGGCGACGAGGTCCGCAACGGCATGCAGTCTCGAGTCCACCGGCACCGGCGCGGGGAACCGGACCTTGTTGAGTCCGTAATTCACTACCTGCGCGCAATCGCTGACCTCGAAGATGTCGGCGAGCAACTCCACTGCGAGCGACAAGGTCAGGAATCCATGTGCGATGGTGGTGCCGAACGGACCGGCTTTGGCGCGAACCGGGTCCTCGTGGATCCATTGATGATCGCCGGTTGCGTCCGCAAATGTGTTGATCCGGCCCTGCGTCACTATCACGGGTTCGGAGGAGCCGAGTCGCGTGCCGGCTAGGCCTGGTAATTCACGCATTGTGACTTTTCGTAAATGCTGAAGCTGTGGCATGGTCGACCTTACTAATCGGAGTTGGTGCTCCATGTATTGAGACACCCAAATCGGCCGGATCTGCAGACTAATCGCGTCAGGTGCGCATGGGCTGATTCTCGATATTCTCCCGGGAAATTACAAGTGCGGAAAGTACTCTCGAGTGATGACTAAAGGCCCGGCGGCGTGGCTCACGCGGGCAGCTCAGTTAAAGATGTTGGGCTGGAAAATATTTGGCACCACCAATGTCGCGGTGTGCAAAGTGACGTGGCCGACTATTCGAGCCGAATGTGACTTCGAAGGCGTACCGTAAGGGGTGGTCGCGCCATACCGTACAAATCCAACAGTGTGTAGCACCGGTAGCTGATATTTCCGGTAACAGCCATCATGCAACGCCTCTATTTGCGTTGAAATGGGTTGCACATATATGGAGGATCAATTGACTGCACCCACCGCTCTGGCGGCGAACTACACGCCGTTGAGCCCGCTGCGTTTTCTCGAACGGTCGGCGAAAGTATTTCCTGACCGTACCGCGATAATCCACGGAAATCGCCGCTACACGTACGAAGAATTCGGCGCCGAGGTCGAACGCCTCGCACGAGTATTGCGAAGCAAGATCACTCCCGGCGATCGCGTTGCCTACCTGTGCCCGAACGTTCCTGAACTGCTGTTCGCCCACTTTGCCGTCCCGCTTGCCGGGGGCGTGCTCGTCGCGCTGAACTCGCGGTTAGTGGGTCCGGAGCTCGAATACATCTTGAATCACTCAGCAACGACGATCTTGTTCGTCGACTCGGAATTCGTCGGTGCGTTGGCGACAGCGTACGACAACGTGCCGACTCTCACAGACATCATCGAGATCCCAGATTCGACTGTGGATTACCCCGACGTGCCGGGTGGCATCGTCACACGTCGATACGCAGACTTCGTTGCCACGATGGACGGCGTCACCGACGAGCCGCTCCGCTGGGGCGTCGAGGACGAATTACAAGTGATCGCAATCAATTACACGTCAGGAACCACCGGCAAACCCAAGGGTGTGTTGTACACGCACCGCGGTGCCTACCTCAACTCGCTGGGGGAGACCTTTCACAACGGCTTCACGGGTGCGACGAAGTATCTGTGGACGTTGCCGATGTTCCACTGCAACGGGTGGTGTACGCCGTGGGCAGTGACGGAGGCCGCCGGCACGCACATCTGCTTACGGGCCGTACGGGCCGATGCCATCTGGGATGCGATCGACAATCTGGGCGTCACACATCTGTGCGGTGCCCCCGCCGTGTGCTCGACAATCGCCGACGCACCGCAGGCACGCACATTGGAATCGTTGCGGATCACTACGGCCGGAGCACCGCCGTCGCCTACCGTCATCGCGCAGCTCGAGGCAATCGGGGTCACGGTCGTGCACGTCTACGGGCTCACCGAGGTGTACGGGCCGTACACGATCTGCGAATACCAGGAGTCCTGGAAGGACGTCAAGCCACACGAACGTGCGGCATTACTCTCTCGCCAAGGTGTCGGAATGGTGCAGGCCGAGAGCGCCCGCATTGTCGATGCCGACATGAAAGATGTTCCGGCAAACGGAACTACGATGGGCGAGATCGTCCTTCGGGGCAACAACGTGATGCTCGGGTACTACAAGGATCCGGCTGCCACCGCAGAAGCGTTCGCAGGCGGCTGGTTTCATACCGGCGACCTCGGTGTCATGCACGCCGATGGCTACATCGAACTCAAAGACCGCGCGAAGGACATCGTCATCTCGGGTGGCGAGAACATCTCGACGGTCGAAGTGGAGCAAGCGATCATTTCCCACCCGGAGGTCGCCGATGTCGCCGTTGTCGCAGTGCCGCATCCGAAGTGGGGCGAACGGCCCAAAGCGTTCGTCACCCTCGCGGCCGGTGCGACGGCAACCGCACAGGAAATCATCGCGCATACCCGGACACTGCTCGCGCGCTACAAGGTCCCCGAAGAGATTGAATTCCAGACCGAGCTGCCACGGACATCGACGGGCAAGATTCTCAAATATGAACTGCGGAAAGCTCATTCAGCGGCCGAGCTTCACCGATAGAGGAACCAGCAACATGGCAATCAAGACGAACGACTTCCGCGAGCGTGTGGAACACATTGTGAATTCGTCCACCAGCAGTGGGCCACGTATCGCCGACCCGGGACCGCTCGGGCTCGGTGCCTTCGCGATGACGACCTTCTTCCTCTCGGCGGTCAACACGAATATGGTTCCGGCTTCGGTAGAGGTCGGGGTCCTCGGCCTCGCGCTCTTCTACGGCGGGATCGCCCAATTGCTCGCCGGCATGTGGGAGTTCATGAAGGACAACACGTTCGGTGCGGTCGCCTTCGTGTCCTACGGCGCGTTCTGGTTGTCGTTCTGGTACTTGATCAGCCAGGGTGGGGCTGCGGCCATGGGCGCAGACAAGAACAAGGGTATCGGTCTGTACCTGCTCGGCTGGACCATCTTCACCCTTACGATGCTGATCTGCTCGACACGGACGTCCGTCCTACTCATGTCCGTGCTGTTCTTCCTCAGCCTGACGTTCATCTCGCTGACTATCGGCGCGTTCGGCACCTTCGATTCGATGACGAAGCTTGGCGGCTGGTTCGGAATCGTCACAGCTGCGCTCGGTTGGTACGGCTGTATGGCAGGTGTCATGAATGCCACTGCCAAGCGCGTAGTCTTTCCAACCTTCCCGCGTTGACCACCCGAAGGAGTATCCACTTGAGTAGTGCCGAACGTTCACGTCCGAATGCGCTGCAATACGTCGCCTACTGCAGCGGGTCCAAGCTGCCGGCGTCGATGCACGATTGGGTGCAGCACGACCTGGCGGGCAAAGGCGCGGCGGGCCGGATGGTCTTTCGGGTCACCATTCCTACCGTGATGATGCTTGCACCGATGTGGCTGATTCCGACCTCGCTCTACGTGCATGCCAGCATGACGATGCCGATCCTGATCCCCTTCGTCTACTTCGCAATCGCGCTCAACAAGGTGTACCGACGGCATCGCCTGTCGCAGCACAACCTCGACCCCGAGCTTGTCGAGGAGTTGACGCGGAAGCGTGACGCACACCTGCATGAGTCGTACGCCGAGCGCTACGGCCCACGGCAGTAGCGGATTATCGCAGCGCGACGAGTTCGTGGAGCGTCGAGCCAGTCCGATGTTCGGTACCGCTGTCGGTGGTCAGGGTGAGCTCGAAGGTCGAATTGAATCGGAAGTAACCGGGATGTCCGATCATTCGGTAAGCGAGTGGCTTGAGATTGCGTAGTACCGGAACGTCGTCGATGAAGTCGTGTGCGTGGATGACGTCGTTGACGGTCAGGCGAAGATCGACCGAGTCGGCGACCTGGAGTCTGATCCAGGACGGGTAGGAACGATTGGCCGTCGAGTCGAATACGGCTGGGCCCTCGCTGAATTCGACTTCGCCGGTGCTGAGCGTGATTCGATCATGTTGTGCCAGCATCAGCGGGCGGATCTCGTGCGAGCCGTACTTTTCCTGCGTCAGCACGGTGGCATACAACAGCGAGTATTCGTCGACATACAGTCGGCCCCAATGCCAGCGCTCGATGACGCGCTTCATGTCGCCGACGCCCCAGTTGTGATCGGCGTAGCCGCGCCCGGCGCCGTCGAAAGTTTGACCACCGATTCGCACCGTGCCGGAGACCCGCGCACGCGGCGCTGCGACCGTCCACCCGAACGAATCCTTGGCGCCGAAGTGCGTTTCGCCCTTGCCCGGCATCCAACTCGGGGTCTCGTTGTCGAATCGCAAGTCGAATTCGAGGTCGTCCTCGGCCAGATACACGCGGTGCACCGGCAGCCCGCCCTCGGACTCGTCTACGTACGCCCGGTTGGGCCCGATCCGAACGTTGCATTCTTCCTTCGAGAAGGAGGCCTCCGATCGCGGGTACTTCTTGCTGACCTGACGACGTGTTCCGTCGGGCGCGTAGACGATAAGTTCAACCCACGGGCGGCAATTGGGTAGGTCTTCTGGGCGGCGCTTGGCGAGAAAGCCGATCACGATGTGCCCGGAATCCAGATGCGCGTCGAAGTACCAATGCTCGAATGCGGTGAACCTGTTCTCCGAGTGCAATGCATTGTCTTGCGGTCGTACGGTGGTGACCACACCGTCACGACGGCCGGGGCCGTTCCAGGCTTCGATGATATCGGGAGCTGTCATGATGTGCCGTTCTGTCGTGAATTGTGTATGTAGGAGCTCAGCGCCGCAACGCGCCACTCGCATCGAATGCTGCTGTACGAACACGCATTTGAGCCTGATACCAGTTCTCTCGATGCCACAGCATCGCCTTTTCGTGTATGCGGGCGAAGCTCGGTACGAAGCGGCGCACCAACTCGGTTGCGGTGATCAGGGGAAAGCGGGCGAGAGGGATGAGAATCCACGGAAAGGCGCGGGGCATCGTGTAGTTGCGCCGCGTGCCCGGTGCCATGAACATCGCCGAGTAGACCGAGTTGATCCGGAAGTTGTAGGCCTCGCGCAGCCGCGTGAGGCCGCGATGCCCGTCGCGCGGTGCGAATGCCGCTGGGTAGGACTCGATGAGTTCCGCACCGTGGACACCTGCGTCGTGCGATCGCGACGCCACTGTCATGGCGAGCAGGCGTAGTGAGTCGACGATCGTCTATGGGTACCACCGCACGCGGACACCGAGGAGATGACCCATGTACTTCTGAAAGTGCAACAGAGCTCTGATTTCCGTTGGCGTCGTGTGGTATCCGAGGGACCACAACGCCAGCCCCGGTGTGACGCTGCCTGCAAGCAACGTCAGCAGCATGTAACCCTGGCTGATCGGTAGGCCCCACGTTTCGGTGTTCCACTCGGGGTGCTGCTCGACTCGCGCGCGCACCGACACGTGCATCACGCGCACCTTCAGCGCGGTCGCCCGGCCTTTCGAGCCTGGGGTCAGCAGCGCGCCGGGTTCGGAGACGTCGATCCAGAAACGGCACGTCTCGAGGAATCGGCGTAGGGCATTGTCGCCGGCGTAACCGCCTGCCAGCGAGAGCGGCGTCGCGACCGCTGCCTCGGTATAGATTTCGAGAGTCTCGGCTCCGGCGAAGCTGAAAAGCATGGTGCCCCAACGCCGCCAGATCGCTGCGCCTTGTTCGACAAGTTCACGCTGCACCCAATCGGGTACGGTCTCGAACTCTGCGAACAGTTCCCGCATTGCATCGGGCGCATCGGTGAGGCTGTCGATTCCGTCGGTGAGTGCGGCATCGAGCATCTTGCGCCCGGACTTCGGGCCGATGTCGCCGTGCATGACGTCGGCGACGAATCGTTCGGCGACAGGATCTCCGGCGAACAGGTCGGCGCAGAAGTCCGAAGCCTGCGCATCGGTGGGGAAGAGTTCACCGCCGGTCAGTCGCTTGACGATGCGTCGCACGCGTTGAACGCGCCTTGTTTCGAGCGAGTCCCAGTAGCGGAACGCTGTCGGAGATTTCGGTGCCGAGAACGCAGAATTCTGCGCCTGATCGATCGAGCGGGTGCCGTTGACTGACACTGATGTCCCTTCGCCGATGGGCGTGGATGGCGATACGCGTCACAAGTTACCATACTTCTAGGTATGGCACGCGGTACTATGAGGTATGGACAAACCGCAGCACTATGCTGAACACGTGGATCCACGCTGGTGTAGGGACGATCGGACGTAATGGGCTCGCCAGTTGAGTCCGAAGATGTGTCGCCGCGCGCGTCTCGGAAAGCCTCGTCCCAGCGGTCTGCGCGGCCGCGTGCGAACCGCCTCACGGTGGAAGATTGGGTCAAGGGGGCCCTCGAGCTGCTGAAGCGAGACGGCGTCGCCGCCGTGCGCATACCCCGGCTCTGTGCGGAGCTCGGCGTCACGAAAGGCAGCTTCTACTGGCATTTCGACGACATCGATCAACTGCTCGAAGCCATCGCAGGCCATTGGTGCGGGGTCCAGAGCGACGCTGCGCACGGTTTGAGCGCGCTCGATGCGCTGCCGGTCGGCGAGCGGCTGGAGGCGATGGCCGCACTGCTCATCGATGAGCCGACGTGGGTTGTCGAGTCGACAATCCGCGAATGGGCCAGGTCGGACGAACGTGTGGACGCAGCGGTACGCGACCTCGATCGCCGGATCTTCGACGTCGTGCAGAAGTCGTTGCTCGAGCTCGACTTCACTCCTGCCCAAGCCCGCATTCGCGCGGGTGCGCTCGTCTACGCCGGAATCGGATTCGTCCACGGCCGGCGGAGTCTGCCGACGCCGACCTCAGATGAGCTCCGCGAGATATTCGAGCTGCTGATCCGCAAGTAGCATCCGAGTCAGGGGGCTGGTGGCCAGTCTTCCGGCCTGACGTTGTGGGGCTTCAACGCTACGTCGCCATCCCAATCGAATACCGGCGGTGGTGGCCCCCAGAGTTTGGGATACTCGAAAGTGATTGTCTTCGAACCGAAGTCGATACCTTCGAACGAGCTGAGTTGGCCGGCGAACGATGTGCCGAGGAAGCCGGCGGTTCCCGTGAACGTCGCGGCACAGAACCGGGCGTTGCGGCCGAACCAGGCGTAGTCGAAGCGGGTGTCTCCCGCGAACGAGGTGTGGTCGAAACCTGCGTTCCCGCCGAACGTTGTGGCATCGAACTGGGCGTCCGCGGCAAAGGTCGCGGAGGCGAAGCGTGCATCGCCGGAGAATCTCGCGCGGTAGAAGCGGGCGTCGCCGGTGAACCGGGCTGCACTGAATCGGGTATCGCCTTTGAACAGCGTCGCGTTGAACCGCGCATCCGATCCGAAGACTGCTGCGTCGAATTGGGCCGCACCGGCGAACAGCACGTCATGGAAGCGGGCATCATCCGCGAAGACCGCTTCGTCGAATCGTGCGTTGCCGCCGAACTTGGTGTCGGAAAACCCCGCATTGCCAGCGAATGTTGCGCCGTCGAACGTGGTGTCTGCGCCGAAGACCGCGTCCTCGAATCTGGCGCTGCCGAGGAACGTCGCCGCATGGAAGTCGGCTGTTCCGCCGAAGTTCACACCGTCGAATTGTGCGACCGCAGCAAACGTCGTTCCGCTGAATTTGGTCGGGCCGTCGAACCTCGCGCCGTCGAAACGGGACGGACCGTTGAACACTGCCGACGTGAAGTCAGCGTCAGTGAAGGTGGCATCTTGGAAGTCGAATGTGCTTGCAGACCAAGAGCACTCGGAGTCCGGTTGCAGGTGCGACGCGATGACGCGAACCACCTCCCGTTTGATGTCGCTGCCTGTCTCGTCCGCACGCACCAGGCCACACAACGCGTCGATGGTTTCTTGGCGACGTCGACCACTGGACCTGTCCGCGACATCGGTCAGGGCATCGATCCCATAGGCCTCGGTCGCCGGATCGCCGCTCTCGATCAACACTGTGGCCGTACGGACGGCACGTTGCTGCCGAATGACGACGAACACCGCGACGGTGCTGATCGCGAGGACAGCAAGCGTCAGCGCGATATTGGCGACTTCGATCGGGTCGGACTCCGGGCCCGCATCGAGAAAGCGCCTGAACGCCCAGTCCAGCATCCAGCCGATGAGGATGCCGCCGCACCAACCGACATTGCATCATTGTCACTCGAGGTCGCTGAGGAACGATGCGAGATCGGGGGTTCTCGTCGCATGAGGCAGACGGCTTCGCCTACGGTGGCTGAAGGGGAATGTCGAGATCGATCCGGCGGCTCCGACCCAGTCGTGAGAGCACCCGAACGAGGTGCTGGTCGAGGGAGTGACGAGATGAAATACATGATCATGATGTTCGGCGATGCCGGCACGATGATGGAGACCAAGACGCCGGAGTGGATCAGGGACATGATCGCGTTCATGAACACGTTTAACGACGAGATCACCAAGTCAGGCGAGCTTGTCGCCGCCGAAGGCCTTGTCGACTCCACGCAGGCAAAGATGGTCCGGATCCAGGACGGCATTCCAGTCACGACCGACGGGCCGTTCGCGGAAACCAAGGAATCGTTGATCGGCTTCTGGATCGTCGACGTGGACAGTGAGGATCGCGCGCTCGAACTCACCGCGAAGGTCGTCGAATTCACGCGGGAACCGATCGAGGTTCGCCGGGTCGCTGACGGTCCGCCAGAGGTGTGAGTTCACCGCGCCGAATCGAGGACCTGCTGCGCGAACTCGCGCCGCAGGTCCTCGGCACGCTGGTCCGCAGACACGGCCAGTTCGATGCGTGCGAAGACGCCGTACAGGAGGCGCTTCTCGCCGCCGCATTGCAATGGCCCGTCGACGGCATTCCCGATAGCCCGCGATCCTGGTTGATTGCCGTCGCGAATCGACGACTGGTGGATGAATGGCGCAGCGACAGTGCTCGGAGGCGTAGGGAAGAGACCGATGCCGCTCTCGAATTGCCAAGTAGGGGTGAGGCTTCCGGCCAGGACGACACCCTTACTCTGCTGTTCCTCTGCTGTCACCCCTCGCTGTCGATCCCGTCGCAACTGGCATTGACGCTGCGTGCGGTCGGCGGACTTACGACCGCAGAGATCGCGAGCGCTTTCCTCGTCCCGGAAACTACGATGGCCCAACGGATCAGCCGCGCGAAGAAGACCGTGAAGACGGCTGGCGCGCAATTCGACCTGCCGCCTGCAGCCGAGCGTGCGGACCGTCTGCGCGTCGTATTGCATGTTCTGTACCTCGTGTTCAACGAGGGCTACTCGACAAGTTCGGGCGCCGCAGCGCAGCGGACCGATCTGACAAACGAAGCTATCCGCCTCGTTCGCGTGCTGGCGCTGTTGATCCCTGGCGAAGGCGAGGTGGCGGGACTGCTCGCATTGATGTTGCTCACCGACGCTCGCAGGGCAGCCCGGACCGATGCCGACGGATTCCTTGTTCCCCTGGCAGAACAGGACCGCGGACGGTGGAACTCGGCGCAGATCGAGGAGGGCATCACGATCATTACGCGAACACTCGGAAAGGCCGAGATCGGTCCCTACCAACTCCAGGCAGCGATTGCCGCCGTTCACGATGAGGCGCAGACCGCGCCGGAAACAGATTGGCCGCAGATTCTGGCGTTGTACGAGGTACTCGAAAAGGGTTGGCCGAGCCCGGTAGTCACGCTAAATCGGGCTGTCGCGGTCGCGATGGTGAACGGTCCACGCGCAGGGTTGGCGGTGCTCGGCACGCTCGACGGCGACGACCGGATAACTCAATCGCATCGCCTCGAGGCGGTGCGTGGTCATCTACTCGAACGCGCCGGCGACATTGCTGCCGCCCGCGAGTGTTACCAAGCGGCAGCGCGGATGACGGCGAGTGTGCCGGAACAGCGCTACTTGGCTCTGCAGGCCGCCAAGCTCGACTAGCTTGCGGTTCGATTTGCCGCGACTGGGATAACTACAGCACCGCCAGCTTTCGCTGCCTTCGCGGCCCTGACAATCATCGGCGACAGCCACGCGAGGATGGTCTGGTCGAACAACAGCGTCCGTGGGTCGGGCAGTCGGTTGTGCACGAAACCCATCGCGAGCCCGGTGCCGGGGTCCGCCCACGCACCGGATCCCGCGGCTCCGAGGTGGCCCAACACGTGCGAGGCGCCCGCGATCGGGAACGAGTGATAGCCCAACCGCCATGACATCGGGAGGTACAGCGTGCGATCGAGCTTGCGGGTTTGTACCTTCGACATCACGCGGATGCGGTCCGCGGAAAGCAAACGCCCGGTACTCGTTTCGCCTCCGCAGGCGATTGCGCTGTACAGCGTTGCCAGCCCACTCGCAGTCGCGACCGCATTTGCTGCGGGCATCTCGGCGTTCAGTATGGGTGGATCATCGCCGCGGAACAGGTCCTCGACCCGCGGGACGAACATAGTACGGACGGTGCCGTAGAGCGGGCCAGGAACGCGAGCAGCGACAGGTGTCAGCAGCTGTGCAACTCGGCGTCCGAAGACATCGACTGAACCCACGAGTTCGGCGGCCTTCGTGGGCGCGCTCGCTGGCGGCCTACCCAGGTGAATGCCGTCGACTCCAAGGGGATCAGCCACCTCGGTTCGGAACAGTTCTGCCATGCCCTTGCCAGTGATGGATCTGGCGATGCCAGCAACAAGCCAGCCGTAAGTCAGTGCGTGGTACGCGGGAGCGCCGAGATACCGGTCGGGTTTCGCCGCTGCGAGACGCTCTTCCATCCGCCGGTGATCGAGGATGTCGTCGAGGCTTCCGGCTATTCCAGACAGGCCCGAAAGCCCAGCTCGGTGGGTCAGTGCATCCCGGGCGGTGATCGCGGACTTTCCGTTCTCGCCGAACGCCGGCCAGTACTCGGCGATGGGTGCGTCGTAATCGAGGAGGTTTCGATCAGCGAGGCGGTGGATGACTGTGGATGCGATTCCCTTCGACGTCGAGTACGGGATGGTCCCGGTGTCTTTGTCCCACAGAATCTTCCCGGCTCGGTCCGACGTGCCCGCACAAATGTCGACCACGGGACTGCCATCGAGGTAGACCGACAATGCGCCGCCCTTGCCGCCACGGGCGAAAATGCGTCCGAACGCCTTGGCTATCGACCGGAATCGAGGATCTGCGGTTCCCCGAACTCCCGCCGGGAGCGCCATAGCATCGTTGGCCGCCTTGACTGACCTGCCCATACACCAACCACCTTGTGCCACACCGCAGTCCTCGTTGACCGCGGCTACCGCCAGTGTGACACAACTCACCCGTACTGGTCACTTGACCGGTCGGTGCGAGTTGCGGACCAGGCCCGTTGGTGGATCGAGATATCCGGTCGAGGAGACTGGTGCCATGCCAATTGTCGAGGACCTGTTTGCTCAAATGCGGCGGCGCCCCGATGTGGAGGCGCCAAACCTCTTCGCGGTCGACGCCGCAGACAGGCTGATCCTCGATGTCGCGGCCGATGCACTGTCGTCCGCGGAGGCCGGAACTGTCGCCGTGATCGGCGACCTCTACGGGGCGCTGACGCTTGGCGCGATCGCAACGCACGATACGCAGGGCGTACGTGTCCACCAGGACGACCTCACCGGGGAACTCGCTCTCGCCGCGAACGCCGCCGATGCGGAGTATCAGGACCGGTACACGCACTGCGGGCTCGACAAGGAGCTGCTGACGGGCGCGTCTGTTGTTCTGATGCGTGTTCCGCGTGGATTTGCGGAGCTTGCCGAGATAGCCGAGGCGATTGCGCGGTTCGCCAGCCCTGACGTCACCGTGTTTGCCGGCGGACGCGACAAGTACCTGACGCCGGCGATGAACGACGTGCTGGGGCAGACCTTCGAGGTTGTCACTCCCAGCCGCGGACGACAGAAGTCGCGGGTACTCGTCGCAACAGTGCCCCGCGCGGTCGAGACGCCGAAGTTCCCGATGCGCGAGGAAATCGCCGACCTCGATCTGACGATCGTCGCCCACGGCGCCGTTTTCGCCGGAGCCAAGCTCGACATCGGTACACGCTTCCTTGTCGAGTCGTTGCCCAGAATGAAGCGCGACGCCAAGACTGCTGTCGATCTCGGTTGCGGCACAGGGGTTCTCGCCATCGAGCTCGCACGTCTGCGCCCACGGCTGGCGATCACTGCGACCGATCAGTCCGCCGCCGCGGTGGCATCCACGCTCGCGACTGCCGAGGCGAACGGTGTCGCAGACCGGATAACCGTCGCGCGTGACGACGCGATGTCTGAGACCCCGGACAGGAGCGTCGACCTCATCGTGTTGAACCCCCCATTCCATGTGGGTGCGGCGGTCCACACCGGTGCGGCCGTGAAGCTGTTCAAGGCGTCGGCGCGTGTGCTGAAGCCAGGCGGGGAGCTGTGGACCGTGTACAACACGCATCTGAACTACCGCGCTCTGCTGGAGCGAGTCGTAGGTCGTACCGACAGCATGGGTCGCAGCGGGAAATTCACCATCACGCGGTCCACCCGTTGACATCGGAGTCTGGCGTGCTTTGAAGCACAGCCGGTAGAGTCCGATTTGTCCGGAGTTTTCGGAGATTTGGGAACTTGCCCTGAACTTCAGACGTTATCTGTGCAGAATTGCCGTTAGTTAAGCCACCACGAGAAGGGATGTACACGGTGCGCACCACCAGCAACCCGGTGTTCCGCAACCTGCCTAGACAGCAGGGCGGTGGATACGCCACCTTCGGCTCTGCGGCGGCAGGTGCCGGACAGTTCACGCAGGAGTACGGCCAGCAACATGCTCCGCAGCCGTACCAGACCGGTCCGCAATCTCGGGCCATGACAATCGACGATGTGGTCACCAAGACTGGCATCACCCTCGGGGTGCTGAGCGTCGCGGCGATCATCTCGTATGTTCTCGTGCAGGGAAACACCGGACTCGCAGTGCCGTTCGTCATCGGCGGCGGGCTCATCGGGCTGGGCCTGGTTTTGGTCGCAACCTTTGGTCGCAAGATGGACAACCCCGCGATCGTGCTCAGCTACGCCGCGGTCGAAGGGGTGTTCCTCGGTGCACTGTCCTTCATGTTCACCAACGTCACGTTCGGCGGTGCCGGCGGCAGCGCGCTGATCGGACAAGCTGTGCTCGGCACCTTCGGTGTCTTCGGCGGCATGCTGATCGTCTACAAGACGGGTGCCATTCGCGTCACGCCGCGCTTCACTCGGATGATCATCGGCGGCCTGATCGGTGTGCTTGTCCTGATGGTCGGCAACCTGGTCGCAGGCTTCTTCACCGACGGCGGCTTCGGTCTCCGCGACGGTGGTCCGATCGCGATCATCTTCAGCCTCGTCTGCATCGCGCTCGCAGCGTTCAGCTTCTTGCTGGACTTCGATGCGGCCGATCAGCTGATTCGCGCTCAGGCACCTGAGAAAGCGGCATGGAGCGTTGCTTTCGGTCTCACCGTCACCCTGGTCTGGCTCTACGTCGAGATCCTGCGACTGCTGAGTTACTTCCAGAACGACTAGTTAGGCCCCTACGGCGCCCGTGAGTCTTTGTGGAGGGCGGGCCCTCCACAAAGACTCACGGGCCGAGGGCTTGGCGCTAGCTCAAGCGCTCGAGCACCATCGCCATACCCTGGCCACCGCCGACGCACATGGTCTCGAGACCGAACTGCTTGTCGTAGGTCGTCAGGTTGTTCAGCAAGGTCGCTGTGATGCGGGCGCCGGTCATACCGAACGGGTGACCGATCGCGATTGCGCCGCCGGAAACGTTGAGCTTGTCCTCGTCGATCTTCAGCTCACGTGCCGAGCCGATGACCTGCACGGCAAAAGCCTCGTTGATCTCGACGAGGTCGATGTCGTTGATCGTCTTGCCCGCCAACGCGAGCGCCTTCTTTGATGCCTCGATCGGGCCGAGACCCATGATCTCGGGCGACAGGCCCGTGACCGCGGTCGAGACGATCCGGGCGAGCGGGGTCAGCCCCAGCTCCTTGGCCTTCGTGTCGCTCATGATGACGAGCGCAGCTGCACCGTCGTTGAGCGGGCATGCGTTGCCGGCCGTGATCGTGCCGTCGGGACGGAATACCGGCTTGAGCTGGCTGATCTTCTCGTACGTCGTGCCCGCGCGGGGGCCGTCGTCCTTGCTGACAACTGTGCCGTCGGGAAGCGTGACCGGCGTGATCTCGCGCTCGAAGAAGCCGGCATTGATGGCCTCCTCCGCCTTGTTCTGGGAGCGAACACCCCAGCGGTCCTGCTCTTCACGGGAGATGCCAGTGATCTGCGCGACGTTCTCAGCCGTCTGGCCCATCGCGATGTAGGCGTCCGGAATGACACCGTCGGTGCGCGGGTCGTGCCAGGTGACGCCGCCGAGCGCGGCGGTCGCGGTGCGGTCGCCTGCCTCGGAGAAAAGTGGGTTCTTCGTGTCCGGCAGGCCGTCCGAGCTGCCCTTTGCAAGCCGCGAGACCGTCTCGACACCGGCCGAGATGAACACGTCACCCTCGCCCGCCTTGATCGCATGGAATGCCATCCGCGTGGTCTGCAACGAGGACGAACAGTAACGCGTGATCGTGGTGCCGGGCAGGAAGTCGTAGCCGAGCGCGACTGCGACGACGCGGCCCATGTTGTAGCCCTGCTCGCCGCCTGGGAGGCCGCAGCCGAGCAGTAGGTCGTCGATGTCGGTCGGGTCGAGCTCGGGCACCTTGTCCAGTGCGGCGCGGACCATCTGCGCGGTCAGGTCGTCGGGCCGGATGCTGACGAGCGAACCCTTCCCGGCGCGGCCGATGGGCGAACGGGCGAGCGAGACAATTACTGCCTCTGGCATGGGGACTCCTCGGGTCGTACGGACCACTGATGTGGCTACTCCCAAGTAGATTACGTCGCCCGTGCAACGCCGCTTCGGTGCTGTCCCGAATCGCTGGCTTCCAGCAGTATGTGTACCGACGCGGCGTCGTCGTGGCGGCGCAGGAATCGGTTGGCGGCATCGACGGCCCGCGACGTGACGCGTCGTCTCTCGGCTGCCTGGGACAGCTCTGGAAGGGCGGGCAACGGTCCGCCGTGCCATTCGCCGAGCGCGCTGGCTAGAACAGGTGTCAGCTGCTCTGCGGCGAGCGCGTAGCCGGCTGCCGACGGGTGAAATTGATCGGGGGAGAACATGCGGTCCGGGGCCGCAAGGAACTCCGGCGCCAGCAGGTCGGCAAGCGGCACGGGATGGCCGCCGGCAGCGGTCGTCGCCACAGCTTGTGCCTTGGCGAGGTGTAATCCCCATTCGCGGGCGACAGTGCGCAGCGGCTGTGGGATCGCGGTGATCACGCCGAGGTCCGGGCAAGTGCCGACAACCACCACGCTGCCCGTCACGGTGAGACGGCCGACCGCATCGCCGAGTCGTCGGGCGGAACGAACAATCGAATGCTTCTTGGTGACGTCGTTGGCCCCGACGAGGATGACCGCCGCATCGGGCGGCGGTCCTGCGACGAACATCGCATCGACCTGGCCCGCCAGACCTTTCGAGGTGGCACCCGGAATTGCCTTGGTGCTGAGCCGGATCCGCTTACCGGTTTCTTCGGCGAGGCCACGGGCGATCCGCACGCCCGGCACTTCGTCGGCGATCACGCAGCCCAGGCCGGCTGCGGTCGAATCGCCGAAGATCATCATGTGGATGTCGGCCTTCGTGCCGCTGCGCCATGGCTCCGGTGCTCCGCATCCAGCCGTATAGACGCCGTCGGCTTCTGGTGGCTTGTCCGTGTTGCGGCCGATCACGCCTCGCGCCGCGGTTGCCTGTGCCATCAGGTGTCGATAGGCAGCCCATGAGACCGTGCCTGCACCAGAGCCCGCGACCACTGTCGCTGCACCGGTCACCGCTGTAGTCCGCCATCCGGGGGCCATAGTCCTTACCCCTTTCGATTGGATAGGTATCTGACAAATTTAGACGTTTCAGATGATCTTCGCTTCGGACCACACTGCCGCCCGTTTCACTCACCAGAGGTTCTGGGACGATGAACGCATGCGCATCGCAGATCACGTAGTCGATCTCATCGGCAACACCCCTCTCGTCAAGCTCACCTCTGTTGTCGGTCCGGACGCCGGTCTCGTTGCGGCGAAAATCGAATACCTCAATCCGGGTGGTAGCTCCAAGGACCGCATCGCCGTGAAAATGGTCGATGCGGCGGAGGAATCCGGCGCGTTGAAGCCGGGCGGCACCATCGTCGAGCCCACGTCGGGTAACACCGGAATCGGGCTGGCACTCGTCGCGCAGAAGCGCGGCTACAAGTGCGTGTTCGTGTGCCCCGACAAGGTGAGCGAGGACAAGCGCAACGTCCTGAAAGCCTACGGCGCCGAGGTTGTCGTCTGCCCGACCGCCGTCGCGCCGGAACATCCGGACAGCTACTACAGCGTCTCCGATCGCCTCGTGCGTGAGATCGACGGCGCTTGGAAGCCGGACCAGTACTCGAACCCGGGTGGTCCGGCCAGCCACTACGAAACCACGGGCCCGGAAATCTGGCGCGACACCGACGGCAAGGTCACGCACTTCGTGGCCGGAGTCGGCACCGGCGGCACCATCACCGGCGCGGGGCGCTACCTCAAGGAGGTGTCCGGCGGCAAGGTGAAGGTCGTCGGCGCGGACCCCGAGGGCTCGGTCTACTCGGGCGGCACCGGCCGTCCGTATCTCGTCGAAGGTGTCGGCGAAGACTTCTGGCCGTCCGCATACGACCCAGAAATCGCGGACGAGATCATCGCGGTCTCCGACGCCGATTCGTTCGACATGACCCGTCGCCTTGCCCGCGAAGAGGGGCTGCTCGTCGGCGGATCGTGCGGCATGGCCGTCGTCGCCGCGATAGAGGTGGCTCGTCGCGAACCCGACGCGCTCATCGTCGTGCTCCTCCCCGACGGCGGTCGCGGCTACCTGTCGAAGATCTTCAACGACGACTGGATGCGGTCCTACGGATTCCTGCGTTCGCGGCTGGACGGGAAGACGGATGAGCCCACCGTGGGTGACGTGTTGCGCGGTAAGTCCGGTCTGCTGCCCGACCTGGTCCACACGCATCCGTCGGAGACGCTGCGCGACGCGATCGAGATCCTTCGCGAATACGGTGTGTCACAGATGCCGGTCGTCGGCGCGGAGCCGCCCGTGATGGCAGGCGAAGTGCAAGGCAGCGTCACCGAGCGTGACTTGCTCAGCGCGGTGTTCGAAGGCCGTGCGTCGCTTGCGGATTCAGTCGCGAAGCACATGAGCCCACCGTTCCCGCTGATCGGTGCCGGCGAGCACGTGTCGGATGCAACCAAGGCGCTCGGCGACACCGACGCGCTGATGGTTGTCGACGACGGAAAGCCCGTCGGCGTGATCACCCGCCACGACCTCCTCGGCTTCCTCAGCTCCGGGGGTTAGCCGCAGCTCGTCACGGCACGATGAACTCGCCGTGACCGGGGATGTTCGGCATGTTGGTCGTGACGTCGACGACGATCCGCCCGCGTCCAGTGGGTTGATACAGGGCGTACAGAATGCTGCCGTACATCCCAGCGACCACGTTCTGCGTCATCTGGCCGGTTGCGCCTGTGTCGAGGTTGCGCCAGGTCAGCGTCGTGAACACGTTGCAGACCGGGGCGAACGCCGAGGAACCCGTGCCGCCGACCCCGACCATCGGTGTCGCCTGCATGTTCAGGATCGCCTTGTCCGGCCAATTCGAGTTGGTTTCCCCCCAGGCGCGGATGTTTCCGCCGCATACGAGCGCGCCGTTGGCGAGCGTCTGTGTCTGGGAGAATTCGGTTATCGCTGCACTTGCGCTCGGCGACAGGCCGAATTGTGCTGCGACTGCGACGCATACAAGCGTGCCCGTACGTCCGATCAACCTCGGAATGTTCATGCCCCGAGACTAGCGAAGTGCAGCGAACACGGAGAAATCGTGAATCTGCTCTCGGGCGATGCGAAATTTTCTCCGTGTTCGACGAAGCGGATCAGCCGGTGAGAATGTCGCGCAGTTTCGCGGTGTCAGCGGGCGTCCAACCGGGAGGCTGCAGGACGGCGGCCCATGCATCGGCGAGATCGGCAGTGAAGGTGTGGCCATGGCCCTCGGGAACATCGGTGGACACAGCCATGTCCGCGGATAGCTGCAGAAACGTCACGATCGGAAACCACCGAGTGGACGGCAGCACGTCATATCCGCGGGGTTCGCGCAGCCAGTCCGGCTTCTTGAACAGCAGGCTCGGTGACCACCACGTGATCGGATCCGAAGGGTGCTGCAGGTAGACGATTCGCGGTGCTGGCCAGTCAGCGGAGGGGTGGTCGAGATCGGATGGGCGTGCGACGAATCGAACCGTCTCGCCACCTCGGTAGACCGGCAGCCATTCGGGCGAACCCGAATCACGTTGCGCCACCATGGTGCTCCACAAATGGTTGCTGCTCGGCGGGCCGACGAATACGATCCCATCCGTTCGCGTGGCCATGTCCAGCGATCCGCTGAACGCGGCCTCGCCGCCGAACGATCCCAGACTCTCGCCCAGCGCAACTAATTTGGGGCGTTGATCGGCGGGCATGGTCTTCCATTTCGCGTACACCGCGTCGAACAGCGCAGCGCCGGCCTGCCGTGCCCGTTCTTGGTCGACGAGGAAGGACAGCCAACTCGGCAGGTAGGAATACTGCATGCTCACCAGCGCGGTGTCGCCGTTGTAGACGTATTCGAGGGCTGCGGCGGATGCTTCGTTGATCCATCCGCTGCCCGTCGTGGTGACGACTCCGAGGACGGCGCGCTGGAATCCGCCTGCGCGATCGAGTTCGCGAACGGCTAGCTCGGCCTCGGCAACGATCGTGTCGGCAGACGCTAGGCCTGTGTACGTGCGAATCGGCTGTGTCGCGGGCCGTCCGCTGAACTTCGTCAGCTCTTCCGTCGTCGGACCGTTCGCGATGAAGATCCGGCCTTGACGTCCGAGCGAGTCCCAGCTGACGAGTGAACCCGGCCCACCCGAACGCTCCGCGCTGGTCGGTTCAATGGAGTCGGCATGAGTCTCGTCGTTGAGTTCTTTGAAAGTGCCGTTCAAAGTGGACATTACGACGTTGGCCACGACGCCGTTGAGGATTCCGATCGTCAGCGCAACCACGATGACCACTGCCACGAGCGCCGAAAGCCGTGGCGGCGCGACCCTGTTGACCTGTCGTGCGACAAACAGCACAGCGTGCATCCACAATCGCGAGATTCCCAACAACACAACAAAGAACAACACTGAGAGGATGACGATCATGACGTACCCGGACCAGTGCATCGAGTCGACTTCCATGAGAACGCGAAGCTGATCCTGCCATCGAATCAGCCACACAAGCATTGCCGCAGTACCGATTACGGCCACCACAGGAAGTGCCCGCCACGCGACAACTTTGACCTGTGGGGGTGGTTCACGTTGGACGAAGTAGCGCACGGCAATCGAAAGAGCAACGCCGAGCCCGTACCCGATCGCGGCAGATCCTCCGGTCACTACACCCTGAAACAGCGGTCCACGCGGCAGCAATGTCGGCGTCAGCGACAGCCACACAAAAACCAAGGCGACAACCAGCCCGCCGAACACCAACCCCGCGGGCGCCATCGGCTGCGGGACGGTTGTGCGCCACCGGCATCCGTTGTCATGGCCTGGTCAGTTGGGGGATGGGTCGGAACAGACGTCATTACTGTTCTCCTGGCTGCCAGAGCGGGAGTGACCTGTGCCACACACTAACATTGCGGGACGGTCGGACGCTCTCGAAAAGGCCTATCTGACGGCGCTGGAACCCGTCAGTGCCTGACCAATTACGAGCTGATGTACCTCGGCTGTGCCCTCGTACGTGAGCACCGATTCGAGGTTGTTGGCATGCCGCAACACCGGGTACTCGAGCGTGATGCCGTTGGCACCCAGGATGGTTCGGCAGGTGCGGGCGATCTCGATTGCCTCGCGAGTGTTGTTCAGTTTTCCGGCACTGACCTGTTCCGGCCGGATCACGCCGCGGTCCTTGAGCCTGCCGAGATGAAGTGCAAGGAGCTGACCCTTTCCGAGTTCGAGGGCCATGTCCGCGAGCTTGGCTTGCGTCAGCTGATACCCGGCAAGTGCCTTGTCGAAGACCATTCGCGTCTTCGCGTAGTCGATCGCCGTTTCCAAACAATCGCGTGCTGCGCCCATGGAACCGAAGATGATCCCGAAGCGGGCCTCGGACAGACATCCGAGGGGGCCTGCGAGCCCGCGCGCATCGGGAAGCATCGCGTCTTCTGGCAGGCGGATGTCGTCGAAGCTGAGCTCGGCGGTGATCGACGCGCGCAGCGAGAGCTTCTTGTGCATCTCGCGCGCGCTGAATCCGGGGGAGTCGGTAGGCACGATGAAGCCACGGATCTTGTCGTCGGTCTGCGCCCACACGATGGCAACATCCGCGACAGTGCCGTTGGTGATCCACATCTTGGACCCGTTGAGGACCCAATCGGCGCCGTCGCGACGGGCGCGAGTGAGCATGCCGCCGGGGTTGGAACCGAAGTCCGGCTCGGTCAGCCCGAAGCAGCCGAGCACCTCACCTGCGGCCATACCCGGCAGCCACTGCTGCTTCTGCTGCTCGGATCCGTATTTGTAGATCGCGGTCATCGCCAGCGATCCCTGTACGGACATCATGCTGCGGGCGCCGGAGTCGGCGGCCTCGATCTCCATGCACGCCAGGCCGTAGGCGGTCGCCGAGGTGCCTGCGCAGCCGTAGCCCTCGAGGTGCATGCCGAACAGGCCGAGCTTGCCGAACTCGGGTGCAAGTTCGCGTACCGGGAATGTGCCCTGTTCGAACCAATCGGCGATGTGCGGCCGCAGTCTTTGCGCTGCGAACTTGCGCACCGTCTGCTGGATTTCCCGTTCCTCGGGCTCGAGCAGCGAATCGATTGCGAACAGTTCGTCGACAGTCACGGTCTTCGGATCAGCCATACGGTCAAACGTACGACAAGGATGTCAATCGATGCCGAGGTAGGCCTGAACAACCCGCTTATCGACCAGTAAGTCGCTCGCCGGGCCAGAGTGCGTGATGGAGCCCGTCTCCATTACGTAGCCGTAATCGGCCACCCGTAACGCGCGCCGGGCATTCTGTTCGACGAGCACTACGGTTGTGCCGCTCGCCCGGATCTCGGCGATCACCCGGAACACCTCGTCGACGACCCGAGGGGCAAGGCCCATCGACGGCTCGTCCATCAACAGCACAGTCGGCTCGGCAGTGAGCGCTCGAGCGATGGCGAGCATCTGCTGCTCACCACCGGACAACGTCGCGGCGAGCAGGTCTCGACGCTGCGCCAGAACCGGGAACCGTTCGTACATCGCATCGATCGTTCGTGGGGCGGTGCGTCGCCGGTGCCAACCGCCGAGTCGCAGGTTCTCGTCGATTGTCAGGCTGCCGAGTACCGCGCGACCTTCCGGCACCTGGACCAATCCAGCGCGAACCAGCTTGTGCGCGGGCCACTTCGACACGTTGCGGCCACCGAACCGGACCGTACCCGAGCGCACCGGGACGAGGCCGGCAACCGCGTTGAGCACCGATGTCTTGCCGGCGCCGTTCGCTCCGATCAGAGTGATGAGCCCACCCTCCGGCGCTGCGAACGATACGTCCCGCACCGCGGCGACTCGACCGTAGGACACGCTCACGCCCTCGATCGTGAGAATCGGCTCAGTCATTCCTCGCCCTCCGATCCCAAGTAGGCCTCGATCACCGCGGGGTGCTTCGCGATGTGTGCGGGAGTGCCCTCGGCGATGACCTTTCCGAAGTCGAGCACGATGATCCGGCCGCACGTACGCAACACCATTCCGACGTTGTGTTCGATCAGCAGAATCGTGATGCCGTCTGCAGCAAGGGATCCGATGAGGTCGGACAGCTCGCGTGCCTCGACGTGGTTCATCCCTGCGGCCGGTTCGTCGAGAATCAGCAGACTCGGGTGGGCTGCAAGGGCGCGGGCGATCTCGAGCCGGCGCCTATCGCCGTAGGGGAGTTGCTTGGCCCGCAGCGACGCGCGATCGGTCAGGCCGACACGATCCAATTGCGCACTGGCGTGAGCGAGTGCTTGCCGCTCGTCGAGCCGGGCCGACGGCAGCCAGAGCAGCCTCCGAAGGAAGGTCGGTTTGCTGACGACGTGAGCTCCGACGAGTACGTTCTCGAGAACGGTCAGCCGATCGAAAAGCTTGCTCTGCTGAAACGTTCGGCTGACCCCGGCACGGGCAAAGCGGTGCGCCGAAGTGGTTGCACCAAGCTGGATTCCGAGGACGCTGCCTGACCCTGTGCTCGGTTCGACGAGGCCGCTGATCATATTCACCAGCGTGGTCTTGCCGGCACCGTTCGGTCCGATCAGCCCGAGAATCTCGCCGCTGCGAAGCTCGAGATCGACGCCGGCGACAGCATGCACGCCGCCGTATTGTTTGCCGATCCCGTGGAGCGTCAGGATGGGTGTTCCGGTCACGGGCAGCGGCGGCAGTTCGGGCCGCTGCGTGTGGGGATCCACCTTCGGTGTGCGCAGGCGTGGGATCAGACTCGAGAGTCCGCCGGGCAGAAACAGGATCACTCCGAGCAGCAGTGTGCTCGAGATGAACGGCCGGATCCAGCCCGCCTCGATGCCGATCGAACGCTGCAGTTCGGGGATGACCGTGAAGAACGCGCTACCCAGGATCGGGCCTATGAACAACAACGATCCGCCGACGACCGCGGTGACCAAACCGTCCACCGCCGTGGCGAATCCGAAGTCGTCGGGGGTGATCAGACGTGAGAAATAGGCGATGAGCACCCCGTACATCCCGACGACAGCACCGGACGTGACGAAGGCAATCATGCGGTGGGCGCTGACATCGATACCCATTGCGCCGGCGGCCAATTCGTCTTCCCGGATCGCGGCCATCGACCGGCCCAATCGTGATGGACCCATCCGCCAGAACCAGTACGCCACGCATGCCAACGCGACCCACGCGATGGTTGGCGTGACCAGCTTGTGCACCAGAATGCCTTGTGCCCCACCGGTCCAGGACATGTTGATCAGCACGATCCGGACGACCTCGCCGAAGCCGAGCGTCGCGATCGCCAGGAACACGCCACGCAGCCGCATCACCGGCAGGCCGAGCAAGAAGGCCGCTGCGGCGCCGACTGCCATGCCGACGGGTATCCCGACGATTAGTGGCGAGAGTCCCGCAATCGGCTTGTCCGGCACGACGAGCGTCGCGGTGAAACCGCCGAGTGACGCCAGCCCGGCTTGCCCGAGACTGAGCTGCCCGGCCATGAGGACGGCGTAGTAGGAGTACGCGAAGATGCCGGCCAGGGCGATCAGCGTGAAGGTTGCCGTATTGCCCGCGAACATCAGACCTCCCGCACACGGCGTGAGCCGAACATGCCCTGCGGGCGGGCCAGCAGAATGACGAACAACAGCCCGAAGGCGACGACGTCACGCCACGACGAACCGATGTAGCGGACAGCGAATACTTCCGCGAGACCGAGGAGTAGGCCACCGATCATCGCGCCGCGCAACGAGCCCATGCCGCCGACAATGATGACCGCGAGACCCTTGAGCTCGATCGCGAACCCCATCCCGAGTTGCGCGCTGTTCACGTTGAGGGCAAGCATTACGCCCGCGACAGCGCCCAGTGCCGAGGAGATGGCAAACGTCGTCGCCGTGACGCGGTCGACGTTGATGCCGAGAACCCGTGCAGCGTGCGAACTCTCGGCCACCGCCCGCATCGCCATCCCCAATCTGGTGCTGGCCACCAGGTAGGAGAGCCCCAACATCAGGCCGAACGCGACGGCCAGGATGACGACTTGGAGCGACGTCACCCGGGCGCCGGCGAATTCGAAAGAGGTCGAGGGAAACGCGTCGGCGGGGAAGCGACGCGTATCGGGTCCGTAGCGCGCCTGCAACAGCGCAATGAACATGCCGCCCAACGCGATCGACGAGATCAGGCCGGCGAAATGCGCGTCGTTGCGGTCCGCCAGCGGTCGAAATGCAACGCGCTCGATGATCACGCCGAGCAGCGCTCCGAACACCGCCACGATCGGAATTGCCAGCCAGATGGACAGGCCACCGGAGACCACGAGCTCGATGCCGACGAACGCGGCCGCGGTGAACACCGCCGAATGCGCGAGGTTGAGGCGATCGAGAACACCGAAGACGAGGGTGAACCCGATCGCGAACAGGGCATAGATCGAGCCGGAGAAGATTCCGTTCAGGAATTGCTGCATTACGCGGCGATCACTCCAGCACGGCGAACTTGCCGCCCTTGACCACCTGGACAACCGCCGGGTGTACCGCGTCGCGGTGATCATCGAAGGAGAAGTCACCGAGGACGGTGTCGACGTTCTTCAGCGTCGCCAGGTTGTCCTTGAGGGTGTCGCGCGCGGCCGAGCAACCGGATCGCACTGCCTCGTCGATCAGGACCAATCCGGTGTAGGCCTGGGCCGCGAACTGATCCGGCGCGCTGCTGTACTTCGCCTGGAAGTCGGCGAGGAACTTCTCGTTCGCCGCGCCTTTGGATGCCGAGTTCCAGGCGGCGCCTACGACGATGCCCTCGGCCGCCGCGCCGGCGTCGGCCATCAACTTGGGTGAGTTGAACCCGTTGCCGCCGATGATCGGCCTGGTGATGCCCAGCTCCCGAGCCTGAGTGACCAGCGGGATCGCGGCCTCGATCAGGGCGGAGACAACGACGGCGTCGGCGTTCGCGGCCTTTGCCTCCGTGAGCAGCGGCCGGAAGTCGGTGTCCGACTTCGAGAACGACAATGTCTTCACGATCTCGATGCCCTGCTTGTCGAGCGCGGACTTGAAGACGTCGTAGCCGGACTGGGTGAAGGCGTCGTCGTTGCTGTACATCAGCACGACCTTCTTGATGCCGAGCGCGGACTTCGCCTTCTCGATAGTCTGCGGAATGACCGCGCCTTCGGTCAGTGAATCGCGGAAGACGTAGTCGCCGATGTCGGTGATTCCCGCGGCGGTATTCGAGACGCCGAGCACCGGTACCTTGCTGTCCTGTGCGACTGGGTCGGCGACCTTCGCGCCGTTCGACAGCGTCGGGCCGACGATGATGCTGACCTTGTCCGAGATCAATTTCTCGAAGACGGTGATGCCCTGTTTGGGATCTGTTGCGTCGTCCTCGATCTTCAGGCCATAGGTGACGCCTCCCTTGGCGTTGAGCTGGCCGAGGGACAATTCCAGGCCCTTCTTCTGCGAGGCGCCATAGGACGCCGCACTACCGGTCAGGCTCAGCGCCGCGCCGATTTCGACTGGGTCCGTGATGGTGCAGGTGTCTCCTGCGCCGGAACCGGCTGGGCCCGCCGAACTGTCGGAATCTGTGTCAGTTGCGCAACCGGCAAGGATGAACGCAATGACCGCAACGAACGCCACTAATCGCATTCGATGATTGTGAAGGATTCTGCTCGAAATGCGAGTCGAAACCTTCACAAAGCGGGCCTACGGTACCCAGAAGATTCCTGCGCCGGAAGAGAGTTGCTGTGCGGTTGTCGCGATCATCGTGACCGCGCCCGCGCCGGTGGCGACCAGTACCGGCGTTCGGGTGCTGAGAGCGACCATGCCCGATCGGCCGGTCGCGGGGTTGAACCACTGGACGGTTTCACCACCGCGCTCGGATTCCGCCAGAACCGCCCCGGTATAGCCAGACTTGCCGCCAGTCGGTGGGTTCAACGTGACCCAAATCGGATGTACCACCCGGATACAGCCGGCAGGGCAGTCGTCGAGGCCGATTCCGAACAACTGGAATGGAACCGTCGGCGCCGCCGAGGCAAGCGGGGTCGGTGCAAACATCGCGCCGATTGTCAGCGCGACGGTGGTGGCAAATAGGGCGATTTGACGAACGAACAAGCCGCGCACGAACTCTCCCCACGATTGGCGTCCCTACCTAACCAGACCATCGGTGGGTCGCCGCGATCGTTACCCTGGCCCGTTAGGCTCAGGTCCATGAGCGAGCAGCGCAGCAAGGTCGACAACACGTCCTGGCAAGGCTTTGCCACCAAGGCAATCCATGCCGGATTCGACCCGGATCCGCTGACCGGCGCTGTGAATGTGCCGATCTACGCTAGTTCGACCTTCGCCCAAGACGGCGTCGGTGGGCTGCGCGGCGGTTTCGAGTACGCCCGCACGGGAAACCCGACGCGCAGTGCGCTCGAGGCCAACCTCGCCGCGATCGAGTCGGGTAGCTATGGCCGCGCGTTCAGTTCCGGTATGGCGGCAACCGACTGCTTGCTGCGATCGGTGTTGCGCCCAGGCGACCATCTCGTCATTCCCAACGACGCATACGGCGGCACGTTCCGGCTGATCGACAAGGTGTTCACGCAGTGGGGGATCGAGCACACGGTCGCCCCCGTATCCGACGTCGATGCCGTGCGTGCGGCGATCCGGCCGAACACCAAATTGGTATGGACGGAGACGCCGACCAATCCGTTGCTCAACATCGGCGACATCGAGGCGCTCGCGCAGGTTGCACACGAAGCGAACGCAAAGCTGGTGGTGGACAACACCTTTGCGTCGCCCTATCTGCAGCAGCCGCTGCTTCTCGGTGCGGACATAGTGCTGCACTCGACGACCAAGTACATCGGCGGCCATTCCGATGTGGTCGGTGGCGCGTTGATCACCAACGACGAAGAGCTCGACACCGCCTTCGCCTTCTTGCAGAACGGTGCGGGTGCTGTGCCGGGGCCGTTCGACAGTTACCTGACACTTCGTGGCATCAAAACGCTGGCACTCCGGATGGAGCGACACGGCGAGAACGCCCAAGCGTTGGTCGAGCTGCTTGTCGGGCATCCGAAGATCGAGAAAGTGATCTACCCAGGTTTGGGCAGCCACCCCGGGCACGCGATCGCGGCCAAGCAGATGCGCAACTTCGGCGGCATGATTTCGGTGCTTGTCCACGGAGGCGCTGAGGCCGCGCACGAATTCTGCTCGCGCACTGAGGTATTCATCTTGGCGGAGTCGCTCGGCGGGGTCGAATCGCTGATCGAGCACCCGGCTGCAATGACGCACGCATCGACGGAAGGCTCGGAGCTCGAGGTTCCCGCAAACCTCGTCCGGCTCTCGGTCGGAATCGAAGACGCAAGCGATCTGATCGGCGACGTCGAGCACGCCCTCGGCTGAGCACCGCGGCGGATAGGCTCACAAAGGTGAGCCTGCTGACCATCGATGAGATCAACGCCGCCGCACACGTGCTCGAGCCGGTGATCCGGCGAACGCCGGCGATCGCATCGCGAGTGCTCACCGAGCGGTGCGAACATCCGGTGTGGCTCAAGTGCGAAAACCTGCAGCGGACAGGATCTTTCAAGCCGCGGGGTGCTTACTACCGGATCGCGAACCTGCCCACCGAGGAGCGCGCGAACGGCGTCGTCGCGGCGAGTGCCGGTAATCATGCGCAAGGAGTCGCGTGGGCGGCGACTCAGCTCGGGATCACGTCGACGGTCTTCATGCCGGTCAACGCGGCGCTGCCCAAGCTCGTCGCGACGAAGGGGTACGGCGCGACCGTGCACCTCGAAGGCCAGACCATCGACGACGCACTTGTCGCCGCGCATGCGTACGCGCAACGAACCGGCGCGGTGCTCATTCATCCGTTCGATCACATCGACATCGTCGCCGGCCAAGCCACGGTGGCGCTCGAGATTCTCGAGCAGGTGCCCGACGTCGGGACCATCGTCGTTCCGACCGGTGGTGGCGGATTGCTGGCGGGCATCGCTGCGGCCGTCCGCGTGCTTGCGCCGAACGTCCGGGTAATCGGGGTGCAGGCCGCTTCGGCCGCAGCCTGGCCGGGATCACTCGAAGCAGGTCGTCCCGTTCGCGTCGATGCGATGGCGACGATGGCCGACGGCATTGCTGTCGGCATGCCCGGCGAAGTCCCGTTCGCCCACGTTGCCGAACTGGTGGACGCGATGTTGACGGTCAGCGAGGATGCGCTCTCCCGGGCGCTGCTGCTGTGTATGGAACGCGCGAAACTGATCGTCGAACCTGCTGGAGCTGCAGGCGTCGCCGCATTGATGAGTTGCACAGCGCAGGAGCTGGACCTGCGCGGCCCGGTCTGTGTCGTGCTGTCGGGCGGCAACATCGATCCGTTGGTGCTCACTCACGTGATCACCCATGGGCTGCGGGCGGCGGGCCGTTATCTCGCGGTGAAGGTGACAATCCCCGACCGGCCGGGCGGGCTGAGCGGCTTGCTCAATGTCGTCAGCGAGACGGGTGCCAGTGTCGTGGACGTCGTGCACTCGCGTACCGCGGGGAAGCTGGCGCTGGACGAAGTCGAGGTGCTGCTGACCGTGGAAACCCGCGGCCCGGCTCATCGAGAATCCGTGCTGACCGGTCTGGCGGACGGTGGCTTCGCCGTCCGGGTGGAGAACTGACCGCGCGTACGCAACAAGCCAACGAATACCATCTCCTCGTGACCGATCTGGGAGACCCCGCAGCCGAAGCGGCAATAGACGTACTGCGAGAACATGGCCCGTTGACCGACGACGAATGGGCGAAGCTGCTGGTCGCCGCCGATCTCGGGTATCTGGGCGAGATGGAGGAGTTGGTCGAATACATCGACCACCCGCTGCTCGGACTCCTCCCCGATGGGCGCAATATTGCCCTGGACACCTTGCTCGAGGGACGTGTACTGACCCATCGGCTCAGTGCGGTGGAGATTGCATCCGGAATTTTGGATGCCAGCCCTGACCTGATGCCGCTGACTGTGCTCGCATCGATTTGGAGCGAAGACCCTGATGCTGCGTTTGCCGTCGCCTTTCGAGGTATGGACGACGATGCCTTCGATGAACGCGGCGTCGAAGACCCTGAATGGCCATCCGACGAGGGACTATTCCTAGGGCCCGACGCTCTCAGCGGATACGACGAGGGAGACGTCGTCGGCCTCACCGTGGAGGACGGCGAACTGCAGCTCCGCCCGGTCTCCGCCGACGAGCTGTCAACTCCAGATCTCGCGGTATCGCTTGCGGCAATCGTCCAGGACGCGCCCGAGAATATCGTTACGTCTTTTTGGCAGCTTATGGTCGACGACCCGGCGCTGTTCACCGTCCCGGCTGTGCCGGTGAGCGAACTGATCGCAACGGCGGGCTACTTCTGCGAGGGCGAGTACATCGCGGTCGAAGGGTTCGACTTCGACGAGCATCGCGCGATGGCCCGAGTCGATCTACTGATGCGCGCACACGAACTCGGTCCCGACGAGGCGACGGCTGTCGTGGCCTTCGACAAACTGATCAACACGATCGAGCAAAGCGCCGAGGATGAGCGCACGAGCGTGGCGCAGACAATTGCCTCGAGCCTGTCGGAGTTGCTCGTCGCGTTGGCCAATCCGGATGTGGCGCGAGCCGCATACGGCGAAACCGCGGCGCGGCTGACCGAGGGCTCGGACGCATTGCGTATCGCGGCGTCGGTGCTTCGGGAGAACGGTCCGCGTCGGATCGCACCGGCGGCGCACTGGCTGGCAGGCAAGGCCGCCGAAGTCGATGGCCAAACGCTCGAGGCTGAGCGACATTACGAACGAGCGGTGACTCTCGATCCGAAATGGGAGCCCGCGTTGACGGATTTGGCGCGATACGCATCGGACCGTGGCGACGCTTCGCGGGCACTGTCGTTGCTTGGGCGTACTGCGGACGGGCCCACAGAACCAATGTACGAGTTGCTATCGCAGTACATCCCGTCCGAACGTCGCGACCTCGGCCGCAACGACCGCTGTTGGTGCGGCTCGGGGCGAAAGTACAAGGTCTGTCACCTCGGTAAGGCTGAATTCACGCTGGATGATCGCGCCCGGTGGCTCTATCAGAAGGCTGGCCAATTTGCCGACGCGATCGAGTGGCGACCGATCATCATCTCGCTGGCAGAGGTTCGCGCCGCGCACGACGAGGATCCGTACGGCATCCTTCGAGCTCTGGAGGACGGTCTGGCTATCGACGTCGCCATGTTCGAGTGCGGGATATTCGAGTCGTTTGTCGAGCGCCGCGGTCATCTGCTGCCAACGGACGAATTGCTATTGGCCCAGCAATGGCTGCTCGCCGAGAGGTCTGTGCACGAGGTGATCGCCGTGCGACCGGGATCCGGCCTTTCGCTGCGCGACGCGCGGACCGGTGACCATCTCGAGGTAGTCGAGCGCACAGCCAGTCAGCAGCTTCGCGTGGGTGACTACCTTTGCGGCAGAGTGGTTTCCGCTGGGTCGACGATGCAGATCTTTGGTGGCCTCGAGCCGATTGTGCCGTCCCAGCGGCGACAGTTGATCGAGCTCCTGGACGACGAGATGACAGATCCGCGCGAACTTGTGGAGTTTCTCAGCGCTCGATTTGCGCCGACCCGGGTCGTCACGCGAGACGGGCATTCGATGGTCGTATGTGAGGCACGTTTCGAGGTCGATGCCGCCGGTATCAGGCGAAAGCTGGGGCGACGCTACGGCGCCGGACAGGATGATTCGTGGACATGGAGTGAGGACTCCCATATTCACGGCACACTGCGGCTCGAAGGCAAGGAGTTGCTGGTCGATGCGATGAGCGAGCCTAGGTTTGCGGACCTACTCGACGCCGTGGCGTCGATGGATCCAAAGGCAAAGCTCTTGCATCAGAAGCGAACTCCGGCTGATAGGGCGTTGGCTGAACAGCGAGAGTTGCCAGCGCGCGCCGCGACGATTCCCGAGAACGATCCCGTGATCGCCGCAGCTCTCGATGAGCACATTCGCAAGTATGAGCGCGAGTGGATCGATGACTCGATACCTGCCCTCGAGGGAATCACGCCACGGCAGGCGGCTGCCGACCCAACCCGACGTGACGATCTGATACGCCTGTTGGAGTCCTTCCCGCAACAGGAACGACCTGGGGCCATGAGCGTGCGGAGATTGCGGGAGATGCTGGGGCTTCAGCTCCACGAATAGAGGTCGATTCCGGCATGGTGATGCACTAGCATCAGATGCATGCGAACCACTTTATCGGAAGTTGTCAACCTGCCTGAGACACAGGGAGGTTGATTCCGGTTGGTGAGGGTAGGGCCGGTGCGGTTGGTTGGCGTCGGAATCGTTCAGGGTGTTTTTCCCAGTACCGATCGAGTGCGGCCTGTCGTTGTCCACGA
>JBBSKP010000026.1:0-33931 GCA_038256175.1 Mycobacteriales bacterium
ACCCGATCACCGGATCCACACCACCAAGCATCGACTGCCACAACCCCAACTCACCCACACGATCGCGCGCAGCATCGACCAAACCATGCGACCACCGCCGCATCGACGTCCCCGGCTGCGCCAACACCGGCACCACACCAGACTCGACCTGAGCCCACGCCATCGCCAGATCCGGAACCAACACGCGCCACGACACACCATCGACCACCAGGTGATGGACAACGATCAACAACCGCGACTCGCCCGAACCCGATTGCAGCCACACGAATTGGGCCATGATCCCGCGCTGCGGATCGAGCCGATCTTGGGCGGCATCGTGCTGCGCCGTTGCGGCGGACCTGAATTCGGCCGTATCGATCTCCGCATCGATGCGAACGTGCGACACGATCTCGGCGGCGTCGATCGCACCGACGGGCGAGACTTCCATGGTCCATTGCGCATCTGCACTGTGATTCAACCGCGCCCGCAGCATGTCGTGGCAATCCAGCACGGCCTGCACGGTCCGATTGAGTCGCTCCTCGTCGATTCCGCTCGGCAAGGTGAGCACTGCCGATTGCGAATTGCGCCGGAAGTGATCGCCACGCTCCAGCAGCCACCGCACGATCGGTGTCAGGGGTACAGCACCGACTCCGCCGCCGGGCAGTTCCTCGAGCGCGATAGGTCCATCCGCATCAACCGGTACAGCAACCTCGGCCAGACCGGCAACGGTCTTGCGCTCGAACACATCTCGCGGCGTCAAGAACAGACCAGCGGCCTTCGCCCGCGACACCAGCTGAATCGACATGATGCTGTCGCCGCCGAGGCCGAAGAACGAGTCGTCCACACCGACCTGCGCCCGGCGGTCCAAGCCGAGCACCTCCGCGAACAACTCGGCCAGAACACGTTCGGTTGCCGTCGCGGGCATCCGTCCGGCTCCGACGAGAGCCTCGAAGTTCGGCGCGGGCAACGCTTTACGATCCAGCTTTCCGGCTGGCGTCAGCGGCAATTCGGGGAGGACGACCAGCACTGCCGGCACCATGTGCGGGGCGAGAACGGAACCGGCGAAACGCAATACGTCGGCCGAATCTACGTTCGCGCCATCCTCGGCAACGACGTAACCGACCAGCCGTTCGCCGGAGGCGCCGTCGGCACGGGCCGCGACCACCGCGCGCGCAACTCCGGCGACGCGAAGGAGAGTCGACTCGATCTCGCCGAGCTCGATCCGGAAGCCACGGATCTTCACCTGGAAATCGCTGCGGCCCAGGTATTCCAACTGCCCATTCGAGTTCCACCGGACCACGTCACCAGTGCGGTACATCCGCCCGCCGGATGCGCTCGCCGGGTTGGCTACAAAGCGTTCAGCGGTGATACCTGCGCGACCGAGGTAGCCGCGGGCAAGTCCGCTGCCGGTGATGTAAAGCTCGCCCGCAACACCGATCGGTACCGTGTGCATCCGCGCGTCGAGCACCATCGCTCCGCAGCCACGCGCCGGACGACCGATGGTGACCGGGAGCCCTGGTGTCAACGCGTCGCTGATGCTGCCGACGACAGTCGCTTCGGTCGGTCCGTATGCGTTGAACATCTTTCGACCAGGAGCCCACTGCGCCACCAGTTCTGGAGCACAGGCGTCGCCGCCGGTGGCTATGCACCGGACATTGGTGAGTCCCGTCGGGTCGACAGACGCAAGCGCGGCGGGTGTGATAAACGCGTGCGTGACGCTCTCGTCGGCCAGGAGCCGCGCGAGCTCGTCACCTCCGAAGATGGTCCGTGGCACGATGACCATTCGCGCGCCGGCGCCGACTGCCATCAGGAGTTCGAGAATCGACGCATCGAAGCTCGGTGAGGAAAAGTGCAGGGTTACCGATTCCGGTGTGACATCGAATCGGACACGCATCTCTTCGGCGAAGTTCGATAGGCCGCGGTGAGTGACCACCACGCCCTTCGGCTTACCGGTCGAGCCCGACGTGTAGATGAGGTAAGCCGGGTCGGCGATTCGTATCGGTGCTGCCAACTCGGCTGGGTCCAGAGCATCCGTCGATGCGGGCAGCATCGGCTCGTCGAGAACGACCCAACGGATCGACGTCGGTAGCTGCGCTTTGTGCGACTCGACGGTGATTCCGAGGATCGCACCCGAGTCGGTGATCATGTGGTTGATGCGATCGGCAGGGTACGTCGGGTCCACCGGCAGGAATGCGGCACCGGACTTGGCGACCGCCCACACCGCGAGCACAGACTCGACGGATCGCGATATAGCAACTGCCACAAACGACTCGGGGCCGGCACCGAGTCCGATGAGGGTGCGCGCCAACCGGTTCGAGCGCTCGTCGAGCTCTCGATAGGAAACGGTGCGACCGTCGTAGGACAGAGCCGTTGCCTCGGGGTCGCGGGCTACGGCGTCAGCCAGGAGTTCGGGAAGCGTCCGCGTGACAGTGTCTGGTGTGCCCAGAACCGGTGTCAGCGAAGCTATTTCGGTATCGGTCAGTATCTCGATATCGGCAACCGAGGTCGAGATATCGGCTGTGACGGCATCGAGAATTCGAACGAATCGGTCTGCGAATACGCGCACCGTGCGTGCGTTGAACACGTCGGTTGCAAACGTGATTCCCGCAGCCACGCCCGCGGGGGCACTGTCCGCACCGAACTGCTCGGCGAGCGTCAGCTGGAGATCGAAGTTCGCGATGGTGGACTCGAGGTCGAACGGCGTCGCGGCGAGTCCCGGCAATTCCAGCGTCGGGCGTGCGATGTCCTGGAACTCGAGCATCACCTGGAACAGCGGCGAGTATTCGGTCGAGCGTGGCGGATTGAGCACCTCGACGAGTCGTTCGAACGGTACCTCCGCGTTGGCGTAGGCACCGAGATCCATTTCGCGGACATGCTCGAGGAAGTCCGCGAACGACACCTGCCCCGACAGGTGCGTACGCAAAACCAGGGTGTTGACGAACATTCCGACCAGGTCGTCGAGTGCGGCTTCGCCGCGACCGGCGATCGGCGTACCGATGGTGACGTCGTCGGTATCACCGAGACGACTCAGCAGCACGGCGAGCGCCGCGTGCATCGTCATGAACACACTCGCGCCGTGGGCGCGCGCCAACGACACGATCTTGCCGTGCAATTCGGCGTCGATCGCGAACTCGACCCGTGCACCGCGCAACGAGCGGTTGGCGGGACGCGGCCTGTCCAACGGCAACGCAAGCAGGTCGGGAGCGCCCGCAAGCGTGGTCTTCCAGAAGTTCAGTTGCCGGGTGATCAGCGAATCGCTGTCACCTTCGGAGCCGAGTAGCGCGCGCTGCCACAGTGTGAAGTCCGCGTATTGCACTGTGAGCGGTGCCCAGCCGGGTTGTTGATTCTGTATGCGCGCGGTGTACGCGGTCATGACGTCGCGGACCAGCGGCGCCATCGAGAATCCGTCTGCCGAGATGTGGTGCACCACGACTACGAGGACATGCTCGGACTCCGCGACCTCGAACATCGTTGCCCGCATGGGAACCTCGACGGTGACGTCGAAACCCTCGCCCGCGACTCGCGCGACAGCTTCTTCGAGCTCTTCCCTGTCAGCCACCTGAAGCGGTGCAAGATCGAGCGGAACAACACGGGTAGGCAGTACGAGCTGAGTTGGCTCGCCGTCGACCATCGGGAACATCGTCCGCAGTGATTCGTGCCGTTCGACGACATCGGAAATCGCTATCGTCAGCGCCCGCACACTCAGCGCACCGGACAGGCGAACCGCGATGGCAACGTTGTAGGCCGCCGAGGAAGTGTCGAACTGATTGATGAACCACATTCGCCGTTGCGCAAGCGACACCGGAACCGGCTCGGGTCGAGTCGTCGCCAATAGCTCGGGACGATCCGCAACACCTGCGTCCGCGATTCGCGCAGCAAGTGCAGCGACGGTCGGCGCATCGAATAGGTCTCGAACGCTGACGTGCGTGTTCAGCGCTTGCGCGGCCCTCGCCGCCATGCGAGTGGCAATCAACGAGTTGCCGCCCAGCTCGAAGAAGCTGTCGTAGACGCCGACTCGTGGAACATCGAGCAGATCGCCGAATATCGCAGCGAGGACACCCTCGACCTGATTCCGCGGAGCTTGGAACTGCGCAGTAGCCGCGACGAATTGCGGTGCGGGAAGCGCCTTTCGATCGAGCTTTCCGCTGGAGTTCAGCGGGAACTCGGCGAGCGGGATCACCTGCGCGGGAACCATATAGCCCGGAAGTGACGCGGCGACCGAACTTGTGAGCGCGTCTGGGTCCAGCACGGCGGCCGCGCCTGGGACGACATACGCGACCAACGCGGGTCCGGTGAGCGGGCTCTCGTGTACGACAACGACTGCTTGGGAGACAACTGGATCGGCAAGCAACGCGAGCTCGATCTCTCCGAGTTCGATCCGCAACCCGCGCAACTTCACCTGGAAGTCGCTGCGCCCGATGTACTCGAGATTTCCATCCTGCCGCCAGCGGACAACGTCGCCGGTGCGATACATCCGAGATGACGGTTCCCCGTAGGGGTTTGCGACGAATCGGTCGGCCGACAGGGCGGCCCGGCCGACATATCCGCGTGCCAGTTGCGCACCCGCGAGGTACAGTTCGCCTGGTGTGCCGACGGCCACCGCCCGCAGCCGCCCGTCGAGCACGTACGTTTCGGTGTTCCAGACGGGTGCACCGATCGGCACCACATGCTCGTCGGCTGCCGTGCACTCCCAGTACGTGACGTCGACCGACGCCTCTGTCGGGCCGTACAGATTGTGCAGGCCTGCCGAACTGATCTCACGGAACGCGGCCGCTGTTGCCGGCGGCAACGCTTCACCGCTGCAAAAGACCAGTCGGAGCGACTCGCACTGCGACGCAACGGCACCGGCGACGAACGCGGAGAGCATCGACGGTACGAAGTGGAGGGTGGTCACGCCCTGCTGCTCGATGAGGTGCGAGAGGTAGGCGGGATCTCGATGACCGCCGGACTCCGCGATGACGAGCGTGGCGCCTTGCTGCAAGGGCCAGAAGAACTCCCACACAGAGACATCGAATGTCGCCGGCGTCTTTTGCAAGACGACATCCGATTCGCCGATCCGGTACTGGTCCTGCATCCACAGGAGGCGATTGACGATGCCGGCATGCGGTACGCCGACGCCCTTCGGCTGACCGGTCGATCCCGAGGTGTAGATGACATATGCGGTATTCGAGGGGCGAATCGGGGCACGGCGTTCGTGTGCTGCGATCGGCGCATCGGCGAACCCGGACACGTCGAGCGTATCGATTTCGATCATCGGCACATCGAGTGCGTCGGCTTCCTGGCGAAGCGTCGCGCCATCGCGGCGTGTCGTGAGCAGGCATACCGGCTTCGCACTGTCGAGCACGTACGCGTTGCGGCTCGCTGGATGCTCCGGATCGAGGGGAACGTATGCGCCGCCTGCCTTCACGATGGCGTACATGCCGACGATGAGGTCGAACGAGCGGCTCACCGCGAGGCCGACCATGCTCTCAGGTCCCACTCCGGCGGCGATCAGATGCCGCGCCAGCTGATTGGCCTTGGCATCGAATTCGCTGTAGGTGAGCTGAGCGCCCTCGAAAACCAACGCAACTCGGTCCGGCGTGCGGGCGACCTGCGCATCGAACAGGTCGACCAACGAGCCGGGCGCAAGGTCCTGTCCGGTCGAATTCCAGTTCCGCAGAACCAGTTCCAGCTCGTCGGCACCGAGCAGGTCGATGTCAGCGACGTGCACCGACGCATCGGCGGCAAGCTGTTCGAGCACGCGCACGAACCGAGCTGCGAACGCCTCGACGGTCGACGAGTCGAAAAGGTCTGTTGCGTAGCAGAATTCCGCGAGCAACCCTGCCGGTGCTCCCGACTCGTCGATCTGCTCCGCGATACCGAGCTCGAGATCGAACTTGGCAGTGCCATTGCTGAGCGCTTCGACGCTGACCTGCACATCGGGCAGTTGCAGCTGTGTCTGCTCGAAGTTCTGCAGTACCAACAACACTTGGAAGAGCGGGCTGTGCGACCGTGACCGCGCCGGATCGAGTACCTCCACCAGCCGCTCGAACGGTACGTCTGCGTTGCTGAACGCCGCGAGATCGGCAGCGCGGGCGCGGGCGAGCAGGTCCGCGAACGGTGCGTCCGGGTCGATCTCGGTTCGCAACACCAGAGTGTTGACGAACATCCCCACCATGTCGTCAAGGGCGGCTTCACCGCGTCCGGCTACCGGCGTGCCGATTGCTACATCCGACGTGCCACTGAGGCGAGCGAGCAGAACTGCCAAGGCACCGTGCAGCAGCATGAACAAGCTACTGCCTTGCGTGCCTGCTACGTCGACAAGCTTGCTGTGCAGTTCCGGGCTTATGTCGAACTTTGCGATGTCGCCACGGAAGGACTGCTGTGCGGGCCGCGGCCGATCGGCCGGTAGCTCGAGGAGTTCGGGGAGACCGGCAAGGGCCTGCTGCCAGTACGTGAGCTGCCGCGAGACCAGACTCTCGGGATCATCTTCCGCGCCAAGGAGTTCACGCTGCCAGAGGGTGTAGTCCGCGTATTGAACATCGAGAGTTGCCCAGCTCGGCGGCTGTCCTGTCGTTCGCGCGCTGTAGGCGACCATGACATCGCGAGCGAGCGGCACCATCGAGAATCCGTCGGCGGCGATGTGATGGACGACCAGCGCCAGCACATGGTCGGCCGCACTGACACGGAGCAACGAGACCCGCAGCGAAACATCGCTGATGACATCGAAACCGGCCGCCGCCAGTTCGGCGAGCCGATCGGGCAACTCGAGCTCGGTCACGTCCATCGGAGTCAGATCCGGAACGGCTCCGTCGACCGGCAGCACCACCTGCGTCGGTCCGTTCGTGCCGACAGGGAAGATTGTGCGCAACGTTTCGTGCCGCGCGACCACGTCGGCGACCGCAGCGTTCAGGGCGGCCTCGTTCAGCGTGCCCGTCAAGCGCACCCCGACCGGGATGTTGTACGCCGCCGAACCCGGCTCCAACTGATTGATGAACCACATGCGTTGCTGGGCAAGCGATACGGGCACGCTGTCCGGGCGCGGGCGCGAAGCCAGCACGGGCCGGTCCGACGCTCGCGGTCCACGGGAGGTTACCCGGACCGCGAGCGCCGCAACGGTCGGCGCCTCGAACAGATCGAGCACACCGATTTCCGCACCGAGCGCGGCATTTACGCGCGCGGTGACACGAGTGGCCACCAATGAGTTGCCACCCAAATCGAAGAAGCTGTCGTCGACACCGACTCGATCGATACCAAGGACGTCGGCGAGCACATGTGCGATCGCCTGTTCGATCGGGCCCTCGGGATCGCGTGATCGGGTTGTCCGCGACCCGAAGGTCGGTTCCGGCAGGGCTTTACGATCCAACTTGCCTGCGGGGGTGAGAGGTATCTGCTCCAGCAGCACGATGGCGGCCGGAACCATATGTGCGGGAAGGAATCCCGCCGCGTGTGCTGTCAACGCGTCCGCATCGACATCGTCCGTCGCCCGAACGTAGGCCACGAGGACTGTCTCCCCGGAGGGACCCGTCCGGCCGAGGGTGGCCGCGAAGGTGACGCCAGGATACTTCGCCAGGGTCGCGTCGATCTCACCCAGCTCGATCCGGAAACCGCGGATCTTCACCTGGAAGTCGCTGCGCCCCAAGTACTCCAGCTGTCGAGCGTTGTTCCACCGCACGACGTCGCCGGTCCGGTACATCCGTGTCCCCGGCTCACCGAACGGATTCGGCACAAAACGCTCACCGGTCAGACCTGGGCGGCGTCGATAACCGCGTGCCAAACCGGGTCCGATGATGTACAACTCACCCGGCACGCCGACGGGAACGGGCTGGAGCCGGCGATCGAGCACCACATTGCCGTAGCCGGTCGGCGGTCGGCCGATCGGCACAGCCATTCCCGGCAACAGCCGGTCGCTGACGGCGGCGAGCACCGTCGTCTCGGTTGGGCCGTAGGCGTTGAACATCGAGCGCCCTTCGGCCCCTAACTCTTTAGACCCAACCCAGTGCGCCACCAACTCCGGCGGGCAAGCCTCGCCTCCGGTGATCACGCATGCCAGTTCGTCCAGCCCTGCTGGGTCGACAGATGCGAGGGCTGCCGGTGTCACGAACGCGTGGGTGACGCGCTCGCTGCTCAACACCGCAGCCAGTTCCGCGCCGCCGTATACGGACGGCGGAACGATCACCATCGTCGCGCCACCGCCGAACGCCAGCATCAGCTCCAGAATCGACGCGTCGAAACTGGGCGTCGAGAAGTGCAGCGTTCGCGCTTCGGGAGTGACCGAATACCTGTCACGTTCCTCAGCGGCAAGGTTGGCCAAGCCAGCGTGCGTGAGCACCACGCCTTTCGGGGTTCCGGTCGAGCCGGAGGTGTAGATCAGATAGGCCGGGTGCTCGGTTCGCAGTGGGGCGCAGCGATCCGCGTCGTCGACCGGATTGCTGGAGCCAGCAGCAATTGCGGCTTCGACCGCGGGATCGTCGAGGGCCAACCAGGCAACACTGCGTGACGGCTCGGTCGTGTCCCTCGCTGTGGTGATACCGAGGACGGCGCCCGAGTCGGTGAGCATGTGCTCGATTCGATCCACCGGGTACTTCGGGTCGACCGGGACGAATGCGGCCCCGGCCTTCGCAACGGCCCACACTGCCGACACGGATTCGATCGACCGGGAAAGTTGCAACGCGACAACAGTTTCTGGACCTATTCCGCGATCGATCAGAAGTCGGGCGAGCCGATTCGAATAGGTGTCTAGTTCACGATAGGTAACCGAGCGATCTTGGAAGACAAGCGCCTGCCGCTCGGGATCGGCCGCAGCAGCGGACAATATCGCCGGCAACGTGCGCGGAACCTTTGCGCGCCAGCCCCACACCGGGACGAGGGCGTCCCGTTCTCGATCGTCGAGCAGGACGACATCACCGACGGTAACCGCGGGATCAGCGCTGACTGTCTCGAGGATCCGGACAACCCGGTTCGCAAATGCGGACGCGGTCGGCGGATCGAACAGATCGGCCGCGAATGCCACGGTGGCGGTGAGACCCGCCGGAGTGGAGTTCTGTGCGTGATATTCGGTCAGCGACAGTCGCAAGTCGACATCGCTGGCAAAAGCGTCGTCGGACTCACGTTCGAGCAGGACCTGGAAGTACGGCGACCAGCCCGTCGATCGAGGCGGTTTCAACGCCTCGACAAGCTGCTCGAACGATACGTCGGCGTGTGCGCCTGCCATCCGTTTGCGATCGCGAACCTGCTCGAGCAACTCGACGAACGAACCTGCCCAGTCCAAGCGGCTGCGCACCGGCAGTACTACGGGCTTCGATCCAGCCGTATCGCTGACTACCGAGCTGCCGATCACCACATCGTCGGTGTCGCCGAGCCGTCCGAGCAACAATGCCAACGCGGCGTGCACCACCGTCTCGATGGACGAATCGCTGTCGTCAGCGAGCCTTGCGAGCCGCTGATGCGCGGCGGCGCTCAATTCGAATCGGACTTTGTCGAGCCGACCCGAACACACTTGTGGACGGGCGTGGTCCAGCGGCAGATCCGAGACGGCCGGCACGCCCTCGAGCTCGGTGCGCCAGAATTCGAGTTGCTGGGCGACCTTCATCAGCTGCGCACCGACGAGCGCACTTTCCGCATGGACGCTCGACACGAGCGCACCCTCGTCTGCGGCGACGAACTCCTCGACGAGCTCGATGAAGCGCCGGTGGTGCTCGCGCAGCTCATCTGTGTCGTAGCGGTTCGGATTCGAGCGGAAGTCGACGAACGTGCGGGCCGGCGAGCCGCTCAGGTAGATGTTGACGAGCAGGTCCTCGACCGGACCGGATGTGACGATATGGAATTCGCCGGTTATCGGGCCGAGTTGCAGCTGCTGGCGGAACAGCATGACGTTGACCATCGGACCCGCGAATTGGCCCGGTGCCGAACTGCCGGCGTCGCGCCGAATATCTTCGAGGCTGTAGCTCTGATGCCGGAGTGCGCCCATCAACTCCAGCTGGACGCGCTGGACAAGGTCCGCGACGGTGTCTTCCGGTCGAATGCTGATGGGCAGCGGCGCAACGTTGACGAACATGCCGCCGGACCTACGCAGCGCTACGGTGCGCCGACCTGACACCGGCATGTTGATCAAGACGTCTTGTTTGCCGGTCAGCCGCGACAGATAGCTTGCGAATGCCGCGATCAGAACCGAGGCGGCAACGCCACGAAGACGTTGGTCCGCTTCGTCGAGCCGAACGACAGCTGCGTCCGACAGCGGCCCGCTTTCGAGCCTGCTGACCGCGGAGGTCGGCACGTCGCGATGACTGAGGCTCGAACCCGCACTGCGTCCCTGCGTGCGCTCGGCCCAATAATCACGGTCGTCGGCGAAGCGCTTGGACTCCCGGTAGCTGCGCTCGGCCTCGGCCAGCACGCGCATGCTGCTTGCAGTGTTGGGTCCCGGAGCACGTTCTTCCAATGTGGCGGTGTACAACGCTGCGATGCGGTTCACCATCGTCATGGCGCCGTAGCCGTCTAGCGCAACGTGGTGGATCCTGCTGTACCACAGATGCTTCCGCTCCCCGAGCCGGAGAATATACATCTCGACGAGCCTGCGCGTTGTGAAATAGAACGGTTTCGCGATGTCCGCGTTCATCCACTCGTGAGCCGCGACCGCCGGGTCTGTTTCGGTGCTGAAGTCGATCAGCTCGATCGTTCGGTCCAGGGTGAGGTCGACGAACTGGTACGGCTCACCGTCGATCTCGATCAGCTGCAGAAACGGCGACTCGAATTCCTCGCTCGCCGTGACGGCGCTCTCGCGCAGTAAATCAAGCTCCAGCTCACCGTTCAGCTCGACGTACTGAGCGATGAGGATCGGTACATCCGGGCTGAGCTGCTGCGCGAACCAGATCGAGCGCTGGCTGGCCGACAGCGGAAACGCGTCGGCCGGCATCGCGGCGGCATCGGACCGAATGTTCTCAAATTTCCCTGGGCTGGGCGAGACCACGAAACTCGAGCCCCCTGTCATCAGTTGGGCTGAGGCGCGAATCTGGTTCCACCGTCAGCCTGTTTGCCGAGCATGAATACGTACAGCTAGGTAACCACGCCGCCATCCGGCATCATTCCATCGTTTGCAATTCGGGGCCATCCAGCTGCTGGATGGGTTCCCGTTCCTTTTGATTCAGGGCTCGCATGGGCTGCCTCACCGCATTTGGCCCCTCGCGCCCACCGGTCGTCTTTTCTATCCGTACAAGTTGTCTTGTCGCCGATTCGACCCAGCCCTCCCTTGCGGTTCGCTAGCGCTGACTACATCTCGTAAAACTAGCCCTGCTCCGCCATCATTTCCATGTAATTCGCAACGTCAACAAGGCAAAGATGGGCAATGTTCGGGCGCTGGCCACCCCAGGGTCTCGAGTTGATCACGATTCGGATAAGCACCCATCCGGGCGCCGATCGGCTACGAATAAGGTTTCGAATGATCTGCAAGCAATAGCATTTTCAGCCCTACGGATTCCCTTGGAGGAAGTCTGGTGTTGACGCAACCGACTCCTTGTGTTGCAGTTCAGATATGCGTCGAACCAGCATCGGGGACGGTTGGCGTGGGGTCGGTCAACGGAGGCCTACATTGGGAGGAGCAGACTGATACACCCACCGACAGCCTACTCTCGGCCGCCGGCGTCGGTGCCACGGCATCGAAACGGTCTCTGCTGGACGTTAGTGAGAGGGAGGGCATTCGGCACATCGATTGACTGGTGGTTCGTTTGCAGAAACGCCGCGACTGCCATTGGCGGCGCGGACGAGTACATAGCGGAATATTCCGCACTGGTGGGCAAAACATGTGTTGTAAACAATTTAATACTCGAATACGGATACCGCATTGCGATGTCGCAAAGGAATTGCCGCGCTACCATAGACGAACAACGAAAGGGGGCGAACTGCGTGGAACGAACAATTACCACGACATCGAACGGACATGACGTCGAAGTTTCGGAACGTAAACTTGCGGAGCTTCGACACGAGCTCGACTATGTCGACGCCAAGCTTCTCGATGACGTGCGCGCACGAATCGAAATATGCGCGCAGATCGCAGCATTGAAGAAAAGAAACGAAATTCCGATGATGCAGCCGGGTCGAATGAAGTTCGTGCACGAGCGCGCACGAAACTACGCCCTTGGACATCACATGTCGCCTGAGTTTCTTCGGGCGCTTTACGATTTGCTGATCAGTGAAGCCTGTCGCGTCGAAGATCTCATCATCGATGGCGAAACCGACGCCCCGATGGCTCGCTGCCCGGGGTGAAGGGCTGCAGTGAAGCCATGGACACCCGGACGTTGCTCATCGACAACTACGACTCGTTCAGCTATAACCTGTACGACCTACTCGCCGAGGCAAATGGCGTTCCGCCCACTGTCGTCCTGAACGATGCGGACTGGAACTCGTTCGACCTCAGTCGATTTGACAACATCGTGGTGTCACCAGGCCCTGGCCGGCCGGACCGAGAACGAGACTTCGGCATCAGCCGCAGAGCCATCCTCGACTCCGGGAAGCCGGTGCTCGGTGTTTGCCTAGGACACCAAGGGCTGTGCCATTTGTTCGGCTCGCCGGTGCAGTTGGCCCCGGAACCGATGCACGGTCGAATTTCTCGCATTCGACACAACGGCGAAAGCCTATTCGCAGGAATCCCTTCACCTTTCGATGCCGTTCGATATCACTCATTGATCATCGAAGAGCTTCCACCCGAACTGGAAATGACGGCCTGGACCGACGACGGTCTGATCATGGGAGTGCGCCATCGAACGCTTCCGCTGTGGGGCGTTCAGTTCCACCCGGAGTCGATCTGCACCGACTACGGATTGGAATTGATCAAGAACTTTCGTGATCTCACTCCGGGCAGATCACCCAAGATTTCACGTCCTATTCCGCCCGCCGAACCGGACTCTCCAAGATCACCACTCAAGATCGAAATCCGTCGAATCGCTCGCCGAATCGACCCGAGCGAGATCTACGAACGGTTGTTCGCTTCGGGCGAGAACAGTTACTGGCTCGACGGCAGCAGCGGCAGTGAGAAGTCTTCTCGGTTCTCGGTTATGGGCGACAGCACCGGACCCCGTGCGGAATTCGTGACGTACAGCGTCGCCGAGACAACAGTGCGCGTGCAGCGCACGGGAGCCGCACCGCAGGAGTACCGGACGACGCTATTCGACTACCTCGACAGCGAACTGAAGAAACGTTCGATCGCGCCACCGGCAGATGTGCCGTTCGCCTTCGGTCTCGGTTATGTCGGATTTCTCGGCTACGAACTCAAGGCCGACGCAGGCGGTCAGTTGGTCCACGCGTCCACAGACGCCGATGGATCGCTGGTTTTCGCGGACCGCGCGCTGGTGGTCGATCACGAGGCCGGCAGTTGCTACCTACTGTGTCTGAGCGATCCTGCGGGCGACCCGGCGTCGACCGAGTGGCTCGACGCCACCTCAGCTGCATTGCTACAGATGGACGAAGATCACCACGGCGTCCGCACACCTCCACCGATCGTCGGTATCGAGGACGAGACCGAAATGCGGTTGCGGCACGACCATTCGAAGTACCTGGCGCTGATCGCCCAGTCCCTCGACGGAATCACGTCCGGCGAATCGTACGAGGTATGCCTGACCAATGTGGCGACCGTCGACCGGACCATCGATCCGGTGCTGACGTTCGGTTGCCTGCGGGAAATCAGCCCGACGCCCTATAGCGCGCTCCTACGCTTCCCCGGGCAATCCGTGCTCAGCGCATCGCCCGAGCGATTCCTTCGGATCGATGCCAACCGCGTCGTCGAGTCGAAACCGATCAAGGGCACGCGACCGCGCGCCGCCGACCCGGCCGAAGATCAGTTGCTTCGCGGCAATCTTGCTGTGAGCGAGAAGGACCGCGCCGAGAACCTGATGGTTGTCGATCTCGTCCGCAACGATCTCTCGAAGGTGTGCGTCCCCGGTTCGGTGCACGTCCCGAAGCTGTTCGACGTCGAGACCTATGCCGCCGTGCACCAGCTCGTTTCCACCGTCCGTGGCACCCTGCGGCCCGAGATGTCCGCCGTCGATTGCGTCCGTGCCGCGTTCCCGGCCGGATCGATGACCGGTGCGCCCAAGATCCGGACCATGGAGATCATCGACAAACTCGAAGATGGTCCACGTGGGGTGTACTCCGGCGCGATCGGCTATTTCTCGCTGACCGGAACCGCCGACTTCTCGGTGGTGATCCGCACGGTTGTCGCAACAGATCACGAGGTCACGTTCGGAATCGGCGGCGCGATCGTCGCCCTGTCCGATCCCGCCGAAGAACTCGAAGAAACCCTGGTGAAAGCCGCGACGATGCGTCGCTGCCTCTCTGCGACGGCGCAGCGGCCGAACAGGCGGGTGCCGTGAGGGCGAATCTGCCCGAACAGGTTGTGGTGGTTGGCGGATCGGGTTCCGTCGGGCACCTGTTGATCGAGCGCTGGCATGCGGACGCCGTGCCTGTGGTGGTAGTCGACCAAGTCGCGCCAACCGATCCGCTCGCCTCACGCGTCGTAATCGGGGATATCAGCGCACCCTCGGACGAGGTGTCGGCGGCTCTTCGCGACGCGGCGATCGTCGTCCTCGCCCTACCGGAATCTGTTGCTCTGCAGGCGCTGCCCACTATCGCCGGCATGCTGGCGCCGACAACTCTGCTGGTGGAGACGCTGTCGGTGAAGTCGCGATTCGGTCAGCAGTTCACTCGGCTGCAACCGCAGCCGCAGTGCGTCGGCATCAATCCGATGTTTGCGCCCTCGCTCGGCATGGCGGGTAGGCCGGTCGCTGCCGTCGTCCATCGTTCTGGTGCGAGTGCATCGGAGTTTCTGGACACGCTCACCCGGTGGGGAACTCATCTCGTCGAACTCAGCGCCGATGCACACGATCGACGATGCGCCGCCACCCAAGCACTCACACATGCGACAGTTCTCGCGTTCGGTCTGGCATTGGCCGATCTCGAGCGCGACGCACAAGATACTGCTCTGGCGACGCCGCCGCACGCCTTGATTCTCGCGCTGCTTGCACGGATCGGTGGCGGGACACCCGCCGTCTACAGCGACATCCAAACAGCCAATCCGTATGCCGCCCACGCTCGTAAGGCGATGGCGACGGCAATGGCCGAGCTGTCCGACGTGGCAGACAGAGGCAGCGAGCAAGAATTCGGCGAGTTGATGTCGCGAGCTCTGAGCCCGCTCGGTGACAACGTCGACGACTACGCCGCAGTGTGTGCGCGATTGATCGAGGTACTGCCATGAGTGCACCAACCCTGCCCGAGTACGACCCCACCGACATCACCGAAAGCGCCGTGATCAACGGCCTTGTCCGCACCTGGAATCACCGCGCGACAGTGCGGAAGCGCGAGCCCGAACTGGACGATCTCTTCGACCTCACGCTGGCCGACTACCCCGAGGCGCTGATCCCGTTCAGTGGTCACGAGCGCTTTCTCGCCCTCGACGCCGACGTCCAGAACAGGATTCGAGCGTGGGCCTGGATCGCGTACAACAAGACGGTCATGGACATCGAACAGTTCGTCGTCAACCCGGGTTTCGGGCTGCTTGTGCGCGACGGTTTCGGCATTGGTATCGGCGACACCCATCGAATCGCGACATTGCAGGCGATGGTCGACGAGGAGTACCACACGCTGATGCACCTCAATGCGAGCGTGCTGACCCGCAAACACCGCGGGTGGCAATTGTCCGAAACTCAACTGCCGCACTGCCGCACAGTGCGTGAGCACGGCGACGCCGTCGCTCGCGCAGACGATCCGCGGCACGCTGCAATCCTGCGGCTCGCATATACAACGGTCGCGGAGACGTCCATCAGCGCGTACCTCGGTCTGATGACCGAGGACAAGTCCGTGCAGCCGGTCAATCGGTCAACGGTCGCGCTGCATCGTCGTGACGAGCTGTGCCATTCCTCGATTGCGGGCGAGCTGACGAAGATCGTCTACGACAGTCTCGACGACGGCGATCGGGCACGGCTGCTGGCTGCTCTGGCCACCGGGCTCGAGGCATTTACCGGGAGCGACTACACGACCTGGGCCGCGATCCTGGACGCCGAACACATCGAAGGCGCGGAGCAGATGCTGCGAGATATTGAGGACGACGCCGGCGACGCGCGAGTCGTCCAGGACTGCAGCGCAATTCAACGCCTCTGCGATGAACTCGGGGTGGACCTGCCGCACGCAAATGCCGAGCCACACCAGGTGTGACTCGGCATTCGCAAGCGCGTCAGCGCACTACTGCACTGGTTGCAATTCGCGCGGATCGTGCTGTTCTTGCTCCAGCACGCGCTTAAGCTTCTGCCCCTCGATGTCGACGTTCGGCAGGATTCGGTCCAGCCATTTCGGCAGGTACCAGGCCTTGTCACCGAGTAGCGCCATGACCGACGGGATGATCACCATGCGAACGATGAAGGCGTCGAAGAACACCGCTACCGCTAGTGCGAAGCCGATCGACTTGATGAACGAACCAGGCTCGGCCATGAAGGCCGCGAACACCGAGATCATGATGATCGCCGCCGCGGTCACCACCCGGGCACTGTGGTTGAACCCTGCGATCACCGCCTGCGTCGCGGAGGCGCCGTGCATGTATTCCTCGCGCATGCGGGTCACAAGGAACACCTGGTAGTCCATCGCGAGACCGAACACCACACCGATCAAGAACACCGGCATGAAGCTCACGAGCGGTTCCGGGTTGGAAATCAGGCCGAGCCAGCCGTTCTGGAAGATCGCGACCGTGGCACCGAAGGTGGCAGCAACGCTGAGCAGGAAGCCTAGTGTCGCGGTCAGCGGCACCAGAATCGAGCGGAACACCAGCATCAGCAGGACGAACGCCAAGCCGACGATCACCGCGAGATACGGCAACAGGGCACTCTGCAGGCGATCCGAGATGTCGTTCTCGATGGCGGTCTGCCCGGTGATGCCGTAGTTGACGGCGATCTTCGAGTTCAGCCCGCCCTCGGCGTCACGCAGATTCTGCAGCAGTGCCTTGGTTTCGTCGCTACTCGGCGAACTCTTCGGAGTCACCATCACCTGTGCGGTGTCGCCGGCCCGGTTCACCCCTATGACCTGCGCGTTGCTGACATCAGGCTGCGAACGCACGGTTTGCAGCACCTTGTCGAACGCCTCCTGCGGCGGCACACTCGCGTGCTGTGCATCGACAACCATGAGGAGCGGACCGTTCTTGCCTGGCCCGAAGCCGTCATCGATGAGGTCGTAAGCCTTGCGAGCACTTGTCGCGGGATCGCCGGTGCCTTCGTTCGGCAGTGACAGCGACAGGTTCAGCGCGGGGATCGCGATCAACGCGAGGAGCAGCACGCCGCCGGCCATCGTGAATGCAGGCTTACGGGTGAGGAAGCGCGCATAACGCTCCGCAACAGTCACCTTCGGCGAATCCCCTTCGGGATCACGCGAATTCACGAACGGAATCTTGCCAGAAAAGGCCTTGGTCCCGAACAGCCCAAGCAGGGCGGGCAACAACGTCAGCGCGATCAGCACGGCAACGAGTACCGCGAACGCCGCCGCGGTTCCCATGTCGGACAGGAACGGAATCCCGACGACGCGCAGTGCAATGAGAGCGATCAGCACTGTCATGCCGGCGAACACCACCGCAGAGCCCGCAGTTCCTACCGCACGTCCCGCCGCGTCCGCACGATCCTCGGTTCGGGTCAGCTCGTGCCGGTACCTGGAAACGATGAACACCGAATAGTCGATGGCGACCGCGATGCCGATCATCAGCGCCAACGTCGGCGTGCTGGAACCGAGATCCATGAAGCCCGTCGCGATCGAGATACTCGCGACACTGATCCCGACACCGATGAACGCGGCAAGCAATGGCAGGCCAGCGGCGACCAGCGAACCGAACGTGATCATCAGAACGATCGCGGCCACGCCGAAGCCGACTGCTTCGGACGATCCGCCCGGCGGCTCCTGATTCGATGCCGCGTTACCGCTGACTTCTACTGTGAGGCCCGAGTCGCGACCGACCTGAGCTGCGCCGTCGATCGCCGTACGCATCTCGTCGGTGACATCGCTCTGGTGCCCGTTGAACGGCACCTGGACATACCCGACGGTCTTGTCGGCACTGAGCGGGGACATCGCCTGCGCGTTCGCCAACGCCACGTCCAAGGGTTTGCCATCCGACTCGGCCTTCGTGGTCGCTGAGTCGACCATCTTGTGGTCGGCTACAACTGGATTGACCAGGTCCGCCTTTGCCGCGTCCTTCACCTCGGGGACGGCCCGGATCTTTGCGATGACCGCGTCCATTGCGGCTTCGTTTTGCGGGCTGTTCAGCGTCTGCCCGTCGGGAGCCGCGAAGACGTATCGCGCGCTCAACGAGTTGAGTGGATCATCCGACTGCGCCGGAAAGCGTTCGGCCATCAGATTCTGCGCGTTCTGCGCCTTCGTCCCGGGAATCGAGAAGGAGTCGACAGTCGGGCCCGCGAGGGTCGCTGCGCCGACGCCCGCGAGCACCATGATCGCCAGCCAGATAGAAAGGACGGTGCCCTTTCTTCGATAGGCAAACTTACCGATTTTGTACAGATAGGTAGCCACGACTACTCCTTGTGTTTGAAAGCGTGTGGGGGGCGAAAGCGTATTGGGGGCCGAAAGCCTGCGAGTCAGTTCTTCGCTGGCTGGGGCAGTCCGGCGCGGATGATGCCGAATGCCTCGCGAACGAGTTGCTGCGGTGTGCGCCCACCAGCAGCGTCGCTGATCGATAGTTCAAGCACTGTCTTGATCGCTCCACCTACGGCAACCTGAAGCAGGTTCGGGTAGAGGTCGACATCGATGTCGGTGCCGGTCCGCTCTGCGAGAGCTTCGCCGAACATGCGAGACACGTTGGTGTGCATCTGCATGGTCTTGACCAACAGCCCCGGCGTCTCCTCGATGAGTCGCGGCACTGCACACATGTCCTCGATGTCGCGGGACTGATCGGAAACGAACGCGACAGCCAGGGTTTCGAGAGATTCCCAAATCGGCTCGTCCACCGGCCGAGCCCGGAGCATGTCCACCCAATCCTGTACGTCGGATTCGACTTGATACAGGATCGCGTCCTCTTTCGACGCGAAGTAATTGTGGAAGGTTCGGGTCGATACATCTGCTTCGGCGGCGATCGCATCTGCGGTGACCGTTTCGAGTCCATGAAGTCGCACGAGCCGCAGGGTGGCTGCGCTGAGCGCAGCGCGCGTCGCAGCCTTCTTGCGGTCTCGGAGGCCTACTGAACTGGTCATGCGTTCAACCATACGGAACTTGCAGAGTCATGCAAGTTTGCAGAGGGGTGCAATAATCGTGTGATTGGTTACACGTCGGGGCTCTGCGTGACAGTGGTCACTCGACGGCTCCACGCATCAGGATCGGCCGTCAACTCCCCAATGAACTGCGGAAGGCTATCTGTCGCAACATCTTCGATGCTCACCTGCTCGAGGACGGCGCGCAGATTTACCCGAACGGCTATCCACACTTGTTGCAACGACTCGGCCGATCCCGTGTAGCGCACATCTTCCGGTCGTTCACCCCGCACCGACGCCAGCGGTCCTTCAACCGAGCGAATCACATCGGCGACGCTGATCTCGGCAGCCGGCCGAGCCAGCCAGTAGCCGCCGTCGGGACCGCGCCGACTGTTCACCAGCCCGCTGCGACGCAGATCGCCGAGCACGACCTCGAGAAACTTCGACGGGATCGACTGCGCAGCAGCTAGCGCGTCAGCCTTCGCCGGCGCATCTGGCGAACGTGCCAGTTCGAGCAGAGTTCGCACGGCGTAGTCCACCCTCGCGGTGATGTGCACGCCTCGCCCCGCCTCCGTGTTGCGATTGAAGTAGCGATTGAACGATTCCGTTCGATTATGCGGGCTGAACTTGCAGTACCGACATCGCTGCGCCGATCAACACACGCTCGATCTCCTCGTCGGAGGCCTCGGGCACCAGCTCGTTCGTCGTAAGCGCAACGCCGAGCACCTGCAACGCCGCGCTCGCGCGCAACTGCGCTGCGTTCGACGGAGCCGGCCCTGCGAGCCAGACCTCGAGCTGCTGACTGAGTCCGATGATCGCGGGGTACCTGTCACCGATCGCGTTCACGATCGCCACCGCGTCTCGGACGAACAGGATCCCCTCATGTCGATGCCGCACGAGCCCCGTCGTATACCGCGACAACACCTTGCGAACATTGTCCGGCGAATAATCAAGGCTCTCGATCTCGGCGGCGACCGAACGCATCTCGTCGAGCACCGGATCCACGATGGCCACGAGCAGGTCGACTTTCGACGCATAGTGGTAGTACAGCGATGCTTTGGTGATGCCGACCTCGTCCGCAACTTCACGCAGGCTGGTCTGCTCGAAGCCCTTTGCCGCGATGAGGCGAATCGCCGTCTCGCGTATCGCAGACTTGGTGTCGCGGCCGCTCATAGTCTCCTCCGCATCAAATCCACCGAAGCTGTTGTCTACCTACCGTGCGGTAGGTAGTCTACCGATCTAAGGCAAACGCGTGACACGTTTGGAGGGGTAGATGTTCGGCAAGCTCGCACAGTTCGTGGTGTACAACCCGTGGAAAGTCATCGCGGCGTGGGTAATTGCCGCCGTGGCAGTGGTGATGTTCGCACCGACGCTCAACGACGTACTCAATCGAGAGCAGTCCGGATTCCTACCGGACACGTACGAGTCGGTCCAGGCGCAGCATCTCGCGAAGGAGTCATTCGCGAAGTCCGACGACGCCACCGGCACTATCGTCCTCAAACGAAACGACGGCGCACCGCTGTCGCAAGCCGATCAAGACAAGATCGCCGCACTCGCGACCACACTCAACTCCGCAGGCATCGACCGCGTCGTCAGTGTGACGACCGGGCCACAGGCACTCTCGCCGAACAAAGAAGTTCAGCTCGTCAACATCGCCTTCAAGGGCTTGCCGGACGACCCCAAAGTCTTCGACGCGATCAAGGAGATTCGCGAAGTCGGCGTCAACGCCCTGAACGGCAGCGGCATCCGAATGGCCGTCACCGGCGACGCCGCTCTCGGAGTCGACAACGAAGATGCGTTCGCCAACGCGCTCGCCATCGTCGGGTTCGCGACCATCGCCCTCATCGTGTTCCTGCTCCTGGTGATCTATCGAAGCCCGGTCGCAGCGCTACTGCCCATCCTGTCGGTCGGCATCGTCTCGTCGATCGCGCCGGGAATCATTGCGCTGGTCGCCAAGTCGACCGACTTCAGGTCGATCAGTCGCTGCAGATCATCCTGACGATCGTGCTGTTCGGCGTCGGAACCGATTACATCCTGTTCATACTGTTCCGTTATCGGGAGCAGCTCAGAGAAAACGTCGCACCGAAAGACGCTCTTACCTACGCGGTCGAGCACGTCGGTGAGGTCATCGCGTCGGCGGCCGGCGCAATTATCGTCGCCTTCATGGCCTTGCTGCTGGCAGTCTTCGGCGCATTCCGAAGCCTGGGCCCCGGTCTTGCCATCGCGGTCGGGATCATGGCTATCGCAGCCGTGACGCTCATCCCCGCCATCGTGTCGCTGATCGGCCCGAAGGTCTTCTGGCCATCCAAGTCCTGGCAGCAGGCACCGACCGGAACGACGTTCGCGAAACTCGGCGCCTTCACCGGCCGTCGACCCGCAGTGGTTGCCTTGATCTCCGGCGGCATCATGGTGGTTCTCGCACTGGGAATGTTCAGCTTCAAGACCGACTACGACCAGCTGTCGCAACTCCCGAGCGACACCGAGTCCGCCCGCGGATTCAAGGACCTCCAGACCGGATTCCCCGCTGGTGCGCTGAATCCGACTCTCGTGTACGTACATTCGACCAACGGTGTACCGCTCGATCAAGCCGAGGTCGGCCGTGTTGCCACCGACTTGAAGTCCGCCCCCGGCATCGGCGGAGTCATGCCGGGACTGACCGGAGCGCTCGGCACAATCGCACCGAACGGCAATACCGCGCAGATAAACCTGCTCCTGCAGGCAAGCCCGTACGCCAACGATGCGCTCGACGCGATCGCGCCGTTGCGCGACGCGGCACACAAGGCCGCTCCCCCGGGCACCGAGGTCCTTGTCGGCGGACCGACTGCCGCGTACGCCGACATCCGCGACGCCAACAACCGGGACCTGCGGGTCATCTTCCCGGTCGCCGGAATCCTGATCGCCATCATTCTGGGACTGCTGCTGAGAAGTGTCGTGGCACCGCTGTATTTGATGGCAACGGTCGTGCTGGTGTTCTTCTCCACGATGGGGGCGACTGCATTCCTGACGACGGTCATTCAGGACCGCGCGGGCGTCAGCTTCTCGCTGCCGATCATGTTGTATCTGTTCGTTGTCGCGATAGGCACCGACTACAACATCTTGATGATCGCCCGGCTACGAGAAGAGGCCCGGCTCGGCAAGAACCCACGCGAAGCCGCGGCGCTCGGCATCGCGCACGGCGGACCGTCGGTTGGTGCTGCGGGATTGATCCTCGCAGGCACCTTCGCATCGATGCTGCTGGCCGGTATCGCCATGCTCACCGAGATGGGTTTCGCGGTGGCGCTGGGGATCCTGCTGTCGTCCTTCGTGATGGCGATGTTCTTGGTGCCCTCAGTGACCGCACTGCTCGGCCACACAGCGTGGTGGCCCGGGCACGGTGACGTCGCCCAAGAAACGCGACCGGACGACGACCTCGAGAAGGTGGCAACGAGCTAGTTGACGGGTGCGGCTTCCGCTAGAGCGCGGACGCCGCAGCCGCGAGTTCGCTGACACGCGTCCAGTCTTGTGCTGCAACAGCATCCGACGGGGTGATCCAGGACCCGCCGACGCATCCCACATTCGGCAATGCCAGATAGGCGGCGGCGTTGGTTGGTGTGATGCCACCGGTCGGGCAGAAACGCGCCGCAGGTATCGGCGAGTGGATCGACTTCAGATAGTTCGCGCCGCCCGCAGCCTCGGCGGGAAAGAACTTGAGCTCGGTATACCCCGCTTCGAGTAGCGTCAGGATCTCCGAAACCGTTGCGACGCCAGGCAGATGGGGCAACCCGGTGTCCGTCATCGCACCGAGCAGGCTCGGCGTGCTACCGGGCGACACCAGGAACTGCGCGCCGGCCGCCGCTGCTTCCTTGGCTTGTTCCGGCGCGACGATGGTGCCGGCGCCGATGAGAATTTCGGGTACCTCGGCGGCGATCCGCTCGATCGCATCGAGCGCAACCGGCGTTCGCAGTGTCAGCTCGATGACCGGTAGCCCACCGGCCACCAGCGCACGGGCAATAGGTACCGCGTGTTCGACGTCGTGAACGACCACGACAGGAATCACAGGCACGCGGTTCAGCAGGGAAACAGTCATCGAATTCTCCTCGTTCTTCAAGCGACGGTCATGCGACGTGGGCGGCAAACACGCTGGCGCCCTGGTCCGCTGGGCCAACGGCGGCCCGCATACTGGCAAAAAGTTCACGACCGGTGCCGACCCATTCGTCGACGCTCGGCGCGGCCCCTGTTGGCGTGCGGGCTTCGAACTCGTCGTCGGGAACATGCAGGGTCAACGTTCCGGCCTTGGCGTCGACCGTGATCATGTCTCCGTTGCGGACCCGCGCAAGCGGACCACCGGACGCAGCTTCAGGCGTGAGGTGTATTGCCGCAGGCACTTTCCCGGACGCACCTGACATACGACCATCGGTCACGAGCGCGACCCGGTGCCCACGATCCTGGAGAACACCGAGCGCCGGAGTGAGCTTGTGCAACTCAGGCATACCGATCGCACGCGGACCCTGATACCGAAGTACGGCAACGAGATCGCCATTCAACTCGCCGTTGTCGAACGACGCCAGGAAGTCCGCTTGATCGTCGAACACCACAGCGCGCGCCGTGATCTCGCGATGCTCGGGCTTCACGGCCGAGGTCTTGATCACGCACGAACCGAGATTGCCTGCAAGGGTTTTGAGTCCACCATCGACGTCGAAGGGTTCCTCGACGCCACGCAGAACGACGGTGTCGTGACTGATCTTGGACCCGTCGTGCCACATGACACCGTCACCATCGAGCTTGGGCTCCTGGGTATAACGGCTCAATCCGCGGCCGACAATCGTGGTGACGTCGTCGTGCAGCAGTCCCGCGTCCAGCAGCGAGCCGATGGTGAAACCCAGTCCGCCTGCGGCGTGGAAGTGGTTCACGTCGGCACTGCCGTTCGGATAGATTCGCGCGAGCAGCGGCACGACCGCTGAGAGGTCGGAAATGTCGCTCCACGACAACGTGATTCCCGCTGCGGCTGCGATCGCGACCAGGTGCATCGTGTGATTTGTCGAGCCACCCGTTGCGAGCAAGGCAACACAGCCGTTGACGATTGCGCGCTCGTCGATCATCTCGCCGACCGGAGTGTAGTTGTCCCCCAACGCCGTCAGCCCGGTTACCTGGCGTCCAGCTTCCGACGTCAACGCTGTCCGCATCGCGGTTCCTGGATTGACGAAGCTCGAACCCGGTAGGTGCAGGCCCATCACTTCCATCAACAGTTGATTCGAGTTGGCAGTCCCGAAGAATGTGCACGTTCCGCTGCCGTGATACGACGCGGCCTCGGCATCGAGCAACGCCTCGCGACCGACTTTCCCTTCCGCGTAAAGCTGTCGCGCCTTCGCCTTCTCCCCATTCGGCAGGCCCGACGTCATCGGCCCCGCGGGCACGAACACCGTCGGCAAGTGACCGAACGCCAACGCACCGATCACCATTCCGGGGACGATCTTGTCGCACACCCCCAACATCAGTGTCGCGTCGAACATGTCGTGGGACAGCGCAATTGCGGTCGACATCGCGATCACGTCCCGGCTGAACAGCGACAACTGCATGCCTTCGCGTCCCTGCGTGATGCCGTCGCACATCGCCGGGACGCCGCCCGCGAACTGGGCGATCCCGCCGGCCTCGATGACAGCCCGCTTGAGCTGTGCCGGAAAGGTTTCGAACGGCTTGTGCGCGGACAGCATGTCGTTGTACGCGGACACGATCGCGATGTTCGGCTTGACCATGCCGCGCAACGCCTTCTTGTCGGTCTTGCCGGAGGCCGCGAACCCATGAGCAAGGTTCGCGCACGCCAGCCGGCCACGGGCGGGGCCACGGTCGCCCGCCGCCCGAATTCGCTCGAGATAGCTGGAACGCTGTGTGGCGCTTCGCGCGATGATGCGCTCGGTCACTTCTTCGACAACGGGATTGATCGTGTTCATGGTGTTGCTCCTTCGTGCCAGGTACGGCCGTCACGCTCGATGAGGGTGGTCGCATCGGTGGGACCGTTTGTTCCTGCCGCGTATCGCCGCGGTCCACGCTCGGACTGTCTCCAGCCCACCAAGATTGGTTCGACCCATTCCCACGCGGCCTCGACCTCGTCGCGGCGCATGAACAGCGTCGGATTGCCGCGCACCACGTCCATCAGCAGACGCTCGTAAGCGTCGGGTGCCGGCCGTCTGAAGGCTTGGGTGTAGTTGAGATCCAACGACACCGGCCGAAGCCGGATACCACCTGGACCAGGTTCCTTGGCTGTCATGTGCAGCCGCATACCCTCGTCCGGTTGTAACTGGATGACCAGCTTGTTGGGCTCGTTGGTGCCCTCACTGTCCGGAAACATCGGGTGCGGAACGGGTTTGAATTGGATGACGATCTCCGAGCAGCGCCGTTCCATCCGCTTTCCGGTACGCAGGTAGAACGGAACGCCTGCCCAACGCCAGTTACGAACTTCGGCCTTTACTGCGGCGAACGTCTCCGTCCTACTGTCCGGATTCTCGGCATCGTCCCTGTAACCGGGTACCGCCGCGCCGTCCACCAGACCCGGAACATATTGGCCCGCAACGGTGAAATGCTTGATGTCCTTCGGAGTCAACGGCTTCAGCGCTTGCAGGACCTTGAGCTTCTCGTCGCGAACGGTTTCGCGCCCCACATAGGTGGGCGGTTCCATCGCTACGAGACAGAGCACTTGCAGCAGGTGGTTTTGCAGCATGTCGCGTAAGGCACCGGAGTTGTCGTAGTACCCACCACGTGTGCCGACTCCGAGCGATTCGGCGACCGTGATCTGCACATGGTCGATCCAGCTCGAGTTCCACAACGGTTCGAGGAACGTGTTGGCGAACCTCGTCACAAGGAGGTTCTGCACGCTCTCCTTGCCGAGGTAGTGATCGATGCGGAAGATCTGGGATTCGGCGAAGACCGAGCCGACGCCGTCGTTGATGGCGCGTGCGGACGCGAGATCGTGACCGATCGGCTTTTCGAGAACCACGCGCGAGTCCTCGTCGACGAAGCCCTGCGAATCGAGATGGGCGCAGATCGGACCGAACAGCGTCGGAGCGCAGGCGAGATAGAAGACCCGGATTTTGCCGGCCTGGGTGGGTAGAAGCGTGGTCAGCGCCGACCAGTCCGTCACGTCGGCGAAGTCGATGCTCGCGTACTCGAGCCGCCCCAGGAAGCGGTCGAGCACGGCGTCGTCGATGGCGTCGCGTGGGACGAATCGGTCCAGTTCACCACGTACTTTGTCGCGGTAGCCGGAGACGTCGAGGCCGGCACGGGATGCGGCGATGATGCGGGTTTCTGCAGGAAGTTGACCGTCACGATCACGGAGATACAGGGCGGGCAAGAGCTTTCGGACGGCGAGATCGCCGGTTCCGCCGAATACGACGAAGTCACAAGGTGCCACGGGAATCGCGGATGACATGAAGCCTCCTCACAAGGTGCGGGGTCTGTCGGTAAGCAGCCTAGGCAGACTTAGGTGTTATAGCAAGCATACTTATGTACGTGTATGGACAAAGTGTTCGAACTTAGGAACTTGCTCACCCCACAATGAATTGGTTGAATGACGTATATGCGCATGTCACGCACGTCTGCGCCGCCCGCGACCGCCGGTGAGGTGTTCCGTCTCATCCGTGACGGTGTCGCAACGACACGCACCGAGGTCGGCCGCCTGACCGGACTCTCGCGAACCGCTGTCGCGTCGCGAGTCTCGGCACTCCAAGCCCGTGGACTCGTCTCGGAACGCGAGGAAGCCCCGTCCACCGGCGGCCGCCCACCCGCGCGCTTAACCTTCAATGCCGACGCCGGCGTTGTGCTCGCCGCAGCAATTGGGCGCAGCCGCACACAACTGGGCGTCTGCAACCTCGCAGGCAACGTACTCGCGATGGCCGATGTCGATCAAGAGATCGGCATCGGGCCCCAAGACCTGATGCCAGACATCGCCAAACGCCTCGAAGCGCTGCTCGACGAAAGCGGTCACGGGCCCGACCACGTCCTCGGCGTCGGACTCAGCATCCCCGGCACGGCGGACACCGCGCGCGGATGCAGCCTGGACTCGCCGATCATGAGCGGCTGGGACAGCATTCCCCTCGCGCCCTACCTGACACCGCTCACCGGTGCGCCTGTCCTGCTCGACAACGATGCCAATGCGATTGCCGTGTCCGAACGACGTGGACATCGAGAGCATTTCGACGACATCTTGCTGATCAAGGCATCGACGGGCCTCGGAGCGGGCATCGTCGCGGGCGGAATACTGCAGCGCGGGGCGATCGGGGCTGCAGGCGAGTTCGGCCACACCAAGACTCCAGCGGCCAACGGTGTCGCGTGCCGGTGCGGTGACACCGGCTGCCTCGAAGCCATCGCAGGAGGCTGGGCGCTGGTGCGGAATCTACAAAAGCAGGGACGAAGCGTCGGTCACATACGAGATCTTGTCGACCTCGCCCTCGCAGGTGATCCGGAAGCACGCCGGCTGATTCGCGAGAGCGGACGGCAGATCGGCGAGGTGCTCGCCGGAGCGGTCAACCTGTTGAACCCCGAAGTGCTCGTGGTCGGCGGCGACATGTCGAAGGCCTACGACATCTTTGTCGCGGGCCTACGCGAAACCGTCTATGGGAATGCCACGGCGCTCGCCACTCGCGAACTCCGGATCATGCCATCGACTCACGGTGAGAAGTCGGGCGTAATCGGTAGCGCTGCAATGGTTTTAGCCGAAGTTCTGAGCGAGCGAGCCGTAGACGTCATGCTCGACAGAAGCGACGCATCTGACTAGGTCGGAACCAGCTCGCACAGCGCTGTGTTTGCCATTTCCTCGACGAATCGCGGAACGGATTTGCGGACTCGCAGACCATCGAACCGGGCATGCGCTGCGCCGACCGCCGCACCGATGGTCTCCGCAGGAACCTGGGGATGCATCGTGCCGAGACGCTCGACAACTTGATCAATCAGCCGTAGCTCTTCCAACAACTCCACGCGTCCGAGACTGTCAGTGTGGCGGACGCCACGTCAACGATTGGTGGTTCACATCATCGTGAGCTAAATCATGTGATGTGCGTCACTCAGTCAACTGTGGTCTGGAGAACCCACCGTGACGTCGGCAAACGGGAGATTCGCCTCGACATACGGGAATACGACAAGAAACAGCACCGCGAGAACCGCCACGAGCAGCACCAGCAACACAGCCAGTTTTGCGGCAATCCTGCCGGGTAACGAGCGCCAAAGCCATCCGTACACGCGTTATCCCATCTGCTCGGGCGGAACACCGTCCGCCTTCGGCCGCGGCTGACCGGCAAGCTCGGCGTGAATGATCAGCCGCTCGATAGTGAAGAACGACTCCTTGCACGTTGTGAGCGTCAGCAGCCTGCGATGTGGCATCTCACCGGGCCGATTGGGAACGGGCAGAACAACGCCGACCTCGGAGGCCTGCACCACCTGCTTGCCAACCAGGCCGTCGGAATCGGGAGCTGAGGCACCGCCTGCGCGCGGGTCGCCAAGCACCCGGTACACGAAATAGGTGTCGCGGGTTTCGATGATGATCGGATCGCCCGCCTCGAGCCGGTGCAGACCCTCGAACGGCGATCCATTTCCACCGTTGTGCCCCGCGACCGCGAAGTTTCCCGCATCGCCCGGCAATGCCGACGCGGTGTAATGGCCCGGGCCGTCTGCGAGCGCAGCGCGAGAGGTTCCCTCGACGATCACCTTGACGTAGTCCTTGCCGAGCTTCGGAATGCGAATCAACGCGATACCTTCGCCGATCTCGGGGGCTTGCGTAATCGGATCCTCGCCGCTCGTCCAGCTAGCATTCAGCTGAGCGGTCAGCTCACTCTGCTTGTGCGCGTTGATAAGTCCGGTACCGAAGACTTCGTACCCCGCGAACAGCAAGAGCACGACACCGACCGTGAGCAGGACCTCGCCAAGCCCTCGGGCGAGCGTCCTGATCCCATCGCCAAGCCGGCTACTCACTAACCGCTGTCCCCGCGGCGACTTTCCGGCTCGGATTGTGCTCGGCCGCATCAGGAGTCGGCTCGTCTACTTTGGCCGCCTCATCGGATGTTCGATGGCGCCTGCTGAGAATCCGCTTCGAGAGCCCGGATCCCTCCGAGCGCTTGTGGAGCCAGCGTTCGGCGGCTTCCGGTGGCACAAAGGCCAAGAACAACACGAACATGGCAAAGCTCGCGAAGCCGACCGTCAACGTCAGGAAGATAAGCGCTTGCAGCACAACGCCGATCGTGAGCAACCAGGGACGCAGGCGGCGGTTCCATATCCAAATTCCGATGACGAGTTCGAGCACCAGCACGCCCCACGTCACGACGTTCATCGCCAGCGGACTAGTCACGAACCAGTTCGGTAGCGCGAAGTTCGTCGAACTGTCCTGTTGGAACACGAAGGAAACCGCGGTCCCCTCGTTCCACGTTGCGCCAATCACCTTGTCGTGCACCGAAAACAGAAGGATCAGCGAAAGCTGGATCTGCATGAGCCGGATCGCCCACGGCGCCCGCAGTTGCGCGCCGGCTCCCGGCCCAGCCGTTCGCCGACGATCCAGCGACAACGCGGCCCCCGACGGAGCCAGCATGAGGAACAGCGCTTCGATGCGCATGATCGTGTCGCCTGCATTCGTCACGAAGATGTTGCGCCGGTCGAAGGCAACGATGCACACGAATACGACAAGCGCCGCAACCCGACTGTGCCAGCCGACGGTCAACGCCACTGCGCCGATCACCAGCGCGCACCACACAACGATCACCACGGTGTCGCTGTCCCACACATTCAGCAGACCCCAGAAGTACGGAATCGACGGTGTTCCCGTCTGCACACCCTTCGAACCGAACAGGTCGTCCAAGTCGGGCAACAGTGAAAGTGCCCAACCGATCGTCAAGACGCCGAAGGCAATTCGGACCAACCCGAGCGTCGTCGTCGACTCCGGTTCGAACCAGAACCTGCGCCAGCGTTCAACCAATGCGAGCATCACACCGAACCTGTTCGTAGAGACATCATGGGCGGGCGGGCAGAGTCTCGTCGTAGACGATCGTCCGCTCGGTCGATTGCGCGGCGTCGGAGCCCGGGGAATTCATGGACTGACTCTCGAGGACAACCTGCACCCGTGCCGGTCGCTCTTGCGGGAACGTGACGTCTCGTACGACCCAGTGAACGAAGTCCGGTGCGGAAATGCCTTGGGTATGCAGCAGGTTTTCCTCGAGCTTCTGCCATCGATACGACGTGAACTGACCGATGACCGGGATGCCCTCGGGGACGGTCCACACCCGGTCGGACCCATCGGGCATGAATACGTGCACCGAGATGGACTCGCGCACCGTCGGAGGGTTCGGTGCAAAGATGCTCCAACTCTGGTCGAGCCCCGCAATCACGCCGGCAGGCCGAGCCGCCGGGAAGGTCGTCCGCTTGATCGCCGACGAGGGAATCGACCACACGATCCCGATGAGAACGATCGCCACGACCAGCGCACTGATCAGCGCTTGACCGATCGTTGTTCCTTCGAAGCGCTCTTGAATGGTCGCCAAGCTGGTTCGCGTCTTCGCCACGGTGGTCAAATCCCCGTGGCGAGCGGACGACGACGGCCGGCCACCCGCAGCAGGCCGCCGAAGGCCAGTGCGAGAGCGGCCAGGATCAACAACGCAATCAGCGGCGCACCCGTAGACGGCAGCGAACCGAATATCCCTGGTGGCGAGGTACTGCCTACCGGTGGCGAGGACGCGAGGACGGCGGGTCCTCCTGGCGCTACGCCACCTCCGCCGCCGATACCTGGGGCGATCACCCCGCCGATACCGCCGAGCAGACCTAGGAGCCCGAGTGCGATGGCTCCAAGACCGAGGAACGCCGCGAGGATTGCGACCGCGCCAAGGAAACCGACAACTCCCGCGAGGAGTCCGGCGCCCAGGAGGACAACAAGGGTCGCGCCAAGACCGGCGGCCAGAAGAGCCGCAAGACTTGCAGCGAAACTCACTGCCACACCCGCAGCAACGGCCGCGCTGACGATCGCCGCGAGGCTCACCGCCCCCGACAGCGCGAGCCCGAGATTGAGCAACACCGCGAGACTTCCCGCGATACCTCCGCTCAGGAGCGCAGCAAGCGTGGCCACTGCACCGGCACCGATGATTGCGGCGAAGTTTGCGATTCCGACAGCCGACAGCGCTGCGTTGAACAGGACAGCAAGGCTGCCAGCCAGGCCAGCACTGATGAGTGCCGCAAACGTGGCTGCTGCGGTCCCGGTCAGAGCGGCGGCCAGCATTGCCGCGAGATTGACCACGCCGGTCGCGCTGAGTGCCGCATTGATGAGGCCGGCGAGGCTCACGGCGCCGAGGCCACTCAGCAGTGCCGTGAGGGCTGCGGCCGCGTTCACGCCGAGACTGCCGTTGAGCAGCGTCGCGAGGTTGGCGAAGCCCGAGGCGTTCAACAGCGCCGCGAGGTTCACGCCCCCTGCCACGTTGAAGAACGTCATCAACGTCGCTGCGCCATTCGCGCCTATTGCCGCGTTGAGCAGCAGCGCGAGATTGCTACCGCCGGCCGCATTGAGCCATGCCGCAAGATTTCCGATCGCGCCACCATTCAACAAGGCCGCCAATGTTGCTGCGCCCGTTGCATTCAACGCAAGTGCCAGGGCTGCAGCACCCGTGGCGTTCAAGAACGTGGCGAGGTTCGCCGCACTCGTCGCATTCAAAAGCGCTGCGAGAGTTGCCGAGCCGGTGGTGTTCAACATGGCCGCGAGGTTCGCAGCGCCGGTCGCGGTGAGTCCACTGATCGTGCCGAGCAGGATCCCCAGATTCGCCGTGCCGGTCGAGTTGATCAGCGTTGCCAAGTTCGAGGCACCTGTGCCGGTCAACTGTGCGAGGAGATTCGCCGAGCCACCGGTGTTCAGGAGGGCTGAGAGGTTCGCGGTGCTGGTAGCGCTCAGCAAGCTTGCCAGGGCCGCAGAACCTGTCGTGCTCAGCGAGCCGTTCGCGCCGAGCAAAGCGACGAAGTTCGCCGCACCGGTCGTAGTCAGGTTTCCGGCGGAGCCGATGAGCGCGGCGAGGTTTGCCCCGCCGGACGAATTCAACACCGCCGCCAAATTGGCTGCGGTCGCCGTGTTGAGCAGTCCGGCCAGGTTCGCGCTGCCGCTCGTGTTGAGCAGCGAGGCAAGGTTGGCAGCTCCAGTTGCCGTCAGCTCGCTGTTCGAGTTGAGCAACGTCGTGAGGTTCGCCGCACCGCCCGTGGTGAGCCCGCCGGTCGAGCTGAGCAGAGTCGTCAAATTCGCTGTGCCCGAAGGATTGAGCAGCGCGCTGATGGTGGGCGAAACAATCGCGCCGGCAGCGGTGCCTGCGCTGGATACGCCGGTCGAACTCGTACCGATCAGCGTGGCGAGAGCACTCGCCGTCCCGGTCGCGCCGGTCGACTGGGCGCTACCGAGCAGCGTCGCGAGCGAGCTGGCCGCGCCCGTCGCACCCAAGTTGCCGGTCCCGGCGAATGCCGAACTGGCTGTCCCACTCCACGTGCCGCTACTCGACCCGCTCAAGTTGCTGCTCGTTGAGCCGCTGGTGCCGCCGTTGGCGTTACCCCCAAGCGTGCTGGTCGCAGATCCGACCGACGAGGCGAATGCCGCGAGTCCGGACCGCGTCGTCCCGCTCGTACGCGCATCGGTGACACCGGGAACCGAGACGGACCCTGGATCAAGGCTCGGAACGGCACCCGAAATCGGTGGGACGACGGCTCCCAGGTCGATCGATGGCGGCGAGATCCCTGCTGGCGCAGGAAGATCCGGCACGACGCTGGGCAGGTTCTGCACGATGTCAGGCACATTCGGAACTACGTTGGGCAGGTCCTGAACGACACTCGGCACGTTGGGAACCACGCTGGGCAGTTCCTGAATGACGCTCGGCACATTCGGAACCACGTCGGGCACGCTCGGCGCATTCGGAACATTCGGCACGTTGTTCGGCACATTCGGCACCACGTTGGGGACCGTCGGCACAACATTCGGCACATTCGGCACCACGTTGGGGACCGTCGGCACAACATTCGGCACATTCGGCACATTCGGTATCGGCACCGTCGGGCCCGGCAGCGGCACAGAGGGTATGACCGGGATGACCGGAAACGCCGACGCCGGGGATGCCGTCACACCGCCGAGCACGAGACCGAGCGCAACTCCAGCCGCGATGGCTCGGGCTGAAGTCAATCGAGCAAACACTTTCCTGGACATGACAAAAGCTCCTCTATCGCGACCGCCATTCGACTTCCAGCGATGTGATTGACATCGCAGTTGGTCGATGGAGTGTTACCAGTCACTCTAGATCGCCGGCAAGCTAGATCGTCGACGCTTTAGCGGATAGGCGTGGCGCGCACAAACCCCCTGCCTGCGTGAACAGGGGTCCGTGGCCGGTTCGCCGTGACACGCAGTCCGCCGCGACCCCACGACCTGAGCTGGCGGCCCCGGCTCGATACCTGCCGTGGTTGGTGTGAACCCGTAGGCGCGCCGGATGAGCAGCCGGACTTTGGTGTTGAGTCCTTCATGACGGCCGTTGGACAGGGCCGTCGAGTACGCCTGGCATCGGCGGCTCGGCCTATTTGACTTGGGTGCGACAGCCGACGATAGGCCTCGGCGTCCTTTGCGGCGCCCGAGGACATCAGCTGGATGTGATCGGGTCTGGTGTTCAACGGTATTCGGGGTTGGCGAATCCGAATCGCGAACCGGCATCCCATAGTGCGCGTTGATTGCCGTAGGCAGGGAATCCTCCTGCGGCACGCAACATCGATGCGATGTGCATCAGGTTGTAGGTCATGAAGGTCGT
>JBBSKP010000027.1:0-33624 GCA_038256175.1 Mycobacteriales bacterium
CCTCGAGTGGTCAAACGCGCCATCTCCAAACACCGAGCCAAAGGCCCCACCGACCGCACCAACTACACAACCACCATCACCGTCGAAATCCTCGACGGTTGACAACCAACCACCAACGCTAACTGCGCGGCATTGGGGTTAGACGGATCGGGAATCGGATCGGGGTAGGGCGATTCGGGTTCCGGTTGATGTGGTTCGGGCCGATCCGGTGGGTCGGGAATCGGATCCGATGGAGTGGGCGGTGCAGGTTCTGGTTCGACTGGAACGGTCATGTCAGTGATTCCTCAGCGAGTCGATGAGTTCGGGCTTCGTCATCTTCGAATAGCCGGACAGGCCTATCTCTTTGGCTCTCTGTTTCAGCTCGGGAACAGTTCGGTCCTCATAGCTGCCGGCCTTTGCGCCCTTCTTGCCAACCGCTTTTCGCCCCCTATCGGCAGCGGCGTTCGATATTCGGGCGGCCTTCTCCTTCGAGTTGCCTTCTTGCCGCAGATCCTCGTAAAGGTGCTGGTCTTTGAGATGCGGATCTGATCCTCTGGGCGGCACAACTGCCTCCTTGCGTAGGCGACCGTCCAGTGGATATACCCACGGGTCTCGACGCTGAAACCGCAGCTCCGCCCCCGGCGAGTGTGCAGGTATCGTCGCGGTCTCTCGACGTTTGCGACGGTAAGTGCACAGTCGCGGAGTCTTGGACCGGAATCCGGCCGGGCGCTTATCCTCGGAGTTCGGGCGGTCCCTTACCGATGATCTTGTCGCCACGTTCGTCGGTATCCCACCCGCCTGCGTTGTATCCGGTGGTGTCGAAACACACGTCCACAAATTGGTACCCGAACTCCGACAGGTGGATGCTGCGGTAGATCGAGATCGACCGCTTGGCCTTAGCCATCGCCGCCACAGCTGTCGGCTGCACCTCGACGAGGGCGTACCTCCGGAAGTCGGCGACAGGTTCTGTCGAGAAGCGCAGCAGCCCGAGACGACTCAGATTCGCGAAGTAGTGCCGGTCGCGATCCCACCAGCGACAGCCAGCCATCTCGGCAACCATGCTGATACCGCTGCCGAGCAGTTGCGAGCCGATCTGGAACAGCGTCTTCGTCCTGATATCGATCACTGGCTGTGGCCCAGCCACCGCCAAGAAGCGGACGATCCGCGCCTCATCCGGGGTGAGTTCGTCGAGGATCCGTGAGAACGAGGGATGCACGTTGCGAGGTTGAAGTTCAGGCTTGTGCGAAGTACCAACCAGCATCGCCCCACGCATGCGCAGAATCTCGGACTCGTCTCGTCGCGGGGAGCCGATGTGAGTTTCGACCGATATGCCCGAGTCGAGAACGGTGGGCACAATCCGCTTGACCGCACGGACTCCCCCGTCGACAATCGCCGACGCGGAATTCGTCACCGTCACTTGCTTTGCCACATTGCTCGCGGCGTCCAGCGGACCAATCCCTAGCGAGGACAGCGCCTTCCAGAATTCCGATCCTGCAGTCTTGGCCAAACTAGCTGCGGCAGTGGCGCTCCCCGCTACCTCACGAGCGAGTCCGGCGGCACGACCAAGACTGTCGTCGGTGCCGTTCTCCATCTCGGACGGGCTCGGTGATTCGTCGGCCATCACGACTCTCCAATTCGACTATCACTCCGGCAATCAATTATTGGACACTTGTTGTTGCGGCTCATGTGCCGAAGATCAAGATGTGAAACGCACCGACCAGAATCCCCAGCAGCCCACCGTGCACATAGAGCAGCCAGGCGTCCTGCTCGATCGCTGCGTACAGCATCTCGCCGAACTCATCGGGCGGAAGTTCACGAAACTTCTCGGTCGCAAACTTCTCGATCTTTTTCGCTTTCTTCTTGTTGAATTTCTTGTTCTCGAACACGGTGGGCGCAAAAGTGGCCACCGCAACTCCCGCTCTTTGCTCGAGGGATTCGATATGGACGACACCAACGGATTTTCCGATCATGGCCGCGGCGGGCCCTAGAATTCGGTCGACCTCTTCGGAAACGGCTTCCTGGATGAACGCGAGCGTCTTGTCTCCGCTCGCACCCGCGAGCAGCTCATGGGAGAAGTTCGCCACCGTCAGCACCTGGATCGACAGCATCCGCGCGAACTCCGCAGCGGCCTCATGTTGGCGGCGTGGAAACAGGCCTTGCTTCCATAAATACCGGTACCTCGGTCGCGGCTCGCCCGGCTCGAAGACGACCTTGATCGCGATGACGTTCACGGTGACGCCGATCAGCGCGGCACCGGTCAGCACCGTGACCCAGGCAGGCACGGCACTGAGAACCGGTGGATGCGCACTTTCCACCCAGGAAAGATAAAGCGCGAGAGGAATTCCGAAGAAGAATCCCAGTGCGCCGACCCTAACCATGAATTTCAGCTCCGGGACAGCCATACCCTTGATGATGTCGCGCAAGACTTCCGGGTGTTTGCGTAGGTGGTTGACCGTCATCAACTTCACGTCGAGCAACTCGTCGATATTCTCGCCGATCTTGGCAAATGCCCGTCGTGAGATCTGCGGCAAGTCCGCATCGACCGTCCGCAGGACAGTCTCCTTCAACGGCTGCGGCAGGGAATTCCACAGCTGCGGATGTTCGCTTTCGATCACCTCGGTGGTGAGCTGCCGAATCTGCGGCCGAGCCGCGTCAGCGAGATGCGCGGCGAGCTTGTCCGGATCGAGCTCTGTATAGAAATCGCCGATTCCGCCGATGCGAGCGATCGACTTGTCCACGATCAGACTCGCCATCTTTTCGGCGCGGCATGGAATGAATCCTTGAAATCCCAGGACCCCATTCGGCGCGAATATCGGCAGTATCTGCACCTTGCGCGGAAGGAACGGATAGAGCGACTTCAACCCTGGCACGTAGAAACCGGTGAACCGCACGGGCGCGAACAACATGATCACGCCGGTCCAGTTCGTGATCAATCCGGCAAATGCGCTGAATATCGGAATGCTGACAATGTCGACAACGAACTTCGATTGGCCAGTCATCTCTTCCCAGTTCAGGAAAGGTCCCGCAGCAAGAGTATTCACCGTCGCTCCCGAGGTGTTCGCGTGAGGCCAATTCTATGACTCATCCGCGTATCCCACTTCGGGATCGACAGTGCCAACCGTGAATGCAGATATCGGTTGGATTTGCCACAGGATGTTTCGGCGCGACGGGGTTGATCCGCTGATACTGCTTTCCTTGGGCGGAGCGCGGGTCCTGTTCGCCCTTGTTCGGCCACAGGGCCGCGGCACGTTCGGCCTGCGACGCGATGGTCAACGACGGGTTCACACCCAGATTCGCCGAGACCGCAGTGCCGTCGACCACTGACAGAGTCGGATACCCGAACGCGCGGTGGTACGGGTCGATCCCGCTTCCTTCGGACCGGTTCGAGTTTCAAAGCCGCATCCGACGAGCTTCATCTGCACTTCAACACCGTGCGATATCGCGTCGGACGCGCGCTGGAGCGACGCGGCCGCGAGATCGACGACGACCGACTTGATGTGGAGGTCGCACTGTTGCTCTGCCACTTGCTGGGCGACTCAGTCCTCAGTTGACTCCCCCGCCCGCCGCGAATACGACGGTATGACATGTTTGGCTCGAATCACCCCTGGGATATCGCGTTGAATTCTCACCAAGATCAGCATCTCCGAGCGCCGGAATCGAGTGAGAAAGTGGACAAACTCGCTAACCTCTCGGCCGAGTAGCGATTATTTCTGTGAGCCGAGTCACGCCGCGAATATTTCGACAAATACCAGGTAAAAGTGAGTTTTTCGGTCTGGCACCCACGACCCTATCGACCCTATGACCACCGGGTATGCCAGATCTGTTCACCTGCTGTTCACCTTCCGCAACCATTCTGTTATCTGACCGGAAACAGACGAAAACGTGAGCAAAGAGCGAGGAGTTGTTGCCCAATATGCAGATCTACCTGCATGCACAATTCTCCGGCTCACGACGTCAGCCGACCGAGCCGCGAATCTATTTCTAATAGTTCATTCGAATAAAGACAATCAACGCACATAAACGTGCGCCGACAGCACTGGTGTGAATGCTCGATGCCCGGTGCCGGCCGATCACGGCCCAAATCGACGAGGACGTCATTCCGCCATGCCCGCAACCGCCTTGAACCGTCTGCGAATCCCCACCCGCCTGTCCACTCGTTCTACTCGGGCGATGTCGATCAGCCACACCGCCGGCGCTGCTGCGCTCGTGCTGGCCGCGCTTGCCACGACCGCCACTGCCGGTGGCGCTCACGCGATCGAGGTCCAGCCCACTGCGCTCGTCACGACCGTTGCCAAGACGGCGCAACCCGCACCAGTCGCCGTCCCGGTTGCGCCCGCGCCGCCCGTCTACCCAGACAACCTCGACGGCTGGATCCGTCAGGCCTTGGATATCCTGCGGATCCATAACATCCCGGCCAGCTACGACGCCATCCTGCGCAACATCATGCGGGAGTCGACCGGAAACCCGCGGGCCATCAACCTCTACGACTCCAACGCCGCCGCCGGTATCCCCTCAAAGGGACTTCTACAGGTCATCGACCCGACCTTCGCCGCCTACCATGTCGAAGGCACCTCACTGGATATCTACGATCCGGTCGCCAATATCGCCGCAGCCTGCAACTACGCTGCTAGCCGGTACGGCTCGATGGACAACGTGAATTCCGCCTACTGACCGCTATGGCGTGACGATTGCGAAACTGGGGTCTGGTGCATCGAGGACCTCGGTAAGGGCGAGCAGCTTCGTCGGGTCGCCCGCGATGGTGATGTCGCCGGATGCGAGCAAATCGGCAAACTTCCCACCGAGCAGGGCGCTGATGAGCGAGGGCCGGGTCATCGTGAAAGCTGCGTCGGGTTCGGGAAGCGAGTCGTCCGGGCGGCGATCGAAATGGACGAGCAGACCATTGCGAAGCTCGACGCGGTGGACTCGGTCTTCGTCGGACAAGTGCCAGTCAGTGGTCATATGCAGGTCCCACGCCTTCGGACCGTCCACGCGAAGAGCGATCGCGTCGAATAATTGCTCGACAGTCAATGCCGCCAGCATCGACGGAGATTCCGCTTTGGTCGGCGTACCGAACGCGCCGTTGCGGAGCTCATACGCGCCGGAGAGATAGAAGTTGCGCCACGTGGCGCACTCGGCACCGTAGCCGAGCTGCTCGAGCGTGGCAGCCTGAAGGGATTTTGCGGCCTCGTTGGCAGGGTCGGCGAAGATCACGTAGTTGACCACCTGAGCTACCCAGCGGTAGTCACCGTCGTCGTATGCCTTTCGCGCTTTGCGGAGCACCTCGTCCGCGCCACCCATGAATTCCACATGTCTGCGCGCCGACTCGACCGGCGGATGCTCCCACAGGTGGGCGGGATTGCCATCGAACCAGCCCATGTAGCGCTGATAGATCGCCTTCACGTTGTGGCTGACCGACCCGTAATAGCCGTGGGTGTTCCAGGCACTTTCGAGTGCAGGCGGAAGCTGCATCGTCTCGGCGATCTCGGCGCCGACGTAACCCTGATTGAGTCGACGCACAGTCTGGTCGTGCAGGTAGCCGTACAGATCCCGCTGCTGGGACAGGTATTCGACAATCCGATCGGCGCCCCACGTCGGCCAATGGTGTGAAGCGAAGACGACGTCGCAATCGCGCGCGAAAACGTTGATCGACTCGGTGAGGTATTTCGCCCACACGTGCGGGTCACGTACCAGAGCCCCACGCAGCGTCAGCAGATTGTGCAGAGTGTGAGTAGCGTTCTCCGCCATGCACAATGCGCGGTGATCGGGGAAATGAAAGTTCATTTCCGCGGGCGCTTCGGTGCCCGGGGTGATCTGGAAGACGATGCGAACCCCGTCGATCACCTCCTCCTGGCCGGTGTGAGTGATATCCAGGGTGGGCGGGATCAACGTCACCGTCCCGACAGACGTGGTTTGGCCGAGCCCCGCGCCCACCGAGCCCGCAGGTCCGACCGGCAGGGCAGCCCCATACATATAGGCCGCGCGACGCGCCATTGCCGTTCCGGCATAGACATTTTCGGCGACAGCGTGCTCCAGGAAGCCCGCCGGCGCCACTACCGGGCAGCGGCCCGCGTCGACCTCGGCCACAGTTGTCACACCCATCGCGCCGCCGAAATGGTCGACGTGCGAATGGGTGTAGATCAGCCCAGTCACCGGCCGGTCGCCCCGATACAGCTCGAGTCCAGCCGCCGCGCATTCAGCCGAGATGAGCGGATCTATCACGATGACGCCTACGTCGCCCTCGATGAGGGTCATGTTCGACAGGTCGAGGCCGCGGATCTGATAGATCCCCTCGGTCACCTCGTAGAGGCCCTGCTTCACCACGAGACCGGACTGGCGCCACAGGCTCGGATTCACCGTCGCTGGACACGGCTCCCGCACAAAATCGTAGGAGTCGTTGTCCCAGATCACGTTTCCCTCGGCATCGGTGACAACTCCGGGTTCGAGCGCAGTGATGAACCCGCGGTCCGCGTCGAGCTGATCGGTAGTGTCGGCGAACGGCAATCTCGCGGTGACCGCATCGTGTTCGGCAAGGATGTGGGTGCTCGGTGCGTTTAGCGTCCCAGTCATGATCGCGCCTCCTGGTATCGGCGTCTCTCTGCATAACGTATTTATCTGTCGTTCGCCGAGGCAGTGATCATGCTCCGACCGCTCACACACAACGCACGGCCAGCTTATCGCTCGACCTCTTCGGTGGGTGGCCATTCCAAAGAACATCGGACCCAATGCAACTCGTGCGGACACCCGTTGAGCGCATAGTTTTTGCGGCAAATACGGGCTCCAGGGCCACCAAAACCATGCACTCGCGGCTATTTGAGTGCATCAATCGCGCCCGAGTGGGTATTCCTATCCATGAGTGTTGCTCCAGCCGAGCTGCGGAGGTGTGAGATCCAATGCGTAAAAACAAGCCAATTGATTCCAACGAATCGACGAATCAACCGCCCGTCCCGCGAGGGTTCGCAGGATTGACAGGGTATCTGTGCGCCATAGGCAGTGCCGCAGTCCTTGCCCTGACCCTTGTCGCCTTCGGATATGGCTTCGTCGGGTGGGGAGTGGTCGGCGCGGTCGCTACTGTCGCGTTGATTGCCGCGACAGCGTACCTGTCGACCCACGCTCGACCTCGCCGTCCCATCAATCGAGAAGCCATAAGGCGCCGGTTCCGCGTGGAGGCACGGCGGCGGAGCTCGCCAGCGGGCTAATCAGGCTGGTCCGGCCGCCTTCGCAGGAAGAATGCGCACGGCACGGTCGATCGATTTGTCCAGGACCTCGGCGGGATCGCCATCGAAAATCCATTTCTCGGTGCTGACCGTTCCATGCTCTGCAACACCGAACCACACAGTCCCGGTGCGACGTCTTCCTGCGGCTCCGGACCGCCTTCACCAGTGAGCGCCACGGCGAGGTTTGCACCCATCATTGATGCCACAGCATCAACCATTGCGCGCGCGGCCTCTTCGCACACCACTGGACCAGGCGGTACGCGCAGAACCGAGTGCTTCACCGCCTTGCTATACGCAACGACGCCGCCGCGAAACCACTCTCCCGCCCTGCTCGCCCGACCGAGATGAGCAGCAAGATTGCCCGCCGTCAACGATTCGGCGACAGCGATGGACAAGCCACCTGCGCGCGCCAGTTCGGACAGGTCTTCGCACAATTCGTGAACATCCGACTCGGCGGACACAGCTACTCCTCCCCCACGACGCACCGACACACGAACTTTGAATTCCCGATGTGGATCCGGCCGAAACCTCACGATCGGAGGATTGCTCAGCGCTCGATGAATAGTTTTCGCTGGTCGTGGGTATCTCCTACGCATGCTGTCTGGTCCTACTGCCTGCCGTGATGTTCGTGAATCCTGCTCGGTTACTCGGCTGGTCGTCGTTGTTCCTGCGCACAACGAAGCGCAGCTTCTTCCTCGTTGCCTTGCCTCGCTCGAGCAAGCTCGGCGGAGGGTATCCATCGACGTACGAGTGGTCGTTGTTCTCGACGCGTGCAGCGACGCCTCGCGGTCGGTCGTTGGGTCGGCCGATGTAGTCAGGACAGTTGCCTACGGCAATGTCGGAGCTGCGAGAGCTGTTGGTTTCGCCACGGCTGGTCGGTCGTACGCGCGCGAGACTTGGTTTGCCACAACCGACGCCGACTGCGAGGTGCCGGCGACCTGGCTGGAGCAGCACGTGAGCTATGCACGCGCCGGGGCCCGCGCCGTGTGCGGCACGGTCACTGTTGCCGACTGGTCAGCACTCGGCGCCGAGGTGCGAGCACGACACGAGCAGGCCTACACAAACCATGCCGGACATCGCCATATTCACGGCGCAAATTTGGGTGTCGCAGCCTACGACTACTGGGCAGTCGGCGGTTTCGCTGCGTTGGCAACCGGAGAAGATGTCGATCTGGTGCACCGCTTGCAGCACATCGGAATTCCCATCACCTGGGCAGCCGATATGCCCATAACTACATCCGGTCGGACACGCGGCCGTGCACGCGGCGGATTCGCTGATCATCTGCGTACCTTGCAATGCAGAACTCGCGACGACAGTGCCGATTCCGAGCTCACGGAGCTGCGATGACAGACGTCGCCGAAGAGTTGCACCGACTCGTGCGCTCCGGACAACTTGCTGTGCCGTTTCCTGGCAATGGACAGACGTGGACCAGGTGGCAGGCATTGGCGACCGTCAGTCGTCGGAACACAGTGTTGGGGCGGCTCGCCGAGGCCCATTGCGATGCTGTCGCGACGATGCACGAACTGGACGGTCCCCCCGCCGAAGATGCGCAGGTGTGGGGCTTATGGGCGTCCGAACCACCGCACCCCGTCGTGGAGGCCACGCGCTCGGCTAACGGCTGGCGCCTCAACGGCCGCAAGCTGTGGTGCTCAGGCGCGTCGATCTGCACACACGCTCTGGTCACGGCGCGGCTCGAAGAAGATACGCGCGGCTTGTTCGCGGTCGATCTTTGTCAACCCGGCGTGAAGCCGATCCCTGGAACATGGGAAGCGGTGGGAATGGGCGAAAGCGACTCCGGTGCAGTCGAATTCACCAATGCCGCCGCTGTCATGGTCGGCAACAGCGGCGATTACCTAGCGCGGCCGGGATTCTGGCACGGCGCCATCGGCGTCGCAGCATGCTGGTACGGCAGTGCGTGCGCGGTTGCCGACCCGCTGCACCGACGATTGCAGGCAGGCCACGGAGACGCTCATGCTGCGGCACATCTCGGCGCGGTGGGCGCAGCACTACACAGCGCCCGAGCCAGCTTGCGTGCCGCTGCCGAGCAGATCGACAACGATCCGCTCGACAAATGCGGGCGCGCCCGAGTTCGCGCCCGGACTGTGCGTGCCACAGTGGAGACTGCAGCAACCGACATTCTGAACCGAGTCGGCAGAGCTTTGGGTGCCGCACCGCTGTGCGCGGACGCCGAGCACGCTCATCGAGTCGCCGACCTGACCGTCTATCTACGGCAAAGCCACGCCGAACGCGATCTCGCGGACCTCGGCTACGACCTCGCAGCCACGGAGCAGCCATGGTGAAAACCCGACTTGCCGATGTCCCTGTCGAGTCCGGCGGAACAGACGAGGATGCGTGGCAGCGTTGGGGCACAACGTTTCCGGAGCTTGCAATCCACGAATGCCGACGTCTCATCGTCGCGGCCCCACATCCGGACGACGAAGTTCTCGGCGTGGGAGGGTTGATGAGCCTGGTCGCCGCGGCCGGGGGGCGGGTCGAGATTGTGGCAGTCACCGACGGAGACGCCTCACACCCGCAGTCGGTGACCCTGGCGCCCGCGGACTTAGCGGCGACTCGAATTGCGGAGACCCGCTGCGCTCTCAACGAACTCGGCCTCAGCGACGAGCCCATTCGGCTTGGCTTACCCGATGGCGCTCTGACACGCAATGAGAAACACATCGTCGCCGAGATGATTGGACTGCTCGATGCGAGTCCTGGCGAAACCTGGTGCGTTGGTCCATGGCGGCATGACGGGCACCCGGACCATGACGCGACCGGTCGAGCTTGTGCGGAGGCGTGCCGTCGTACCGGGGTACGACTGCTCGAATACCCCATCTGGATGTGGCATTGGGCGGGCCCCGGCGACCCCGCGGTGCCGTGGACGAGCGCGCGCACGGTGACGTTGCCGCAAGCGGTCCATCGCGCAAAGCGCGCTGCGATAGCCCAGTTTCGCAGTCAGATCGAATCGCCACCACACGAGCCTGATCTACCGCCAGTCCTCCCGAAACATGTTCTGCGACATCTGAGTCGGACAGGTGAAACGGTGTTCGTATGAGTCGACTTCCTACTTCCTACTTCGACCAGCTCTACGCCGCCGATCCCGACCCGTGGCGGTTCGAAACACGCTGGTATGAAAAGCGAAAGTATGCGCTCACAATGGCTTCGCTACCACGACACCGGTACCGAAGGGCACTCGAACCAGGATGCTCGATCGGCGTGCTCACCGAACTTCTCGCGCACCGCTGCGACGAAGTGATCGCCACCGACATTGTCGAGGACGCACTACAGCAGACGCGCGAGCGAATCCTCCGGTCCGACGCGAGCGGCGTTGTCGATTGCCGATCGTGGGCGTTCGGCGATCCTTGGGAGCATGGCCGATTCGATCTCATTGTCCTCAGCGAGATCGGCTACTACCTCGACCGCGACTCGCTAGCGCACGCCCTCGACACTGCGGTGGCTCACCTCGAGGACGGCGGCACACTGCTGTTGGTTCACTGGCAGCACGACGTTGACGAGTACCCACTCAGCGGAGCGGAAGTGCATGCGATCGCCCGCGCAACAAAGGGACTCGGCGTTCTAGGCAGCTACACCGACCTCGATATGGCGCTGGATGTGTACACAGCCGGGACAACCTCCACATCGGTCGCCACTTGGGAAGGATTGGACACGAGCACACGGATGGTGGCCGACCTGGAATCCCTTGACAGCGTCTGACGCTGGCGATCACTCCAAGACGCCAGCAATTCGATTGCTCCACAATCAGTTACAGATTTCTGGTGTGCTCGTGTACATGTCAGGAACGCCGGCGTCAGAGCCCGGGTAACGGAAGGCGCACTGTCGACTCGAGTGATCCACCGCCGTATCCCACCAAGCCGGTGTGGTTTTACCCCGGCGGGAGCTGACCGCGAAAGAGTAGGTAGGCAACGGCTTTGATGATGTACTGAATTGGGTCGACGAGATCGATGATCATGTGCGCTCCACTGTGAGGATCAGGCTGGATCGAACTTCGAGACAAGCCAGGCGTCGCCGTGGTGTTCGAGTTCGATTCGGATGGTTGTCGTCGTGGTTGTCGGCTGTGCGATAGCGCCGGTCGTCGTCGATTGGTTGACAAAGACCACGACGGTGGCCTTGTCTTCGCTGAACTCGGAGATCGCCTTGCCGACCACGCTCGCTGCGGCGGCGATCTTCTTCTCTTTCGCAGCGGGCGCTACGACGTCACGAGTGAAGGTGCGGTAATAGTCGCCGAACGTCCCGGTCACAAGTTTGTTCGCGGCGTCGAGATCACTGTCGACAGTCTCCGATTTGTAACTCAGTATGGCGACCGCCGCGGTCGCGGCAGCGTCGGTTGCGGCCTGTTGCTTGTCTGGAGCGATGGCGGCGTCGCGAGGATGCACTGCCAGGAACAGAATTGCCCAAGCGCCTATGGCCGCAACGGCGAGGCAGGCTGCAAACGCGACGAGACGTCGGCCCCGGCGTTGTCCTTCCGGAGCCGATGCGTCCGAATCCGTTGCCACGGAAGCACTTATCGCGGAATCGGTAGTTTCTCGGTCTAGAGACTCGGTTTTCATGCCACAAACTCCACGTTCGACATCTTGTACAGGCCGTTGTCTTCGGTCATCGTTACGCGCAAGCGCCAACTTCGTGTTTCGTTCGCGGCGCCCGCCGCGTTGGTGACCGACGATGCCGCTGCCACCAGCACGGTCGCCGAACCGTCCGCGTGAGCCTCGATGCCTTGGGTCAGAATCTCGCCAGTCGTCACAACTTTCGCCTGTTGAACTACTGCGATGAACGACTGAGATCGCGCCTCGAAATCCTCTTTGAACGCACCGGTCGATTGATCGAGTATCTTCTTGACATCGTCGGCCGCTGATGAATCTCGAACCGAAATCATTGCCAGAACACCCGATCGAGCGGCACTCAGAATTGCGGCGTCGGTGCCGCGTTGGTCGTGTGCATCCTGGTGATCACGCACGAGGACACCGGAAAAGGCTGTGAAGATCGCAGCGACCGCCACGAGGAGTACAGCAATGGCAGTCGTTTTGGACTTCCCAGATGTTCGGAATAGTTTCATTTCAGTCTTCAATCGGTTCGGTCATCAACAACGGATATTCGGGCGGTAGTTCAGTTGCCCCCCGTCCCTAGGGGCGTGTTGTTTCCGCGTGGAACGTAGCCGGCTGGGTCCTTGCACGCGTCCACGTCTGCCGCTCGGCGTCCGGGGTTCTCCATGCACGGCAGGTTGCGTGCACCGCGAACAACGCTCGGGTCATCGTGCGGCACTGCGCAGTACCCAGGTGCGTCGATGTTCGGCACGCTGGACTCGGCGGCCGAGCGACGCTGGTCGGGCGGCAAGAACCCCATCGTGCACGGTGGCGGCGCGTTGACTCCAAGGTTGAAGTCGAGATTGCCCATATTGGGCTCCGAGCCAGTAGTGACGCTTTGCAGTGCCGCCGCCATACCCGGATAGACGACGAGGATCTGTTCCAAGCTCATGTGGTAGATCCGGAGTACATCGGCAACGGAATTCAAGTTTCCGAGCGCCTTAGGCAGCGTCGCCGAAATGTTGGTGAAGAGGTCCGTCGCCTCGGCGCCTGCAGGCGCTCCGTTGTCGATCAGTCCGCGGAGGTGTTCGTCATTGTTGGCTATCGATGTCGTGATCGACGCGAGGTAGCCTGTCCAACGGTGGATCGACCCGCCTGATTCGATCTGGGTATCGAGAAGTGCGCCCGCGTTGTCGATCAGCGCCGTTGTCGGCGCGAGGTTCTTTTGTCCTTCGTCCAGGAAGCTGTTCAGCCCGTCGAGGATCTGCTGCATGTCATTGCCGGAGTTCCGGAACGCCTTTCCGCTCTCGTCGATCACAGTTTTCAATTCGTCCCGAGGGATGTCTTGCAGTGCTGTGTCGAGCGTGCTGACCAGCTCGGAGGTGGGAGTGGGCACGGAATTGCTGACAACGGTGTCGCCGTCTTGCAGGTAAGGACCAGCATCGGTCTGCGGCAGCAATTCGATGTACTGCTCGCCGATCGCGGAGCGACTGTGCACTTCGGCGACGAGATTGGTCTTCGGGATATCGAAGCTGTCATCGAGGTACATCGAGACGACGACCGAGCCGTCCTGCACGCGTAAGCCGTTGACTGTGCCTACGTGAATTCCGCGATAGGTCACATTGGATTTCTTGTAGAGGCCGCCGCCCGACGGCAGCACCAGTTCCACAGTATTTCGGCCAACACCGATCATCGACGGCACCCGCAGATACTCGAGCGCAATCCACCCGACGGCCAACACCGTGGTGATGGTGAATGCAATCAATTGGTATCGAACAAATTTCGAGAGAAGCATCAGTTCCCTCCCTGGTGTGGAGCGGTGGATGCGGGCGGCGACCCATCCGAGCCCAACGGCGTGATCAGCGGATTGTTCCGAATCGGCGGAATCGGCGGCAATTGGCCGATCAGGCCACCCAAAGACGCAAGCAGACCGGCCGCAGGCGTTCCAGTGAGCAGACCTTTGTCGAGTCGCGACGTGGTCAGGTCCAGGTTGAGGAAGAGATTCGCCATGTCGCCTTGAACCGCATTCCTGTACGTGTTCATCGGAAACGGCAGTGTCGCAAGGAGCGACAGCGAGGACGGCAACGCCGGCCCGGCATCGGCGAGGCCACGAAGCGCGGGCTCCAGAGCGCGGAGGTTGGTGTCGAGATCGTCTCGGCTGCCGGTGATTACGCGATCCGCGACGCCTGCGAAGTCACCGATCGCGGTCAGCGCGTTGGTCAGGTCGTCACGTTGTTTGTTCAATGTTGCCAATGCGGGGTCGAGCGTTCGAAGCGCCTCGTCGACGACTCCCTGATCGTCGGCAACGACCTTGGAAAAGCGATCGAGGCCTTCGAGGGCCCGCACAATGTCGTCGCGCTGCAGATTCAACCTGTTCGTGAAGTTTTCGACGTTGCTCAACAAATTGCGCACGGTGTCCTCACGACCCGAAAGTGCCTCGCCCACTTCACGGTTGATCTCCTCCAACTTTCCGACACCACCACCGGTCAGGAGGAACGAGAGCGTTGAGAGGGTCTGTTCGGTCGTCGGGTACTCCCCCGCTCGTACCAATGGAATCCGATCGCCGTTGTGCAGTTGACCGTTCGCAGACGCGGCGACGGGAGGGATCAATTCCAGATGGGCCGAACCGAGCAAGCTCGTCGCACCGACCTTTGCGGTCGTATCGGCCGGCAGGTCGACTCCTCGTTCGAGGGACACGGTGACCACCGCATGATCACCGTCGACGCCGATGGTGCGGACTGTCCCCACGTTCACGTCGCCGACGCGCACACGTGCGTTCTCGGTCAGCGTGGACACGTCGGGCATCTCGATGTCGATCGTCCACGAGCCTTCTCCGGTTCCCTTTGTTCCAGGCAACGGCAAACTGTTCAGGCCGGTCCACCCGCACCCTGTGAGCATCGAGCCAAATGCGCAGCCGCACAATATAATCGCGGTCTTCCGACGGAGTGATTTCATCGGGCACCACCTTGAGGAGCGAGCCCGGGCAGCATCAATCCGGGCAAACCGGGAATCTGCGGGAGCGCCGGTAGTGCCGGCGCAGGCGGCGGGACTCGAAGCTGCGAATCGCCACGGGTTGGCACCGTGCCCTTGTCGAGGCCGGGTTCGGTGTATTCGAGCTGGTCGGGAAGTGCGCCGACAGAGTTGCCGACAACGGCGCCGAGCGGAACGTAATTGAATGCAAGTGTCTTCAATAGTGGCCCGAGGTATTGAATGCACAGGTTGGTGGCCTCTTCCGCACCCTTCTCACCGGCTGCAGCAATGGCCGAGCAGATGAATTGCACCGGGTTTGCGAAGTTGGCCAAGGCCGGTGCACCCGTCAGTGAGTTCTGTGCGGGTTGGTAGATGTTGTAGAGGTCTGCGAGCGCGTTCGGGGCCACATGCAGGACTTGCTCCAAATCACGTCTTTTGTCGACGAGCGCCTGCGTGGCTGTGCCGAGTTTGTCTACTGCGACGCTCACACCGGCTTTGTTGTCGCGGACGAACTGCTGAATATCTGTCACCGCACCATCAAGGTCCGCTACCGTCTCGCCGAGTGACTTCTCACTCGTTGCAAAGACTTCGGTGACAGACGCCAGATGATCCGAGAACGCCACGATCTGCTCGTGACTCTGAGACAGCGCGTCGACCAGCACCGAGAGATTGCGAACCGAAGCGAACAAATCTATCCGCCCGTCGGACAACGCCGTCGTCGCCTTGGCGAGATTTGCGAGCGTGTCGTGCAACGTTGGCCCATTTCCCCTGGCGTTGTCTGCAGCCTTATGAACGAAGTCGGCGAGACTTCCACTTTGCGACGCCCCGTCCGTGGTCTGCGGACCCAATGTCTTCGTCAGGCGGGTGAGCTGTTCCTTGATTTTGTCCCACTCGACCGGCACCGCTGTCCGCTCCTCTGGGATCGTGCCGCCGTCCGGCAGTGTCGGGCCGCCGGTGTATGCGGGACTGAGCTGCAGAAATCGTGATGTGACGAGCGTCGGCGCGATGATGACCGCTTGCACATCGGCAGGGAGGTCCCACTTACGTTCGAGCGTCATGTGGACGGCAACGCGGGTCCCCTGAGGCTCGATCTTGTCGATCGACCCGACGTCCACGCCGAGCACACGCACATCGTCACCCGGAAACAACCCGACCGCCGCCGGGAAATAGGCGACCACGGTTCGGCTGGTCAGTTTCGGAACGATGATGTAGCTGACTATGGCCAAGATGCCGAGAATGGCCGCCACCACTGCAATCGTTACCTTCTTGCGTTCGAACTTCATCGCGGTCCTCCCGTCGAGTTCGGGGCTGGCGGAGGTACCCGACCGTCACCGCGTGCAGCATCGATGAATGGCTGAATGACCTGTCCTGGAATGAGATTGGCGACGTACGCATCGAAGAATGGCCCACTACCGACTGCTTCACCGAGCACAGTCGCATACTGAGCGAGGCCCGGTAATGCAGCCTCGATGGATGCTTTGTTCCGCTCGAGCAGCTCGAGGACCCGATTCACACGATCGAGAGTGGGTGTGAGCTGTTGGCGATTGTCAGCGATGAGCCCACGAATTTGTTGAGCAACAGCCGAGAGATTGTCCGTGAGTTCGGTGACCGCCGCCCGTCGAGCGTCCAACTCCGCGAAGAGTTGGTTCCCGTCTACCAAAAGCGAGTTGATCTGGTTGCTGCGCTGCGCCAGCACACCGGTGACAGCCGATCCATTTGCGAAGAGCTTCTTCAGCATTTCGTCACGCGATCCGAGGGTATCGGACAGGCGCGCAACGCCATCCAACGCAGACTTCAATTGCGGTGATGTTTCGTCCAGTACGCCGGCGGTTGCGCGTAGCGCGTCGGAGAGTTGGTCGGTATTGATGTCGTCGACGTTGGCGGCGAGTTTGCCGAGCTCGGTAGGCAAGTCGTACGGCGTCCTGGTGCGCTCGAGCGGAATTGGCGAATCATCGTCGAACCGCTGGTGGTCGTCACTGGGAACCAACACGATGCCTTTGGCACCGAGAACGGATCGCGTCCGCATCTGCGCTCGCGGCGCCTGTCCGAGATCGAGGTTGTTCTTGATCGACATCGTGATTTCTACATCTGTGCCACGCAGGACGATATCCCGAACGGTTCCGACTCCGACCCCGGCGTACTCGACTTTGTCGCCGCTCTTGACACCTCCCGCGTCCGCGAAGATCGCGCGAATCTCCCTGTCGGAGTTCAAAAACGGGAGGCGATCGTAGTTCGACGCCGTTGCTACGGTAGCCAAGATCAGCGCAACTCCGACAATCCCCGTGCGGGTCGTATTCCTATCCTCGAATCGTCTCATTGCGGAGTCACGCACCTGCCCTGTTTCTGTTGCACGAGTTTGGTGATGATCGGAGCGCCCCCCGGGCCATCGATTTTCAGGGTCACGGCACATAGATAGAAGTTGAAGAAGCTGCCGTACGAACCAAGTCGGCTCAGGCGCTGGTAGGTGTCAGGTAGCTGCGTGAGGACCGACTCGATCTGAGCGCTACCGTCGTCAAGAACCGTTGCGGTCCTGTTTAATTCGGCGACGTCTCCCTGGATTGCCGGGCGATCGTCGACGAGCAAACTCTCGAGCGTCGTAGCGCCACTGTTGATGTGGACCAAGGCGTCCGCAATCGGCGTGCGCCGATCGGACAGTGTCGTCACCAACTGCTGTAACTGATCCAGGACACCGGACAACGCATCACGGTCGTCGCCGACTGTTTGTAGGACAGTCCCGAGGTTGGTGATGACGGCACCGATCAATTCGTCACGATCGGCGAGGCGGCTCGTGAGCGCAGCCACCTGCTGGAGGATCCCGGTAATCGTTCCACCCTGGCCCTGCAGAACTCGGAGCAGCTCGCCGGACAGCCGGTCGACTTGTTCGGGCTGCAACGATCGAGTCAACGGGGCCAGTCCGCCGAGCAGAGCATCGATATCCAACGCGGGCTTGGTCTGACCGACCGGAATCGTGCCACCCTCTCGCAACGGCGACGCGATATCGGCGCCGTTCGTGAGTTCGAGGTATCGGTCTCCGAGCAGGTTCGCGTATCGCACCTGGAGCGCAGCGTCCGGCGTCACCCTGATGTTCTGTGCCACATCGAATTTCACATGTGCCGAGCGACCGTCTACTGCCACAGCCTGGACCCGACCCACGTCGACGCCGGCAACTCGGACGATTTCACCGCTCCTCAGACCGGAAGCGTCTGTGAATTCCGCTTGATAGCTAATGCGATGGTCGAGCCTGATCTGGCCGAGGACCAGAATCAGTAGTCCGAGAACCAACAACATCACGACGCTGAAGGCGCCGAACTTCAGGAAGTTCTTATTCATTTCAGACCTCCCGGCACGCCGTACAGCATGAAGTCGAGAACGTTGAGCTGCGCGGGTCGATCGGTCGGCGCGTACGGGTTGACACCGGTGTCTGTCACCCGATATTTGGCCGGTCCGTTCGCGACATTCACAAATGGAAGCTCCCCGCAGCGCGGTCCGCCGCTTGCAGCGACCTTGGGCAAGTCCCGGGGATAGCGGTAGGGCATGTCTCCGGCCAGGATCGTTGCACTGATGTTGAAGCCGGGGACCGTGCCACCGATAACCGGCTCGACGTCCTGTCTCGCCTTGTCCACGCCCTGGAAGAAGCACGCGAACTCTGGCGAATACTCTTCGAGCAACGTTGTCGTGGGGCGAAGTTGGCGCATCAACAGCTCGATCGACTGCTCGTTGGCGCCGAGTAGGTCCCGGCCACTGTGACCGAAACCGATTGCGGCCAGGAAGAACTGGTCCAAGCCGGTCGACTTCTCGACGACGGTCGAGCCGGTAGTGGTCAACGACTTTGCACTCGTCAGGAAATCGGGCGCTACGTCGGCGTACAGATTGGTCACGTCCGCTGTCGCGACCAGATCACGCTGCAGATTATCCAAGCTCGGCCGCAGGCCATTCAGGTACGCATCCGCTTGGTCGATGGTGTGGCCGACTTGCTTTCCTCGACCGCGAAAGGCATCGGCCAGAGCGGTCAGCGTCGCATTCAGGTCCTCCGGTGAGACTGCCTTCAACACCGATGTCAGTCGCTCGAACAGAGTATTCAACTCGGGAGTGATGTTGCGGGTGTCTATGGTCTCGCCACGCGAAATCGACTGTTCTGTCGCATGTTCGGGGAATTTCAGGTTCACGAACTTGGCGCCGAACACAGTCGTCGAGTCGATCGAGGCTTCGATGTTGGCCGGTATGGATTTCGCCTGGTCCGGAAATAGGTCCAGTTCTATCGTGGCGTAGCCGTCCGTCTCGGTCACCTTCCCGACACGCCCGACCTGCACGTCCAGCAATTTGACGCGAGCGCCTGGCTCGAGGATCAGGCCCGATCGCGGCGTCAACAGCGACACTTCGACGCTGTCGACGAACGCACCGCGGAATTGTGCACCCACGAGAACGGCGGTCGCGACCACCACGGCGATGAATATCGCTCCGGACGTTGTGTAGTGCGGCTGCCTCGGCCCCCGCCGCGTGTTCCGGCGCATCATCCGGCGAAGTTGAAATTGCCCGACACGCCGTACACGGCCAGGGAGACGGCAAGGGTTACGAAAACGACGGCGGCGAGTGATGCGCGAACGCCACGGCCGACAGCTTCACCTACGCCGGCGGGTCCCCCGGACGCGGTGTAGCCGAAATAGGTATGGATCAGCATCACGACCAGCCCCATCAAAATTGCCTGCAGAAAGGACCAGAGCAGATCCGTAGGTACAAGAAAGGAGGTGAAGTAGTGGTCGTACACGCCGGCGGACTGGCCGTACACAAGGACGGTTGCTGTGCGACTGGCGAGAAACGACGCAATGACCGCCACACCATAGATAGGGACGATTGCGACCATCCCGGCAACGATGCGTGTAGACGCGAGGTATGGGATCGATCGCACTCCGATCACCTCGAGCGCATCGATCTCTTCGGATATTCGCATCGCGCCGAGTTGCGCAGTTGCGCCTGCGCCGATCGTCGCCGCGAGCCCGACGCCCGCAATCACAGGAGCCGCGATTCGCACATTGACGAACGCAGCAAAGAAGCCAGTGAGCGCTTCGACGCCGATATCGCCAAGCGTGCTGTAACCCTGCACGGCGACAACAGCACCCGCTGACATGGTCAGGAAGCCGACGATCACAACGGTGCCTCCGATCACGGCGAGTGCTCCCGATCCCAGGGCGACTTCCGCGATGAGCCGCACCGTTTCGCGACGGTAGTGCTTCAGAGCGATCGGAATCTCGAAGACCGCATTGCGGTAGAACACCGCCTGCCGACCGATCTCATCGATCGATCGTTTCGAGGACTTCACGCGGTCAACCGCACTCACACCGATCGCCCGCGGATTTCCGAGGCGTGATCCAGCCCGTGTCATCATCTACCTGCCGTCATTTTGATTCCGATGGCTGTGAGTACGACGTTCACCATGAACAACGCCATGAACGCGTATACGACTGTTTCGTTCACTGCCTGCCCGACACTTTTCGGTCCACCCTTGACCGTGAGCCCGCGATAGCACGCGATCAGAGCGGCGATAAGACCGAATGCGCCTGCCTTGACCTCTGAGATGACCAGTTCCGGCAATCCGGTCAGCAACGGGATGCCGTCGACAAAGGCCCCCGGCGTCACGTTCTGAAAGAACACCGAGAACACGAAGCTCCCGCTGATCCCGATTGCGCAGACTAGGGCGTTGAGTAGCAATGCGACGAGCGTCGATGCCAACACCCGCGGTGAGACCAGTCGGACAACCGGATCGATGCCCAACACTTCCATCGCGTCGATTTCCTCGCGAATGGTCCGCGATCCGAGGTCAGCACATATCGCGGTAGCACCGGCGCCGGCGACAACCAGCACTGTCACGATCGGACCGACTTGGGTGACGGCCCCCAGCGTCGCTCCCGCTCCCGCGATGTCGGATGCACCGAACTCCGCCGCCAAGATATTGAACGTGAAGCTGATAAGCGCTGTAAATGGCAGTGCGACAAGCAATGTCGGCACCAACGACACCCGGACAATGAACCAACATTGGTCGATGAACTCGCGACTTTGGAAGGGCCACGTCACCATGCCGCGAAAGGCGTCGGCGGACAGACTGAAGAAGTCCCCGACAGCAGTCAGCGGTTTGGCAAGGCTGCTTTTCATCGTCGACTCCCCCAAGCATCGGTGCGCCGGACCGACCTGAGAACGCGCCAGGCGGCGATACCGACGTCGACATGTGATCTACACACCAACAAACATCTCCTTCGACCTCCGCCACAGCTGGAACGTAATGTAACCTAGATTATCTATTCTCGGACGTCAACCGCAGCCGCGCCGATCACCATCGACCACACGCGGGTTGGACATCGAATTAGTTTGCAGCACAACATATATATGGAGGATTAATCTATGAACGATTCAAAACACGGTAGCAACGCGGCGATCCATTCATCGCAATCATGGAGGTTCCGAGGCTTGGGGATGGGCGTCGTCCTGGTTGCTGCCCGCATCGCGCTCAGCCTCGCAATCGAACACCGGCCTCTCCATGCGACGGCTTTGCGTTTCGGCACACTTGCAACCGTCGTCGCGCTCGCCATCGCATGGAGCACGTTGGACGGCCGACGGGATCGTGCGCGCAATCCTGATCCCGAGCACGGAGCCGACCTGACCATGACGTGGCTCATCGCGGGCCTGCTCGCCGGGCTTGTCGCGGGCGTCGTCGCGTGGGGCGTCGGCCGGCTGTTCGAACTCGACTTGGGCAACAACTCCATGCTTTTCGAGCTCACCTCGGGAGCCGCTTGGTCGATGTTGCTTGTCCTCATCGCGGCAACGATAGGTGTGACAGCCGGGCGGCTGTCGACTTCACGACTGTCGACCTCTCGAGCTCCGACGACCACGCCGGCGTAGAGCGTTCGAACGCCGACCACGGCTTCCATGATGACGGAAGAAGCCCTCGGAAATATTCCTAATGTATGTTACATTATGTCTGAGCTGGCTCGCCCGGGTGCGACATCGCTAGCGAGCTCCCATCTCACACACCATGTCCCGCCGTTCGAACAGGAAGTGCAAGATGGGCGTTGAGGTCAGGACCGAGGGCATTACGAAGTCGTTCGGTCGACAGAATATCTGGCAGGACGTCTCTCTGGTTCTTCCGCCAGGCGAGATCAGCCTCATGGTCGGCCCATCGGGTACCGGCAAATCGGTGTTCCTCAAGTCGCTGATCGGTCTGTTGCGGCCGGAGGAAGGATCGATCTTCATCGACGGGACAGACATCATGACCTGCTCGAGCAAGGAGCTCTACGAGATCCGCAAACTGTTCGGAGTGCTGTTCCAGGACGGTGCGCTGTTCGGGTCCATGAGTCTGTTCGACAACGTGGCGTTCCCGCTGCGTGAGCACACCAAGAAGACCGAGTCCGACATCAAGAGAATCGTCATGGAGAAGATGGAGCTCGTCGGTCTCGCCGGCGCAGAGCACAAGCTCCCGGGTGAGATCTCCGGTGGCATGCGCAAGCGTGCCAGCCTGGCACGCGCATTGGTGCTGGACCCGCAGATCATCCTCGTCGACGAGCCCGACTCCGGTCTGGACCCGGTCCGCACCACCTACATCAGCCAGTTGTTCCTCGATATCAATTCCCAGATCGATGCCACGTTCCTGATCGTGTCGCACAACATCAACCTGGCTCGGACCGTGCCGGACAACATCGGCATGCTGTTCCGCCGCAACCTCGTGATGTTCGGTCCGCGCGAGGTGTTGTTGACCTCGGAAGATCCGATGGTCAAGCAGTTCCTCAACGGCCGCATGATAGGTCCGATCGGTATGTCGGAGGAGAAGGACGAAGCGCAGATGGCGCAGGAGCAGGCCCTCTTCGATGCCGGGCACCATGCCGGTGGTGCGGAAGAGGTCGAAGGCATCGTGGCGCAGATGCAGGCCACGCCCGGAATGCCCTACCGGCAGGCGATCTCCCGCCGCCAGGCGCGGGTGCGCGAGATCATGCACACTCTGCCGCACGCCGCGCAGATCGCCATCCAGAACGGACTCGACGCCACGCCGATCCTTCGGGCAGGCGACCCGTACGAACTCGAAACCAACCGATTCGCTGAGACTCCCACTCGATAAGCATTCGCACCATCCCAAGGAGATTGCCGTGCAGAAGATATTCCTAAAGCCTTTCGACGCGGCATGGTTCTACGTCGAGAAGGCCGAAACTCCCGCGAACGTAGGCCCGCTCCTCATTCTGACGCCGCCTGCGGGTGCACCCGACAATTTCATCAGCGAGTTCGTCGAACAGTGGCGACAGTGCAAAACCTTTGCGCCGCCGTTCAACTATCGGCTTCGGCGCAACCCGATACCCGCCTGGGAGGTTTTGCCCGACGACGAGATCGATCTCGACTACCACCTCCGACACCTCGCATTGCCCGCGCCCGGCGGCGAACGCGAACTGGGTGTCATGATCTCCCGCCTTCATTCGCACCCGCTCGAGATGAAACGCCCGCTGTGGGAGTGCCACGTCATCGAGGGGCTCGAGGGTGGCCGGTTCGCTATCTATATGAAGTTTCACCACGGCCAACTCGACGGCGTCGCAACCGCGCGCTTATTCGAAGGATTTCTCACGCCAGATCCAGCTGTGCGCGGCATGTTGCCGCCGTGGACCGTCGGCGTTCGGGGCAACGCCGGCCGCGACGAGGAACAGGACACGACGTCCAACACCGATGCAGGACTACGACAGTCGTTGAGCGGTCTGGCAAGCGCGACGAAAGGGCTGGTTCGCATGGCAGCCAAGATTCGATCCGGCAGCGAACCGGAACTTACCGGACCGTTCCAGGCTCCAGACACGATCTTCAACGGCCGCATAAGCGCCCAACGCCGATTCGCCACCCAGCACTACGAACTGGCCCGATTCAAACGAGTCGCCAAGGCCGCCAACGTCACTGTGAACGATGTCTTCCTGTCGATCACGGGTGGCGCCATGCGGCGATACCTCGACGAAGTCGACGCGCTGCCCGATCGCTCCATCACGGGGCAGGTCCCCGTGAATGTCAGGCCGAGCGACACCGTCGGGGTCGGGAATCAGATCGCCTTCATGTACGCGCGGCTGCGCACCGACATCGAGGATCCGATCGAGCGACTCGCTGCGGTCCACTCATCGGTGGCGGCAGGCAAGGCGATGCACGAATCCCTCCCGTCGGAATCCGTGACACCGTTCACGATGCTGCTCTCCGGTCCGTACATTGCACAAACGATTTTAGGCCTCGGTGGGCGAGTATCTCCCGCAGCCAATCTCGTCATCTCCAATGTGCCTGGACCGCGCGTGCCCCTGTACTTCAACGGCGCGAGCATCGAGGAAATGTACGGGCCCTCCGTGCTGTTTCACGGCCAGGCACTCAACATCACGATGTTCAGCTACGCCGGACGGGCAAATATCAGCTACACAGGTTGCCGCGACTCCATTCCCAGTATGCAGAAGCTGGCCGTCTATACCGGAGAGGCCCTCGATCAACTCGAAGCTGCTGTGGGCGTGCATAAATGACTCCCACGCTTGCGTCACGAGGCCGCCGCGTCGCCGTCCAACCGACTCAAGACAACGCGCTCGTACTCATCGAACAGCTGGTCAAAGTCCTTCTTGGTAACGGGCGAGCGCCACTGCTGCAGACCGACCAGCAGGGTAATCCCCATGAAGGCAAGCCTATTGGCCTGGCGCCGCGTGCCGACACCGGGTAGCAGGATGTTACTCAGAGCCCGCAGGCGCCGCGTGTCGACACGCTTCTGCGCCTCCGCGACCCTGACATTCGTGTGAGCCCAGGAGCGGATCGCTGCCTCGGCGTTGTGCGGAATTTGCGCGGCAAGATTCTTCATGAGGTGAACGCGTTCGGCGGGAACCGTTGGCGCATTGGATAATTGGACAATCCGGTCAGTCTGCGATTGCTCCCAGTAGACGAGAAAGTGGTCCACGAAACCGTCGAAGCTGCCAAAATACCCGTAGAAGGATCCAGTCGTTACATTGAGCGCCTTGCACAGTGACGAGATCTTGAGCTTGCCCTCGCCTTCCTTCGCCAGCAGCGTCATAGCCGCCTCGAAGTAATCTTCACGAGTAACCAACAGACGCATAGCTCAGCTCCTTGTGTGGCCACCCGAGCGACGTCGCCAACCGATCATCGCCCGTTGTATATGTAATGATGTTTACATTTCAATCGGGTTTCCGTCAAATCGGGCCTGCCGGCTGACTGCGCTCCCTCACTGTAGCCTCGAACTCATCGAACATGTCGTCGAAGTCCTGGTCCGCATTTCGCGGATACAGGTGCTGCCATCCCACGAGAAGTGCCATTCCGATCTCAGCGAGGTGTCGGGCGTCCTCTGCTGTCGAGACGACCGGGCCGAGGATTTCGGCGATCGCTGCGACCCTTTCCTGGTCGAGTCGATGCTGTAGATCCTTCGCAGCGGCGTGGCCTCGCGCCAAGGTTCGGATCGCAGCCTCGGTCTCGTGCGGGACTGTTCGAGCCAGTTCACGGAGCTGCGGAAGGATCGCCTCGGGCTGCGTGCCGACCTCTGTCAGTGCCAGGAGGCGACGGTTCTGATCGGACAAACGTGTACTGAGGAGTTCCTCGACGAAGGCCTCGATCCCGCGGAAGTAGCCGTAAAACGACCCGCTGGTGACGTCCAGCGCTGCACACAATGAACTGACCTTGATCCCGCGCGGTCCCGCTGTCACGAGAAGGTCCACCGCGGCATCGAAGTAGTCCTGGACAGTGACAACGCGGCGCACTGGTTCTCTACCCGGTCGCGGTCGGATGGGCGGCGTAGCGAGTCACCAGTAGACGTTTCATCATCTTGCCGGTCTCCGTGCGTGGCAATGAGGTGACGAAGTCGACGGTCTTTGGAGCCTTGTACGCCGCCACTTTCGTGCGCGTGTGTGCGATGAGCTCGTCGGCGAGCTCGTCGGACGGCGCCACCCCGTCGCGAAGTTGGATCACCGCCTTGACCTGCTCCCCCATCGCTGGGTCAGGCACCCCGATGACGGCGACGTCGAAGACCGCAGGGTGAAGGGTCAGCGCGTCCTCCACTTCCTGCGGGTAGATGTTCACACCGCCGGAAATGATCATGAACGATTGACGGTCGGTGAGGAAAAGATATCCATCCCCGTCGACGTAACCGATGTCTCCCACGGTGGTCCAGTTGGTGTGGGCAGGGTGTTCGGCCTGCTTGGTCTTCTCGAGATCCTTGTGATACTCGAACGGCCTTTCGTCGCGCTCGAAGTACACGAGGCCGGGTTCGCCGGTCGGCAACTCAGCACCGTCCTCCGTGCACACGTGGACGGGGCCGAGCATGCTGCGGCCTACCGATCCTTGCTTGGTTGCCCACTCCTGGGTGGTGATGACCGTGACACCTGCGCCCTCGGTCGAGCCGTAGTACTCGACCAAGATCGGTCCCAACCAGTCGATCATGGCTTGCTTGACATCTTTGGGGCATGGCGCCGCGGCGTGCATCGCCATTCGCAGACTCGAGACCTTGTAGGAGTTACGCACGACCTCGTCGAGCTGCAGCATTCGCACGAACATGGTCGGCACCAATTGCGCGACCGTGACGCCGTATTTTTCGATCGCGGCCAAGGCGTCATCAGCGCGGAAGCGTTCCATCATCACGACCGTCCCGCCGTACGCGTGAACCGCTCCGCACCAGCGAAGTGGTGCGGCGTGATAGATCGGCGCCGGAGAGAGATAGACGTCTGCGGCGTTGATTCCGAACATGTGTCCGGCCAGAGCGGTCAAAGCGTCGCCTGGTTCGTCCACTGCGATCGGCAGCAGGGGCGGTTTGATTCCTTTGGGACGCCCGGTTGTCCCCGAGGAGTAGAGCATGTCGCTGCCGCGGGGCTGCTCGGCAAGCGTGCGATCTCCGGCTGAGGCGAGCAGGTCGGTGTAGGAATCGAAGCCCTCGAGTTCGCCCTCGAAGCTGTAGGCGTGTTCGACCTCCGAAGCCAATCTGCGCACGTCCTCCGCCAATGGCTCCAGGCGACCGGAGGCGATGAGAACCTTTGCGTCGCAATCGCGCACGATGTAAGCGGCCTCGTGCGCGGTGAGGTGGAAGTTGATCGCAGTCAGGTACAGCCCTGAGCGCAGTGCCGCCCAGTAGATCGTGAAGCATTCGACCGCGTTATCGCTGAGCATTGCGACGACATCGCCCTTCCTCAGCCCGAGGTCGGCCAGTGCGACCGCGAGTTGGCGGGAGGTGTCGTCGAGTTCGCGGTACGTCATCTCGCGTTGCGAACCGCTCATGATGACGGCCGGCTTGAGTGGCGTCGTGCGGGCATGGATTCCGGGATACATGGGGTCTCCGTAGATCATCGGATTGCAGTCGGGTCGGAGCAAGCGGGGCATCTATCGCGCATTTGTAAGCTAGGTTATCTTACAGTGCAAATTTGCGAAATCCAATGCTTGTCACAAAACCAAATGTAGGTTAGCTTATATTCAACACCCGGTCGGACCAGCCAGATCACGCGACACCCTGATGCTTGTTACGGCACCGATCCCGGACGGAAACCGATTCCGTGAAAGGAACACCACGATGGCACCGTTCGTCTTAGTCTCGGCGGCCTGACCCGATGACTACTGCGCAGTCTGTTTCCACCGCAGTCTCGGGCGCGAGGATCCACGAATTCACGAAGGACCTCGTGATACGGCAGCGTCACGCGGCAGCCGATGGCGTCGCAGCACTCGATCTCGTCGACCCCGAGGGCGGCGCACTGCCGTCATGGGAACCAGGAGCACACGTCGACCTACTGCTCGACGAGGGTTTGGTCCGCCAATACTCCCTCTGCGGCGATCCACACGACGCCGACGTCTGGCGGGTTGCCGTACTGCTCGACCCCCAGAGTCGCGGCGGTTCCCGACATGTCCATGAGAACCTCACCGAAGGCGCCACAGTACGAGTTCGCGGTCCTCGCAACCATTTCCCGCTCGTCGACTCGCCACGGTATCTGTTCATTGCCGGCGGCATCGGCATCACTCCGATGATGCCGATGATCGATTCCGCGAATCGAGCGGGCAGCGACTGGACGCTCGTGTACCTCGGACGCCAACGCACGACGATGGCGTTTGCCGGGGAACTGTCGGACGCATACGGAGACCGCATCGATATGTGGCCGAACGACGAGAAGGGCCTGTTCGACCTTGCCGCGGCGCTCGAGCAGCCGGCAGATCGAACGCTGGTCTATTGCTGCGGACCTGAACCGCTGCTGTCTGCCGTCGAACAGAACTGCAGCCACTGGCCGGACGGAAGTCTCCACATCGAACGATTCGCCGCCAAAGCGCCAGTTGTCGACGCGGAAACGAAGGCGCTGGACAACTTTCAGGTGGTTTGCCAACGCTCGGGAATGACTGTCGACGTGTCTGCTCGCGAGTCGATTCTCGAGGCGCTGGAAGACGCCGATGTACCGATTCTGTCGTCGTGCCTGCAAGGAATATGTGGAACGTGCGAGGCCACGGTTCTGGAGGGCACTCCGGATCATCAGGACTCGATGCTCACCGACGCCGAACGTGCTTCCGGCAACGTGATTCTGACGTGTGTGTCCCGTTCTCGCACCGAGAGGTTGGTGCTCGACCTATGAATGCGAACTATCCCGAGAAGTGCTGGTACGTGGCCGCCACATCCGAGGAACTCGGAGATGCTCCGTTGGGCCGCCGGTTGCTCGGACGCGACATAGTCCTGTGGCGGTCGGCGAATAGGCAGACCCATGCCCTGGACGATCGCTGTGCGCATCGCGGATTTCCCCTCTCCCACGGCCGGGTGGACGGCGACAGGCTCGCCTGCGGATATCACGGCTGCACCTACGAACAGGACGGTCGCTGCGTGCACATTCCTACGCAGCATCACGTCCCACCCGGGATGTCGGTCCGCGCCTATCCAATTCTGGAGCAGCCGCCCTTCATCTGGATCTGGATCGGGCCGCCGGCGGCGGCGTCTGGTAGCCGACCACCGCGGACGCCCTGGCTCAGTGACGCCGGATGGTCCACGTTCGCCGACAGCTGGCTCGTGCAGGCGAACTACCTGATGCTGCACGAGCACTATCTCGACTTCTCCTACGCGCCGGTGCTCCACAGCTCCGACGTACCGCCAGGCATGGACCGTCTACCGGTGTTCGACGAGGTCGAGGTCACCGAGACAACGGTGTCCTACACGCGCCTTCTCCCCGAAGCACCGCTCGCGCAATGGGAAGCCGACGCGACCGGCCTCGCCCCTTCGCGCACCTATTCCCGGCGCGAACGCGGGACCTTCGCCTCACCGGCAATGCACATCCAGCGCTGGGATATCGATGCCGATGACGACACCTACTCCCACGTCAGGACGCACGCGATCACGCCCGAGACAGCGACCTCGACACGCGTCTTCATGCAGGCGTCGCGCAACTACGCACCGCAAAGCGACACTGTGACAACGGTATTGCAGTCCTTCGCTGCCGACCTCGTCCGCCGCGACTCGGCCGTCCTCGAGATGGCGGCGGCCCGCGTGGGCTATGACGGCTGGCGATCGGGGGTCGAGTTCCAAGCCGATGCGGCCGCACTGCGCGCTCGACGCATCGTCGCCGTGATGCTCGCCAAAGAAGCCGGTCGCTCCAGCCTGCGCCCCGGGCTGCTGACGACGAAAAGCACTGACAACAAACAATTCTCCTGAAAGGATCTCCGATGACCAGCACAAAGAACTTCACCGACATCGACCTCGAGACGCTCGACCTGACCGATCTCTCCTATTTCGAAGACGGTCCCCCGCACGAGATCTTCGCCCGATTGCGCTCGGAAGCCAGCCCGCATTGGAACGCTTTGACCGGGGACGAGCCAGGATTCTGGTCCTTCACGAAGTTCGCCGACATTCAGGCGATCAGCAAGGACCCTGCCACCTTCTCGTCGACGCGCGGCGGCGTGTTCACCACCGCCCAAGGCGCGGTACCTCCCGAGGTGCTCGCCGAGGTCATTCTCGGGATGGATCCGCCTCGCCACACCCAGCAACGCAGCATTATGCAGGTCGTCTTCACACCGAAACTGATGCGCCAGAAGGAAACCGCGATCCGCGACATCGTGACGGAGCTCATTGACGACGTGATCGAAAAGGGCGAATGCGACTTCGTCGACGACATCGCCGTAGAACTCCCCTTGCGTGTGATCGCGGACATGCTCGGCGTCCCACAAGACGACCGTCGGCAGCTCTTCGATTGGACGAACAAGCTCTCACGTGCGGCGGCAACATCCGATCCCCAGATGGGGCTAGGCGCCCTCATGGAGATCGGCGGCTACCTCAACGGCCTCACCGCCGAACGAAAGGCCAGTCCCGCCGACGACCTGATCTCGCGGTTGATCACCGCGGAAGTGGATGGCGAGAGTCTCTCCGAGCAGGAAATTACCTTCTTCTTCGGCATCTTGATGTTCGCCGGAAACGACACCACACGAAACACCGCCTCGGGCGGCCTGCGAGCGTTGATCGAGAACGACGACGAACGTCAAAAGTTGATCGGCAATCCCGCCGCCATACCGAACGCGATCGAGGAGATGCTGCGCTGGGTCACACCAGTTATCTACTTCACCCGTACCGCGCAGTGCGACACCGAAGTCGGTGGACACCCGATTCGTGAGGGCGAACGTGTCGCCATGTGGTACCCGGCCGGGTCGCGGGACCCGGAAATGAATGCGGACCCCCAACGCTTCGACGTTTCTCGCCAAAAGCCAATGCACCAGGCATTCGGTGGCGGCGGACCGCACTTCTGCCTGGGCAACGCACTCGCGAAACTCGAACTGCGGGTGCTCTTCGAAGAACTCATGCGGCGCATCCCGGACATGCAGTTCGCAGGCCCGATCACCCGCCTGACGTCCAACTTCTCCAATGAACTCACCTCGATGCCTGTCACCTTCACCCCAGGCAAACGCGAAGGCGCCAACAACGCCTGAACTGCCTCGCGGAGCAGCCGCCATCAGCCCACTGGCACAAAGGTTTCGCCCGGTCTGATGGCGGCACACTCGGCAACTATTGAAATCTAATATCAATTAGATATATACGCACGAGACACTGTGAGGACACCCACGTGAGCACCACACCACTGCACGGCCGGCGTATAGCGATCACCGGAGCGGGCCGCGGTATCGGCCTCGCCACCGCCAAGGAACTCCGCCGGCGCGGTGCCACCGTCGTCATCGGCGACCTGGACGCGAAAGCTGCTGCCTCGGCCGCCGCAACGATCGGATCGGACGTCGAATCGTTCGTCCTTGACGTGTCCGACCATGCGTCATTCGCTGAATTCATCCAGCAGGCCACCGCGCACGCGCCGCTCGACGTCCTCATCAACAACGCCGGAATCATGCCGATCGGGCACTTCCTAGAACAATCGGCCGACGTCCATCGCAGAGCTGTCCAAGTCAACGTCATGGGTTGCATATACGGAATGCACCTCGCCCTGCCTGCGATGATCGAACGCGGCTCCGGGCACATCATCAACATCGCCTCGGCCGCCGGAAAGTCTCCGGTGCCCGGCGGCCTCACCTACTGCGGCACCAAGTCGGCCGTCATCGCTCTTACCGAAGCCGCTCGCGTCGAGTTCTCGGGAAGCGGCGTCGAATTCACCTGCGTCATGCCGAGTTTCACCAATACCGAGCTCATCGCCGGGACAACAGCCACAAAGCTTGTCCCGATCGCCGAGCCCGCTGACGTCGCACGCGCCATCGCCGGCGCGGTCGTCAAACCTAAGGCCGACGTCTTCGTGCCGAAGATCGTTGGGGCGCTCCTCACCCCCCAGCCCCTGATGGGACGTCGCCTGCGCGACCTCTTCAACCGCAAGCTGGGCGCATACAACACCTTCCTCGACTTCGACCCCGATGCGCGTGCCGCCTACACCCGCCGCATCACCGAGTCGTGATCCTGCCGGCTACAAGGAGTCCCACATGAACACCACTGCCACAACCGAATCCGCATCCGACGTCGACCACGGTCCCAGCCCCGCCGACGAAGTGCGACGGCTACGTGAAACCTTCGCGACCGGACGCACAAACGGATTGCAGTGGCGACTCGGCCAACTCCGCGCGATCGAGACGATGTTGACCGAGGGCGAGGCGGCCATCGCAGCAGCCCTCGCCGAAGACCTCGGCCGCCCCGCGAACGACACCTTCCTGGGAGACATCGCCCCCACCGTCGCCGAGGCCAAGTTCGCCCGCAAGCACCTGCACCAATGGATCAAGCCCCGTCGCGTTGGCCTCCCCCTCTCCCAACTCCCGGGCCGGGCCTGGTACGAATACGAGCCGCTGGGCGTCGCCCTCGTCATCGGACCCTGGAATTACCCGGTCTATCTCACGATCGCTCCCCTGGTCGCCGCCATCGCCGCCGGCAATTGCGCTGTCGTCAAACCCTCGGAGCACGTGCCCGCTACGGCCGCGGTCATCGCCGACCTTGTCGGGCGCTATCTCGACACCGATGCGATCAGCGTCATTCAGGGCGGACCCGCAGTGACGCAAGAGATCCTGGCTCAGGGCCTCGATCACGCTTTCTTCACCGGAGGCACGGAAGTCGGCAAAGCGGTCATGGCGGCGGCGGCGCCGCACCTCACGCCGGTCACCCTCGAACTCGGCGGCAAGTGTCCGGTGCTCATTGCCGCCGACGCCGACCTGGACGTCGCAGCGCGCCGCATCGCCTGGACCAAGCTCATGAACTCCGGGCAGACATGTATTGCGCCCGACTATCTTCTCGTCGAACAGTCTGTGCGAGACGAGTTTCTACCGAAACTCACGAAAGCCTTCCGCGATCTCAGCCCCCAGGGCGACGGCGGACGCGACCTCACGATCGTCACCGCACGCCATGCCCAACGACTTGCTGGCCTGCTCGACAACCACGGCGGCCGAGTCTTGCTGGGCGGCAACGCTACTCCCACCGAGCGGAAGGTCGACCTCACAATTCTAGTGGATCCCGACCTCGACTCCGCTGTCATGCAAGAAGAGATCTTCGGTCCAATACTGCCCGTCATGACCGTCGAATCGGCCGAGGTGGCGATGCGCACCATCACCGCCGGCCCGAAGCCACTGGCCGCCTACGTATTCAGCGAGTCGAAAGCCCTACAACGGCGCTTCCGCGAAACGGTCAGTGCAGGTGCCATTGTCGCCAACCACGCCGCCATGCACGTTCTCGCTCCGGAACTCCCCTTCGGCGGCGTCGGAAACAGCGGTATGGGCACCTATCACGGAAAGTGGGGATTCGAAACGTTCAGCCACCGCAAGGCACACCTGAGCAGGCCGACCCGCCCTGACCTTCGCATCGTTTACCCGCCCTACAACAAAATCACCCAGCGACTGCTGCGATTCATCTTCTGACTCGGCTGTCGACGGTCAACCCGTAAGCAGACGAATCACGGGTGTTCCGTCATCGAGCTCTCTGAAGGGCCCTTCGGTTGAGTGCACTTCCTCTGCGCCGCCAGCGTGCAGCGGACGGAGACGTCCCGGTTCTCCGCCCGATACCGCGATCGCTCGTCGGTACGGTGGCGGTGCGACTCGTCGTCTGCATCGACTATGACGGCTTCGGTGAAAGTCTCACCGCCCAAAACCAATTGACCGCTGGTGCGCCGGGCGTGTGTTAGTCGAGGCTGGAGAACTATGAATGGAGCCTTCTGAAGCCGTCTGCTTCTACAGCGACGCGATCATCTACATGTTCAGCGACGGGCAACACTCGGCTGCGCGGGCATGGGAACTCCGCTTACCGTCCCTCGAATATCGGCCGCCGCTTTCCCATGAAGCTGTCGATTGCGTTCGCGCAGTCCTTGGTCGCGCCGGTGTATGCGATCGCTTCAGACTCCTCGACAAACTGCTCGGAGAGTGTGTTCGACCACGACGTGCGCAACAGGTCTCGCATTCGGCCCAAGGCCTTCGTCGGTCCCACCGCGAGCGCGGCGGCAACCGAGTGCGCGTACTCGTCGAGGCGGTCCGCG
>JBBSKP010000028.1:0-33521 GCA_038256175.1 Mycobacteriales bacterium
AATGCAGCGCCCCTCGACAGGCTCCCAGGGTTCAAACTCACGACCGGCCTCGACCGGACCAAAGTCCTTCGACCTCGCAAGACGACCACACCCCATTTTCACCCCGGCAGGGGCGCACGCAAGGGCATCATCAACTCACGGGCACGAACGACGTGACGCTCACCTTCTCGTCAGCGGTGCCGATCAGGGGTAGACCAGGAACGTCGGTCAGCCGGTGGCTGGTAGATCGCATGGTTGCGCCACCTGATCGAGGAAGTAGCAGCTCTGGGCCGAATGCGCTTGTGCGGGTGTCGCTTCCGGCGCTGACGCAAGACGTTTGGTTCCCACAGAAAGTAGTAATCCGTTGTGGCGGGGGCCATCTCGGTCGTAGGCGGGCCTACCAGTTCGAAGGTTGGGATCGTGGGAACGTCCTTGTCCGACGGCACAATCGGAATTCCACGCCAGGTCAGGAACGGCGACCCGAACAGGATCACCGACGTCGAGGATCGCGTGGACCGCCTGAGTCGATACTCGCGCGGCTGTTTCTCGTAATCGACGAACGTTTCCGGCAGCGTTGATTCCTCGACATTATCGCTGAATACCGACCGACTCAGGGTGAATCACCTTGTTGAGTCGATAAGTTCCGGCTTCGACCGGAACGCGAAGAAACGGCCGAGATCAGCCTTGGGTAATGCTATGCCGCCGCAACGGTTCTGTCTTGGCCCGAGGAGTTGGCCCGAATCAGCCGAAGCGGCCGGAGATGTAGTCTTCCGTTGCTTTCTGACCTGGGTTGGAGAAGATCTTCTCGGTTTCGTCGATCTCGACCAGCTTGCCCGGCCTACCGGTGGCTTCGAGGTTGAAGAATGCTGTCTGGTCGCTGACACGAGCAGCCTGCTGCATGTTGTGAGTCACGATGACGATCGTGAATTCCTTCTTCAGCTCGGTGATCAGATCTTCGATTGCGAGCGTCGAGATCGGGTCGAGCGCGGAGCACGGCTCGTCCATCAGCAGCACGTCGGGCGAGACTGCGATCGCACGGGCGATGCACAGACGCTGCTGCTGTCCGCCGGACAGACCGCCGCCCGGCTTGTCGAGGCGGTCCTTGACCTCGTTCCACAGGTTCGCACCGCGCAGCGAACGCTCTGCGGTCTCGTCGAGCTGCTTCTTGTTGCGCGTGCCCTGCAACTTCAGCCCGGCAACCACGTTGTCGCGAATCGACATGGTGGGGAACGGATTCGGCCGCTGGAACACCATGCCGATGGTGCGACGGACGCCGACCGGGTCGACCTGCGAACCGTAGATGTCCTCACCGTCGAGCATGATCGCGCCCTCGACACGGGCTCCTGGCGTCACCTCATGCATACGGTTGAGCGAACGCAGCACGGTCGACTTGCCGCAGCCGGACGGTCCGATGAACGCCGTCACATTCCGTGGGGGCACGGACAGTGCGACGTCTGCCACGGCGTGGAACTTGCCGTAGTAGATGTTGACGTCCTTGAGATCAAGGCGCTTGGCCATCAGTGCTCCCTTATTTCGAGCTTGGAACGATTATTGATCATTTGCTACGGACCTGCGAGAAGTGTCCGACGACCTTGGCAAGAATGTTGAGAATCGCGATGAGCAGGATCAGCGTCAACGCGGCGCCCCAGATGCGGTTGGTACCCGCATCGGTCGGGTTGTTCATTTCGGCGACCATGACGCCGGGCAGAGTGCCCATCTCGCCGCCGAACATGTCGAAGTTGATGAAGGGTGCGTAGCCGACGAGGATCAGCAGTGGCGCTGTCTCACCCAAGACGCGAGCGAGCGCAAGCATGACGCCGGTGATGATTCCGGGCGCCGCGGTGGGAATGACGATGCGCGCGATAGTCTTCCATTTCGGCACACCGAGCGCGTAGGACGCTTCCCGCAGATCCTGCGGGACGATCTTCAGCATTTCCTCGGTGCTGCGAACCACGACGGGCACCATCAGCAGGACGAGAGCAAGCGACACCGCGAACGCGGATTTCGGGAAGCCGAGCGTTGCCACCCACAGCGCGTAGATGAAAAGCGCCGCGACGATCGACGGGACACCGCTGAGGATGTCCACCATGAAGGTCGTGAGCTTTCCGAGCCGGCCGCCTTCGGCGTACTCCACCAGGTAGATAGCGACGAAAATGCCGAGCGGAATGGAGATCACCGCACACACGAGCCCTTGCACCAGCGTGCCGATAAGGGCGTGATAGACACCGCCGCCTTCGGACGCCGACGCGAGGCCACTGAGCGAGTGCGAGAACCACGTAGAACTGGTGAGTGCCGGCAGGCCCTTGGCGATGACTGTGACCAGAACCCACGCGAGCGGTATCAGCGCGATCAGCACCGACAGCGTCACAAGGATGGTGGCTGTGACATCGGTAATCCGACGCCGGGTACTCAACCCCTGGAACGTGGGCCGCTTGGCGGGGCGTTCCAACGCTGTTGTCGTCATCATTAGTGCTTCTTTCCTGCCACTGCGGCGCGCGCCGTCGCGTTGACTACGAATGTCAGGACGAAGAGCACGAGACCTGCTGCGATGTACGCGCCGGCCTGGTACTCATTGTTGAACTCGGCGTATCCCAGTGCGATCTTCGACGCGATGGTCGAGCCACCATCGAAGACCGACCAGGTGAAGGCCGACGACGTCGTGCGCAGGATCAGGTACAGCGCCATCGTCTCGCCGAGTGCGCGACCGAGGCCGAGCATCGAGCCGCTGATGTAACCGGACTTGCCGAACGGGATGACCGTCGTTCGCACGACCTCCCAGCGCGTCGCACCCAACGCGAGTGCGGCTTCGATCTGCGAGGTCGGCGTCTGCGTGAACACTTCCCGCGTGACGGCCGTGATCACCGGCAGGATCATGACGCCGAGCACGATTCCGGCAGTGAAGATGGTGCCACCACCTGCGACCGAACCGGATCCCGTCTTGAACAGGAAGATCCAGGAGAGGTTCTGGTTGAGCCACTCGGCGACCGGCCGGATCGCGGGAGCGAAGATCAGCAAGCCCCACAGTCCGTAGACGATCGAGGGCACCGCGGCCAGCAGGTCGATCACGTACGCCAGCGGGCGGGCAACTGCCTTCGGCGAGTACTGGGTCAGGAAGATCGCGATACCCAGTGCGATCGGCATGGCGAGGACGAGGGCGAAGAACGACACCAAGACCGTGACCTGGAACAGGTCGAGCACGCCGAACGACATTGCGTTCAGGTCGGTGGTGTTCCATTCGCGGCTGGTGAGGAAGTTCGCGTCGTTGCGGGTCAACGCGGGAACAGCGCGCCAGACCAGGAACAAACCGATCGCGCCGATCAGCACCGTGATGAAGATCGCCGACCCGGACGCGAACGATTTGAAGATGCGATCCGCCGGCCGGGTCACCGTTCTGGCGGGTGCAGTCTGCGGGGAACTGATTGGTGCCTCCGGTGACTCTGGTGAATCTTTGCCGAGGGATCCCGGCGCTCCAGCCTCGTGTTTCACGAGGCTGGAGGCCGTGGGCCTCGATTGGGTAGGCGCGTCACTCATGTGCGCTCACAATCCTGTCATCCGAATATAGAGCCATTGGTCTACCCAATCGAATGGTGTCGAAGATCAGCTGATGGCGCCGATGGATGCGGCGACCTTCTGCTTGAACGCGTCGGGCAGCGGAACGTAACCGAGTTCCGCGAGACCGATCTGACCTTCGTTGACCGCGCTGGTCAGGAACGACTTCACGCCCGTCGCCGTGTCAGCGTCGTAGCCCTTGGAGCAGACGATCTCGTAGGTCGCGAGGATCAGCGGGTAGGCGCCGGCTTCCTTGCTGCCGTACGTCGCCTTCAGGTCCAGTGCGAGGTCCTGGCTGCCCTCTGTCTTGAACTTCGCGCTCTCGATCGACTTGCTCGCCGACTCGGTGGTCAACTCGACCGCGCCGGAGCCGTTGTCGATCGCGGCAGCCTTCAGCTTGTTCTGGTCGGCGAAGGACTTCTCGACGTAGCCGATCGAACCCGGAGTGGTGGCGACGCCCTGCGCGACACCCGCAGAACCCTTGGCGCCCTGGCCGGTCCCGCCCTTGAAGTCCGAGCCTGCGCCCTGCGTCCATGCACCGTTCGACGCTGCGCCGAGGTACTGCTGGACGTTGTCGGTGGTGCCCGAGGAATCCGAGCGGAAGAAGACGGTGATGTCACTGTCCGGCAGCTTCGCACCGCTGTTGAGTGCCGCGATCGCAGGATCGTTCCACTTCTTGATGCCGCCGTTGAAGATCTTGGCGGCGGTCTCGCCGTTCAGGACGAGGTTGTCGACACCGTCGATGTTGAACGCCAATGCGACCGGGCCGAAGACCAGCGGCAGGTTCCAGGCGTCGTTACCGGCGCAACGTGCCTTCGCGTCGATTGCCTGCTGCTCCTTGATTGCGGAGTCGGAACCGGCGAAGTCGATCTGCTGCGCGATGAACTGCGTGCGACCGTCACCCGAGCCGCTGGGGTTGTACGCGACGTTGACCGTCTTGTCCTTCGCCTTACATGCGGCGATGTAGGCCTGCGTGAACGCGTCCATCGCGTTCTTCTGCGCGGAAGAACCAGCCGCAGAAAGAGTGCTCTTGCCTTCGCACGACGCGGTCGACGCGGCCGCGTTCGATGCGCCGCTGCTCGTCGTGTTTTCGTCGCTGCCACACGCGGCGAGGGTCATGGCACCGATTGCCACCACACCGAGCAGGGCACTGCTGCGTTTGAGGTTCACCTAAATATCCTCCGGGAATCTCTTCCAAAACGCGCCCGTCAGCGTCGCTACCGGGCGGCATGATGTGGCGGAGGCCGCCGTTGCGGTCTCGCACCAGGCAGCATGGCGCCGCCCACGAAGAACCTAAATGGGCTCGGTTGACAAATGGTCCCGATTCAATGAACGCAAAGTGAACTCGGCGGGCTAACTATCCCGTTCGTGTGGTTGCGAGGTGTAGGCGACGTCGACATGGAACCGTTCGAAGCCCAACCGCTCGTATGTGTGCACGGCGGCAACGTTGTCCGCCTCGGTGTAGAGCAGCACGGCAGGCAGGCCTCGGTCGCGCAGATAATGCAGGCCGGCGAGCGTGAGAAAACGGCCCAGCCCACGGCCCTGAGCGGCCGGATCGATGGCCACCACGTAGACCTCGCCGATGTACGGCTCGGTTTCCGTGTGCACCTTGGTCCAATGAAAGCCGAGCGTTGCGCCGGACTTGGCGTCGATGGCAAAGAAGAGCCCTTGCGGATCGAACCAGTCCTCGTGTCGCCGGACGGCAATGTCGTGCTCGGTCCAGCCGCCTTGTTCGGGGTGCCAGGCGAACGCGGCGTTGTTCACGCGGAGCAAGTCGGCGTCGTCGGTATCTTGATAGGTACGGAGCGAAACACCTTCCGGTGCAACGAGTTCCGGAAGCTCCGGCGAAGTCAACGGCCGACGCATCTGCAGGAGCTGACGTGCACTTGTGAGCCGGAGCCGTGCCGCGACAGCACGAGCGCCTTCGAGATCGCCATGCGCCCACACGCGGGCGTTCGAACCACCGGCGGCGAGTGCTGCTGCGACGAGTTCGGTACCGATGCCGCGGCGTCGATGAGCGGGATCGACGACCACTTCCGCCATCGCCGGATGTTCACCGTGCGCCTCGACCAGGTTCGCGTAACCGACGATGCGGTCATCGACAGACTTGACCAGGTGTTTCGCGACGGATCCGCCCGTCACCGAATGCAGAGCCTGCTCGGAGATCGGGGCAGTCCCGTCGGCAGCGTCCGCAGCGGCGACGATCTCGGCTATTCGACGAGCCTGCGCGTCCCCGAGCGCAGCAGTCCAGGTCACCGGCTAGAGCGCCGTCCCGTTTGCGGGGGCGTAGTCGTAGCCCTCAGCATCGTCGGTGCCGTCGTCGTCACGCGGAGTAACCGGATCCGGCTTGCCCGCACTTCGACTCGGCCGAACCGCCTTGTAGCCGACGTTGCGAACGGTGCCGATCAACGATTCGTACTCGGTGCCGAGCTTTGCGCGCAGGCGTCGTACATGGACGTCCACGGTTCGAGTGCCACCGAAGAAGTCGTAGCCCCACACCTCCTGCAGCAGCTGAGCGCGGGTGAATACCCGACCCGCGTGCTGCGCAAGGTATTTCAGGAGCTCGAACTCTTTGTAGGTCAGATCGAGTGGACGGCCACGCAGTCGTGCCGTGTACGTGCCCTCGTCGATGACCAGTTCACCGAGAGTGATCTTGCCCGTGTTCTCCGGGCTCGCGATGCCGCCGTTGCGTCCGACGAGCAGCCGCAGGCGCGCATCCAGCTCGGCGGGGCCGGTGCCCGGCAACAGAATGTCGTCGAGGCCCCAGTCGGAGTTGACGGCGACCAATCCGCCCTCGGTCAGCACTGCGACAACTGGAATTGCCGACCCGGTTGTTCCGAGCAACCGACACAATCCGCGGGCTGCCGCAAGATCGGTGCGTGCGTCGACGAGCGCGATGTCAGCGGACCCAGCTTCGAGCAGCGACGACACTTCCGTCGGAGCCGGTCGCACCGTATGCGCAAGCAGAGCCAGCGAAGGCAGGACCGACTCGGGATTCGGGTCAGAGGTCAGCAGAAGTAGCTCCACGGGCCCTCCCCTCTCGCCATCGCAGTGTCCTACCCAGCTACATCGGTGTGACAGACACTTGTACTTTGGGTGACAGACTAGCGCGTCAAGCCCCTTTTTCGTTCTTGGGAGCCCTCGCCGTGACCGGTACCGACGGCCAGGTCGGTAACAATGGTGCGGTGCGCAAACTCATCATCGGGATCGTCCTGCTTGTCGGACTCGCCGTCGTCATCGACTTCGGCGCAGCAGCCTACTCCGAGTACCGCGTGTCCCGGGCGTTGCGCGTAGGTGGTGACCTCACCTCCGACCCAGAGGTCACCATCCATGGTTTCCCCTTTCTCACGCAGGCTGCAGACGGCAAATACCGCAACGTGGAGATCCGAGCCAGAGGCGTTCGCGCAGGTTTGATCGGCGAAACGATCATCGAAGCCACCCTCAACGGCGTGCGTATGCCGACGAGCGATCTGATCGATGGCAAGGTCAACCGGGTTCCGGTCGATCACGTCAGCGGCCGGATGCGGATCGACGCCACCGAGCTCGGTCAACTCCTCGGCGTGCCTGACCTGCAGGTTTCCGCTCCGCCTGCCGACAAGTCCGACGGCACCGGCGGTTCTGGTGGCTCAGGGATGACAACGACCGGCGCTGTTGTTCTTACCGGTACGGTCCCGATCCGCGGGGTGAACGTGAAGGTCAGCGTTCAGGCCGAATTGCTGCTGGAAGGAAATCAGGTGCGTATTGCCGCCAGCGATTTCTATACCGGCCCAGGAAGCCAGCCGGATCTGACCGTGACCGACCCGGATCGACCGCTCGTTCTCGGCCAGTTCAACCGCGTCATCGATACCCGCCAGCTGCCGTTCGGTGTCCTGCCGACCAAGGTTTCGGCCGCCGCTTCGCAGATCGTGATCGAAGGAGCGGGGGACAATGTGACGATCAACCTCGACGAATTACAGAAGCCATGACACAGATCACAGTCCTGTTGGTAACCTTCGGCCTCGCGCTGGTCGCCGGATTGGCGTGGAATTCGCGCGCAGGCAAAGTGCGCGCGACTGCGCAGCGCGAGCCGGCGACAGACCGAGCGCGATTGCTTACCGCCGTCGGCGTGTCGGGCTCCGTTCCGACGGTCCTGCATTTTTCGGCCGACTGGTGCGGGCCCTGCGCGGCCGTGCGGCGCGTCGTCGGCCAGGTCATCGACGAGCTCGGTGGGTTACCTCGCCCACCCGCCGAGATCGAAGTCGACATCGATGAGCACCCGCGGCTTGCGAAGGAACTCGGCGTGCTCTCGCTGCCGACCACATTCATCTTCGACATTGCCGCGATAGAGCGTTTCCGCATTTCAGGGGTGCCGTCGGCGGCCGATCTCCGCGACGCACTCGTCCCGCTCAGCGCCTGAAATGCACCCGCTGAACAGCTGCGATGGGCCCGCGGTTCAAATTCGTCGAGAAACGGGTAAACTTCGGCACGTGCAAACCCGCCGCGAGCTGCTGCTCACCCGTCGCCGCACAGTCGACCTGTGCCGCCTCGCCGGCTGTTGTTGTCGCCTCTCCCGCTGAACACCTGTCTTTGGGCCGTTCGAATTGCAGCGAAGCAGATAGCTAACTGCCTGCTATTTCGGTGACTCCCATGGTGTTCCACCGCTTTCCTCGGCCATCCGCCACTTTCGCGCGCAGGAGCATGTCATGTCCACAACATCAACCACCACCACCACCACCACCACCACGGGCACAGCCGTCGACCAAGTCGACGTGCGGGGCCCAGGGTTCGCGGCCTGGATCACCACGGCGGTACTCGTCGCGGTCTTGGTCGCTGCGGCCTTCTCGACAGTCGTGGCCGGCGTGATCCTCGCCGTTCAGGCTGTGGTGTTCGCGGTCGGCGCGGTCGTCGGACCGAAGCGCAGCCCGTACGGCCAGATCTTCGGGAAGTTCGTTGCTCCTCGGATCTCGCCGCCGAGCGAGCGCGAACCAACTCCGCCGTTGCGTTTCGCGCAACTGGTCGGCTTCATCTTCGCTGCCGTCGGCCTGCTCGGTTTCGCGCTGAGCGCCCCTGTCGTCGGCACGATATTCGCCGGCTTCGCGCTCTTCGCTGCTTTCCTCAACGCGGCCTTCGGCATCTGCCTCGGCTGCCAGATCTACCCATTCGTGGCGCGTTTCCGTCGCTCCGCATCCCCCGCCGCCGCCTGAAGGCGCAGCACCTAAACCCCTGCAGTTCACATTGAAAGGAAGAATATGGCTCGCTCCGACGTCCTGGTCTCCACTGACTGGGCCGAGCAGAACCTGAACGCCCCCAAGATCGTCTTCGTCGAGGTCGACGAAGATACGTCCGCGTACGACACCGGACACATCGAGGGCGCCATCAAGCTCGACTGGAAGAAGGATCTGCAGGATCAGGTCCGTCGTGACTTCGTGAACCGCGAGCAGTTCTCCGATCTGCTTTCGACCCGCGGCATCGCCAACGACGACGAGGTTGTGCTGTATGGCGGCAACAACAACTGGTTCGCGGCGTACGCCTACTGGTACTTCAAGCTGTACGGCCACGACAACGTCAAGCTGCTCGACGGTGGCCGCCAGAAGTGGGAGCTCGACGGACGCCCACTTTCCCGCGACGCCGTCACCCGCGAGTCGACTCAGTACAAGGCAGCCGAGCCGGACCTGTCGATCCGCGCGTTCCGTGACGAGGCCATCAACGCCATCGGTGTGCTGAACCTGGTCGACGTTCGCAGCCCCGACGAGTTCACCGGCAAGATCCTCGCCCCCGCGCACCTTCCGCAGGAGCAGAGCCAGCGTCCCGGCCACATCCCCGGTGCACTCAACGTGCCGTGGAGCAAGGCCGCGAACGAAGACGGCACGTTCAAGTCCGACACCGAGCTGACCGAGATCTACGGCGAGGCCGGCCTCGACGGATCGAAGGACACCATCGCCTACTGCCGTATCGGCGAGCGCTCCAGCCACACCTGGTTCGTGCTCAAGGAACTGCTCGGCCACGAGAATGTCAAGAACTACGACGGCAGCTGGACCGAATACGGCTCACTCGTCGGTGTACCGATCGAATTGGGAGAGTAAGAGTATGTGCGCAGCACCAACACAGGGCCAGGCCATTCCGGCCGGCGTCGACGTCGAGAAGGAAACCGTCATCACGGGCAAGGTTGTTGCCGGTGACGGTCAGCCGGTCGGTGGAGCATTCGTTCGGCTCCTCGACGGCTCTGGCGAGTTCACCGCCGAAGTCGTTGCCTCGGGCACCGGTGACTTCCGGTTCTTCGCGGCTCCCGGCGACTGGACCGTGCGGGCCCTTTCGCCGGCCGGCAACGGCACGGCTTCGGTGAAGCCCGAAGGCAACGGCATCCACAACGTGGACGTCACCGTCGGGGCATAACCTCCGCTGCGGAACGGGCGGTTATCGCGCAATGCTCTCGGGCGTTGCTGCGATAACCGCCCGTTCGGCGTTTGGGTGGGTGCGGGTTTAAACTGGCCGCGTGGTCATCTTCTTCGAGGTTCTTCTTGGTCTGGCATCGCTGCTGATCGCGTGGTTCGGCTTGTACGTCGTCTACCGCCTGGTCACCGACGAGTCGTGAGTCAGGACGCGGTCGAGAGTTCCGGCGAGGAAAACTTGGTCTCCGAACCAGCGGCAACGCTGAGCGGGGACCAGGCTGTGGCAATTGCCTCCGAGCGCGCGAAAGCGACAGCGGCGCGCAACATCCCAGCCTTGCCAGACCTTCCGTTGCCGGACGATACGGCTAACCTGCGACTCGGCGCGGACCTGAACCATGGCATGCTCGCCCTGCTTCCGCTGGTCGGTGTCTGGCGCGGTGAGGGCGAGGGCAACGACCCGGTCAGCGGCGACTATCGCTTCGGCCAGCAGATCGTGGTCAGCCACGACGGCGGCAACTACCTGAACTGGGAATCCCGGTCCTGGGTACTCGACGCCGACGGCAACTACGCGCGTCCCGACCTGCGCGAGGCCGGATTCTGGCGAGTCAACGGAGAATCGACGACCGACGACGAGGTCGTCGAATTGCTGCTGTGCCACAGCACCGGTGTCGTCGAACTCTTCTACGGCCGAGCATTGACCCAATCGTCGTGGGAATTGGCGACCGACGTGGTCATTCGCAGCCAGTCCGGCGCAGTAGTCGGCGGAGCGAAGCGTTTGTACGGCATCGTCGAAGGCGGCGACCTGGCATACGTCGAGGAGCGGATCGATGCCGACGGTGCACTGGAGCCGCGTTTGTCGGCGCGTTTGGTGCGATACGCCGGGTAGTAGCGGCTCCGCCGCCTGTGCGCGCTTTTCCCTGTCCTGGTCGGGGATTCCGCGCACAGCTAGTTATCCACAGCGCTGAATCTATCCACAAGCATGCGCTAGATCGCCGATTACGCGCGCTCTTTGTCGGTGGGCCTGTCCAACGTTCGCGACATGGACAACACGGCATTTCAGCGGCTGATCGACCTCCAAGAGGGTGTGGTCACGCAACGACAAGTTGCTCAACTTGGCTACCCGCCCAAGCGGATCGAGCATCTACTCGAATCCGGGCAATGGCAGCGAGTGCTGCGCGGCGTGTACGTCGTAACGACCGGCCCACTCACCAGACGCATGGTATTGATCGCCGCGTTGCTATACGGCGGTTCGTCGGCTGTGCTCAGCCACCGGACCGCCGGCGAGGAGTGGTACATGTTGCGAGTCGCCGCGAGCGCCGCTGTTCACATCACCGTTCGCTACGGCCTTTCTGCACTTGACCAGGACCCGTCGTTCACCCGATGCGGCGCGCGCCCGGTCCCAAATCACGGCGAGGTATTGCACCCGGGCGTGATCGTGCACCGATCACGCGCGATGGCCCACAGCACCGTACGTTTCGAACTTCCGCGAACGTCGAAGGCAGACACAGCCATCGACCTCGCGGTCGCCGAACCGACCGCGGCAGCCGCTTTCGGACTTTTATCGCCGCAGTGACGAACGGGAAAGTCAGGCTGCACGAGGTCCGCCAACGCATGGAGGAGCGAAAGCCGCGCCGCTACGTACGGCCGCTGGCTGCTGCACTGGAGCTACTGTCGAGTGGAGTGCAGTCCGTTCTGGAGTACCGGTATGCCGTGGACGTCGAGGAACACCATGGACTTCCCATCGGCCGGCGACAAAGCCCCGTAATAGTTGATGGGCACACTCTCTTCGAAGACGTCGAGTACCAGGTGGGGAACACCAGTCTCATTGTCCGACTCGACGGACGAAAAGTGCACTCGATGGCAGGCATCCCATTTCGGGATCGTCGACGCGACAACGCCGCAGAGTTGGCCGGTAAGCGTCACATCATGTTCGGATGGGAAGAAGTCAACAGTGACCCCTGCGGCGTTGCGGACGAGGTCCGACAGATACTCGCGCCGGCCGGCTGGGATGGATGGCGGCCGTGCGCGAATTGCCCTCCCCCAGTGGGGTAAAGCGCGCACGGGCGCGAAGGGCAGAACAGCCCCCGAGCCATACCGACGCTTGTGCTCACGCACCATACGCAGGTCCCGATCGGACTGACCGGGGGCTCGGGGCCGGGTAGCTGCCTGGGATTCGCCAGCCGCTCGCGCGCACCGTGCGTGCGCGGTCGGTGAATCCGACGTCAGCGGTAGCGGCTAGCTGACAGCCACCTCACGTGTCCTAGAATTTACCAACTTCAGACCACCTCCTTCCTCGTGTACCAACGAAACTACGTGGCCTTCGCCAAGTCGGCAACGGATTTTCGCGCACCGCGGAAATCGAGGGAAAGCACCTGGTCAGCGCAGTTGTCGGCGACCAGTTGGTGTGTGACGATCACAGCCGAACGATGCGGCTCGAGCAGCCCGGAGTTGCGATCGAGCAATGCCCGAAGCAGTGCAGCCCCTTCGGTCGCATCGAGATGTTCGGTCGGCTCGTCGAGCAGGAGGACGTCTGCCGGGGAGGCCAGAGCGCGGGCCAGCAGGATCCGTCTGCGCTGCCCGCCGGAGACTGCGCGCTCGCCGCCGGTGAGCACGGTATCGAGCCCCTCCGGCAATCCAGCGAGCCATTCACCGAGGCCAACGGCGCCCAACACACGAGCGGCCTCGGTGGCGTCGAGATCGCCGCGCGCAACCCGCAGGTTCTCCAGCAGCGACGTGTCGAATAGGTGCGCATCCTCGGCGAAGTACGTCACTTGGCGGCGGACTCCAGCAGCTTCGAGCGAACGTATCGGTTCACCGCCAAGGGTCACCGCTCCCTCGATCGGTTCCAGCAGACCCGCGAGCGTCATCAGGAGCGTCGTTTTGCCCGAACCGCTCGCACCGATCACCGCAATCCGCGCACCGGGGTTGGCGTCGAGATCGACTACGGGAGTTGCCTTGGACTCCGGCCACCCCGCCCGAATACCGACCGCCCGCAGCGTGGAATCGGCCGGGAGTGCTTGCCCAGCAAGTTCTTCGGTGCCCGCACGATCGAGCAGCGCCATAATTCGTTCGGCAGCGTGCCCGGCCCTGGCCAGTGCGATCGCCGCCGCCGGCAGTGTGCTGACGGCCTCGAACGCAGCGAGGGGCACGAGCACCAACATCGCGAGCGCCATCGGCGTCATGTCGCTGCCGTAGAGAGTGATACCGATGAGCAGTGCCCCGAGGACGCTCGCACCGATGGCGAGCGGAGTCGCCGCAGCCGCGATGGCCGAACCCGACGCGGCGCGATCGATCGCCGCCGCGGCGCCGACGCTCTCGGTCCTTCCCGCGTCGAGCACACCTCGAAGCCGGCCTGCCACACGCAACTCGGCCGCGTGGTCCAGCGCCGTCACCGCATCTTCGGCAAAGAGGGCGGTCGCCGTCATCGCTTCGCGCTCGGCGAGGCGCGCGGCGCGGGCAGACATGGCAGGCGCGACGATCCCCGACACGGCGAGGGACACGGCGAGCACTCCCGCGGCCGCCAACGAGATCGTCCCGAGCAAGCCGATCGCGGCAACCGCGAGCACGGCAGCCACGGCCATCGGCACGATCGCGCGCACCACGACCGCGCCGACGGTGTCGACATCGTCGCCGGTACGCGTGAGCAAATCGCCACGACGCAACCCAGTTACGGCCGCTGCATCGCCGTTCGCGAGCCGGCGATAGATCACTATCCGGGCAGCGGTCGTCCCACGGAATGCGGTGTCGTGACTTGCGAGTCGCTCGAGGTACCGGAAAACACCTCGCGAAATGCCCAATGCACGAACCGAAACCACGGCGACGCTCAAATCGAGAACCGGGGGCATCTCCCATGCGCGTGCGATCAACCACGCCGCAATTGCCGCGAGGGCGAGTGCGCTGCCCATCGCAGCGACTCCTGCCGCGACGGCGCCGGCGACACGTCGGGGCGGGAGTTCGAGCAGAGCGAGTGCTCGTACGAGCGCGTTATTGCGCAACATCGGCACGCACCTCCACGATCGCGTCGGCGGCCGCCAACACTTCCCGTCGGTGCCCGACAACCACGACCGTTGCTCCGTTCACCGCAAGCTCTACCAGCGAATCGAGTACTGCGGCTTCACTCTTCGAGTCGAGATGCGCCGTCGGCTCATCAAGGAGCAACACAGGCTTTGCCGAGACGAGGACCCTGGTCAGCGCGAGGCGTTGCCGCTGCCCGAGGGACAGTCCTACTCCCCCGGTACCGACCACCGAATCCCAACCGAGCGGCAACTCGGCAAGCACCGCATCGAATCCGGTTGCGGCGCAGGCTTGGGCGAGCTGCCGCTCGGAAATATCCAACGGGCCGGTCAATTCGAGATTCGCGCGCAGCGTTCCGGGGGTCAGCACCGGACGTTGCGGCAGCCATGCGACCTGACCCCACCACCATTCGGGATCTAGGGAACCGACATCGACCCCGTCAATGGTCACGCGGCCACGTTCGGGTGCCATCAGACCTAGGATTGCCTGCAGGACAGTAGATTTTCCACTGCCGTTGGCGCCGGTCAGCACCGTGAGCATCCCGGGCCGGAGCACTGCGCTGAAGCTTCGCGGCGCCATCCGATCCCGCGACCGCACATCGAGATATGCAACCTCGACAATGCCGTTCAGCCTCGCTGGCCGTAGTTGCCCTATTGCGGCCTCAGGCGCAGTCTTATCGAGAACCGCAAAAGCCTTGTCTGCAGCAGCCATTCCATCTTCGGCGGCGTGGAACCGTTCGCCGACCGATCGCAGCGGTTGATACACCTCGGGCGCAAGGATCAATGCGATGATCCCGGCCTCCAGCGCCATCTCGCCGAACACAAGTCGCAGCCCGATGCTCACCGCGACGAGCGCGACGGAGAGGGCGGCGAGCAACTCCAGGACCATCGAGGATAGAAATGCGATCCGCAGTGCAGACATCGCGGTCCGACGGTGCGCATCGCCGAGTTCCCGCACCCGTTGCGCCGGACCGTGTTCCCGTCCGAGCGCGCGCAATGTGGGAAGCCCGGCCAGCAAGTCGAGCAACTGCGCCGACAGGGTGGTCATCGCGGCAAGCGTCGCGGTCGAGCGTCCCTTTGTGAGCAGACCGATCAGGATCATGAAGATCGGAATCAGCGGAAGCGTGACGAATACGATTGCGGCCGAGGTCATGTCCTGCGTTGCGATCACCACGAGAACTGCGGGTGGAACGATCACGGCAAGCAACAGAGCAGGCAGATAGCCGGCAAGATACGGCCGCAGGTCGGACACGCCACGCGTCAGCACGACAGCGAGTTCGGGTCGGCGCGAATCGAGTTCGCGCGGCGGCAGTTGCGCCGCCGCCTCCAACACATCGCCTTCGAGCTCGGCGATCACCTGAGAAGCCGCACGGTGACCGTAACGAGCCTGCAACCAGGTCGACGCGACCCTGACTGCAATCGCCCCGACCAACACGGCGAGCTCGAGGGTCCACGATCCGATGGTCCGGCGGCTCGGATCCGTGATCACCCCCGCAAGCACTTCGCCGATCATCAACGCGGACACGATGATCGCCGCGGTGGTGAGCACGGAAAGACATACCGAGAGGATCAGATAGTGCCGAGCGGACCGCGAATACCGCCACAGACGTGGGTCGATCGGCCCACGTCGTGTGGCGGCAGGTTGGTCGATGACCGTCATCGCACGTTATCCCTGCTTGAGCGGTAGCCCGATGGACGGCGGAATCTGCGCCACCGAGATCCGTTGCCGGAACACCCAATAGGTCCAGCCCTGGTAGACGAGCACGACCGGGGTCATGAACGCCGCGGCCCATGTCATCACCTTCAGCGTGTACGGGCTCGACGATGCGTTGTAGATCGTCAGGTTGTACGCCTCGTTGGTGCTCGAGGGCATCAGGTTCGGGTACAGCGAGGAGAACAGCAGGGCGACGGCACCGATCACAGCGACAGTGGTGAATACGAACGCCCAACCCTCGCGCTCGACCTTCGTGAGCGCGACAACGGCGAGCAGTGCAGCGGCGGCGACTGCGACCAGCAGCCAGGTCCAGCTCTTGCCGTACGCCAGCTGAGTCCACAGGACGAAGCTGCCTGCGACGACAACAGCCGGAATCGACAGCCGGAAAGCAACTTTCACCGAGTCGGTGCGCACTTCACCAGAAGTCTTGAGCGCAAGGAACACCGCGCCGTGCAGGGCGAACACAATCGCAGTCGTCGCGCCACCGAGCAATGCGTATGGGTTCAACAGCGCGAAGAATCCGGACGTTACTTGCTTGTTTTCGTTGATCGCCACGCCGCGCACGATGTTCGCGAAGGCGACTCCCCACAACACCGCCGGCACCCAGGACCCGATCATAATGCCGAGGTCACAGCGCTTGCGCCAGATCGGGTCATCGATCTTGCCACGCCATTCGATGGCGCAGATGCGGAGGATGAGCGTCACCAGAATCAGCAGCAGTGCCAGGTAGAAACCCGAGAAAAGCGTTGCGTACCAATCGGGGAACGCCGCGAACAGGGCACCACCCGCGGTGATGACCCAGACCTCGTTGCCATCCCATACCGGGCCGATGGTGTTCAGCAGCACTCGGCGTCGATCGTCGGTGCGGCCGAGTACCGGGAAGAGCATTCCGACACCGAAGTCGAAGCCTTCGAGCACGAAGTATCCGACGAAGAGCACCGCGACCAGGGTGAACCACACTTCTTGAAGTCCCATGACCGCCTCCTAGTACGCGAACGAGAGCTGTTTGGGTTGATCGGGATCGGCTGGTCCGCCGCCCGAATCGGGGCCAGGTGGATGCGCATCATGTTCGAGCGGTCCAGCGATCACATACCGGCGTATGAGGACGAACCACACCACGCCGAGCGCCGCGTAGAGCAAGGTGAATGTCACGAGCGAGATGATCACCGTCGACGATGGATGATCCGATACGCCCTGCGACACCAAGAGTCGGATTTGTGCCACGCCAGTGGGATTGGGAGCAACCACCCACGGTTGGCGGCCCATCTCGGTGAACACCCACCCGGCGCTGTTCCCCAGGAACGGCGTGGGAATGGCCAGTATGGACAGCCAGCCGAACCAACGATTGTCCGGCACCCGCCCCCGACGAGTCAGCCACAGCCCGGCCAACGCGAGCAGTCCCGAACCGATTGCCCAGCCGATCATCGCGCGGAAAGTCCAGTAGGTGACAAACAGGTTTGGCTTGTAATTGCCTGGGCCGTAGAGCTTCTCGTACCTGGCCTGGAGCTCCGTGACGCCTTCGACCGTGGCATGGACGTCGTTCTTGGCAAGGAACGACGTGACGCCAGGAATCTTGATGAGCTGAGTGATGCTGTCGCAGTTGTTCTGCGTTCCCACCGTGAGGATCGAGAAGTCTGCGCCGGTTTCGGTGTGACACAACGATTCCGCAGATGCCATCTTCATCGGCTGCTGCTCGAACATCAGCTTGCCCTGCACATCGCCCGTTATCGCAAGGGCGATGCCGGAAGCGAGAATCAGCCACATACCGAGAACCGCAGCGGGTCGGAACATCGTTCGCGCGGTGGTTTCGTGTTCGGCGGCGACCTCGGGCTCGGCGGCTGCCTTCGCCTGCCGCATGCTGCGCACCATCCACCAACCGGCCACGCCGGCGACAAACGTGCCTGCCGTCAGCAAGGCGCCGGCGACGACGTGCGGAAACGCAGCGAGCGCAGTGTTGTTGGTGAGCAGCTCCCAGATGCTGGTCAGCTCGGCCCGACCCCGCTCGGGGTTGTATCGCGCGCCGACAGGATGTTGCATGAACGAGTTGGCCGCGATGATGAAGAACGCGGAGGCGTTCACGCCGATCGCGACCAGCCAGATCGTTGCCAGATGGACGAGTTTCGGCAACCGATCCCAGCCGAAGATCCACAGGCCGAGGAAGGTCGATTCGAGGAAGAAGGCCACGAGTCCCTCAAGCGCTAGCGGCGCGCCGAAGACGTCACCGACGAAGCGCGAGTACTCGCTCCAGTTCATCCCGAACTGGAATTCCTGCACGATTCCGGTCGCGACACCGAGTGCGAAGTTGATCAGGAACAGCTTGCCGAAGAACTTGGTGAGCCGGTACCAATGGTCCTTCTTCGTGATCACCCACATCGTCTGCATCACGGCCAGGATCGGTGCGAGCCCGATGGTGAGTGGGACCAGCACAAAGTGATAGACGGTCGTGATGCCGAATTGCCATCTGGAAATGTCCAAGACGTCCATTGCGCTCCTGCCGCTCGGTTACCCGTGGAAGTCTATTGCTACTACAAAGTGTAGTAGGGGGGTCAAGAGGCCTCTAGCTGGTGCCCTTGGCCTCTACAGCTAAGTCGACAAGTGCGGCAATTTCGTCGGCAATGGCAGGTTTGGGCAAGGCAAGTCCGTCGAGCGTGTGCACCCGTGCGGTCAACGTCACACTCGACAACAGCCACACGCCGTCCGCCGTGATCAGGTCCGCCGGGAACAGCGGTGCGTATTCGCAGGTGAAGTCACTGTTCTGCGCGGCGTCGAACAACGCGCGCTGGGTGGTACCGGGCAGAATTCCGAAGCTGGCCGGCGGCGTGATCAGCGTCCGCCCTCTGGCGATCACGACGGTCGATCGCGGACCTTCCAGTATCCGACCCTCGCTACTGACGAAGATCACATCGTCGGCGTCGTATCGCGCCGCGAACCGCAAGGCGGCCATGTTCGTCGCGTACGACAGCGTCTTCGCGCCGAGCAACTGCCACGGCGCGACCTGCCCGAGGTCGATCGAATGCCCTCGTTCGAGAGTCATGACCGATATGCCGTCCGCGCGTGCCGCCTCGACACGATCGGTTACCGGCCCGACGGTGATGTAGGCCATGGGATCGCCGCCGATCTCGCGGCCGCGGCTGAGCACCAGCCGCATGGCACCCTCGGACTTCTCGTCCCACTGCGCCACCGCGATCTCGATCGCGCGGCGCCACTGTCCAACGTTGAGCGCAGGCAGTTCGAGCGCCTCCGCGGACCGGCACATCCGTTCGAGATGCAGGTCGAGCGCGCATGCACCCCCGTCTCGTATTAGAACCGTCTCGAAGACCCCGTCACCTCGTACCGCGGCAAGATCGTCAGCGCACAACAGGGGGGCGTCGGGATCGCGCACCGTGCCGTCCAGGGTCACAAGTACTCGTTCAGCCATGCGATCAGCGTATCGGCGGGACCCAGGGCCGTTTCGCGCTCCTACTATGGAACTGTGGCCGACACCCTGCTCGTTTCGCCCAGCCCTCTGCTCGCGGTTCCGAACGCCATCCCTGGCGAACCCAATTCGCCGGACGCGGCCGTCGCGCGGCACTACGGCGACCCGTTCCCCGAACAACGCGCAGCTAGCGAGACCGTCGCGGTTGTCGATCGCTCCCACAGGTTCGTCATCGCCATCGACGGTGACGAACGCCTGTCCTGGCTGCATACGATCTCGAGCCAACACATCGCGGCTTTGCCCGACCGAACCTCTGCCGAGAACCTGAGCCTGGATCTGAACGGACGAGTCGAACATCACTTCGTCCTGACCGACATCGACGGGACGCTCTGGATCGACACCGAGGCCGCCAATGGCCCCGCGCTGTTGAGCTTCTTGAAGAAGATGGTGTTCTGGGCCAAAACCGAGCCCCGCGACGGCAACGAGCTGGCGCTGATCAGCCTGCTCGGACCGGCCGCCGAAAGCCCGGCGATCCTTGCGGCTCTCGGGATCGCGGCGATGCCGCCGACCTACGGTGCGGAGGCGCTGCCCGGCGGCGGATTCGTCCGCACCATGCCCTGGCCGACCCCACACTCCTATGACCTGCTCGTTCCGCGCGATCAGTTGACGCAGTGGTGGACTCGGCTGGCCGAAGCCGGCGCGACACCGGCAGGCATGTGGGCGTTCGAAGCCCTACGGGTTGCCGCCGTGCGGCCTCGAATCGGAGTCGACACCGACGACCGGACCATCCCGCACGAGGTTCGCTGGATCGGCGGCGTCGAACAAGGTGGCGCCGTGCATCTCGACAAGGGCTGCTACCGCGGGCAAGAGACAGTGGCTCGCGTGCACAACCTCGGCAAGCCTCCGCGGCACCTGGTCCTGCTGCACCTCGATGGCTCGGCCGACGGCCGGCCGGCAGCGGGAGACTCGGTGACCGCCGGCGGCCGAAGTGTTGGCCGGGTTGGCACCGTTATCGACCATTTCGAACTGGGACCGATCGCGCTCGCACTGGTCAAACGTGCCGTTCCGGCCGATACGCAGCTCGAAGCCGGGCCATGCGCGGCGTCGATCGACCCTGACTCGCTGCCGTCACACGACGAGGTGCAGGCCGGTCGGGCGGCGATCGAGCGGTTGCGCGGCCGGTGAGCGGGCGCGTCGAGGCGATCTGCGTCGTCTACGCCGACATCCCCCAACCTCGCAAGATTCCAGTCACCGCAATCGACAAAAGACCCGTCGACGGCCCGACGATGGTCCGCGCGCTCGGCGTCGACGGCGATCACGTGTGTGATACCAAACACCACGGCGGTTACGACGCGGCTGTCTACGCCTACGCCGAAGAGGATGCTGTGCGGTGGTCCGGCGAGCTCGGCAAACCGATCCCCGCCGGCTGGTTCGGCGAGAACCTTCGTGTCAGCGGCGTGGCGGTCAGTGACGCTGTCATCGGCGCGCGCTGGCGCGTCGGCGAGACACTTCTCGAGGTCACGGCGCCCCGCATACCCTGTGTGAGCTTCCAGTACTGGACCGGCGAAGAACACTGGGTCCGCCGGTTCGCCGAGCGTGGCGACACCGGTGCGTACTTCCGGGTGCTGCGCGAGGGCCGCATCGGCGCGGGCGACACCATCGACATCGAATTCACCCCGAGCCACGGGGTCACCGTGCGCGACCTCTTCGACGGCAAGGACCTCGAGCGCCTTGCCCTGCTGAACGACGAACCGACGCTGTCGCAGGATTCCCGAGGTCGCCTGGATCGAGCGCTTGGTCGCGCCGCGGGGATCAGGCCGAACCTGTGAGCGTCGAGCTGGTCGAAGTGGTCCGCTCCGGTTTTCGTGAATGCGTTCATCGCGGTTCCCTCGCGATCCTCGACCCCGACGGCACCGCGGTGCACGAGCTCGGCGAAGTACACCTCCCCATGTATCCGCGGTCAGCCAACAAGCCGATGCAGGCGGTTGCCATGCTGCGCAGCGGCTTCGCGCCGGAGAATTCGGCCGAGCTCGCCATCGCGACAGCCTCCCATCAGGGCGAACAGCGTCACATCGAGCTGGTACGACGCCTGCTCGACAGGCACGGGCTCAGCGCGGACCAGCTTCGGTGCCCAGCGGACCTGCCAGCGAACGAGATCGCCCGCGCACACGTGATGACAAGCGGTGCTCGATCGCGGCGCGTCTACATGAATTGCTCGGGCAAACACGCGGCGATGCTCGCGACCTGTCTGGCCAACGACTGGCCGACGGAGAGCTACCTCGAGCCAGCTCACCCCTTGCAGCTCGCGATCATCGCGACGATAGCCGAGCTGAGCGGCGAACCCGAGACCGAGTTGGGCATCGACGGCTGCGGGCTACCGATCATTCCCGTCTCGCTAGTGAATCTCGCGCGATCATTCTCGACCTTGGTCCGCGCGCCCGCCGGCTCGCCGGAACGTCGGGTGGCAGAGGCGGTCCGCGAACATCCGTATGTGATGTCCGGCACCGACTGTGACGACTTACGACTGATGACCGCCGTCCCTGGATTGCTGTGCAAGGCGGGCGCCGACGGCGTTCACGCGGGCGCGCTCCCCGATGGCACAGCCTTCGCCTTCAAGATCGACGACGGCCACGAACGGGCCCGCCTGCCGCTGACTGCGGCGATTCTGCGCCGAATCGGCGTCCAATGGTCGGGCGACAGCGCCGAATTGGCGTTCGCACCCGTTCTCGGCGGCGGCGCACGCGTCGGGATAACCAGGGCGATACCTGGCATCGTCTGACCGTCCGGCGCAAATCCACAAAATCGTGGGGAACCACCTGGAAGCGCGACCGCGATTCGCACGCTAGAGTGTGAGTCAGGAAATACACACACTCGAACGGGGCCGCCAAATTCCCCAGGCCGCCCCGCCAAAGCGCGAGGGGGTTAGCCATGGGCCGCGGCCGGGCTAAGGCAAAGCAGACCAAGGTTGCACGTGAGCTTAAGTACAGCTCTCCGTCCACCGACCTCGAAAGCCTCCAACGGGAGCTTTCGGGTGGCGGTTCACCCCTTGCAGGTGGCAGTTCACCCAACGCGCACCGGAATGGCGTTCGGCAGGACGACCAGGACAGTCGTTCCCGATGGGACGACGACGAATACGAAGAGTGGCGTCGCTAGACCTTTGACGTGAATGAGGGGGAGCCGACCCTGTCGGCTCCCCCTCATTCGCGCCCAAATACTGGTACGTCTATCCGCTAGAACCGCGGGTGATCGCCGACCATTGCTGCACGGTCGGGCCCGTCGGCCTTGGCGGACGCCTTCCGTACCGATCCGAGTGTCCAGCAGCTGATGTGGCGTGCCGTCAGTACAGCAAGTGCCCGATCGACGTCCTCAGGGGCAACGATGGCGACCATGCCGATCCCCATGTTGAACGTCTTTTCCATTTCGATTCGTTCGACGCGGCCGCGCTGCGCGATCATCTTGAACACCGGCGCCGGGTTCCACGTGCCCCGATCCAGTTCGGCGACCAGGCCCTTCGGCATGACCCGAGCGAGGTTGGCGGCGAGTCCGCCACCGGTCACATGCGAGAACGTCCGCACATCGGTCTCGGCGATCAGCGCAAGACAGTCCTTCGCGTAGATCTTGGTCGGCTCGAGCAGTTCTTCGCCGAGCGTGCGGCCGAACTCCTCGACGTGACCGCTCAGCGACATCCGGTCGATCTCCAGCAGCACCTTGCGGGCAAGGCTGTAACCGTTGGAGTGCAGGCCGGACGAGCCCATGGCAATGACGACGTCGCCGGGACGAACCCGGTCGGGGCCAAGCACGGCATCGGCCTCGACAACGCCGATACCCGTTGCCGACAGGTCGTAGTCGCCGTCCGCCATCAAACCGGGATGTTCGGCGGTCTCACCGCCCAGCAGTGCGCAACCTGCGCGGACGCAGCCGTCGGCGATACCGCCCACGAGTTCGGCCACCCGCTCCGGAACCACGCGCCCGACGGCGATGTAATCCTGTAGGAACAGCGGTTCGGCGCCGCAGACGACCAGGTCGTCCACCACCATGGCCACGAGGTCCAGCCCGATGGTGTCGTGCTTGTCCATCGCCTGGGCAACCGCGATCTTGGTGCCGACACCGTCCGTGGACGCAGCGAGCAGGGGTTCGCGATAGTCGTTCTTCAACGCGAAGAGCCCGGCGAATCCGCCGAGTCCACCCTGAACTTCCGGGCGACTCGCCTTCTTCGCGAGCGGCGCGAACAGTTCTACCGCTCGGTCGCCCGCCTCGATATCCACCCCCGCAGCTGCGTAGGAGGCGCCGGGTCGGCCGTGCGTGTGGTCTTTCATCGGGTCGGCACTCCAGCCTTCGTTCACCTATAGATGCGAGTTCACGCTACCGGAGTCGGGTGCACCCCGGATGCGGCGGCGCCGTGCTTCGCCGCTCGACCTTGCAACATTCGTTGCCGAATGAAACGAATGTCCGGTATTCCACGGCAAGTACGACAAGGGAGCCGACCGCATCATCGGTGAGTTCAGCCAAAGTGGGCAGAGTTGGCCGCTGTCAATGCAGCCGGGTAAGGCCGTCGGGCCCGCGCGCCCGCAGGAGCCAAAACCGCCGTTTCCGTACCGATCCGAGGACATTACCTATCGCAGTGGTGACATCACCATTGCCGGCACGCTGACCCGTCCGGAGGGCGACGGTCCGTTCCCGGCGGTGGTGTTGCTCACCGGCAGTGGCCCCCAGGACCGTAATGAAGCGCTCATGGGCCACAAGCCCTTCCTTCTGCTGTCCGACACGCTGACCCGGGCGGGCTACGCCGTGCTGCGCACCGACGACCGCGGCGTCGGTGGTACCGGCGGCGATCTCAATCAAGCCACCTACGCCGATCTAGCCGCCGATGCTGCTGCAGGCGTTGGTTTCCTGCGCGCCAGTTCGGATGTCGACCCGGCCCGCGTCGGCCTCTTCGGGCACAGTGAGGGCGGCTACATCGCGCCACTGGTTGCCGCGCGCCCTGACAGCGGTGTCGCCTTCGCGATCCTGATGGCCGGCCCCGCGGTGCCCGGCTCTGATCTGCTGATCGAACAGAACCGCGCCCTGCTCATCGCCGGTGGCGCACCGCAATCGGCGATCGATGACCAACTCGGATTTCTCACCAACTGGACCGCCCTGATTCGCTCCGGCGACCTAACCGCCGCCAAGGACTTCAACCGCCGCACCAACGATGGCAAGCCTGCACCCGAGCGCGCCCCGGACGCCGTGATCGATGCCAACAACGCGCCCATTATGGCCGCCCTCGTCGGCTACGATCCTGCACCCGCGTTGACTGCGCTGCGTATTCCGGTCCTGGCCTTCTACGGCAGCAAGGATCTGCAAGTGCTGCCCAGCCAAAACGAACAACCGATGCGCGCCGCGCTGGCCGCCAGCCCCGACTCTACGGTCCACGTCTTTGCCAATCTCAACCATTTGATGCGGCCCGCCGAGACTGGTCAGCCCAGCGAGTACACCGCGACGGAGACGACCATCGCGCCGGAAGTGTTGACCTACGTCACCGACTGGCTGCACCAACGTGTGCCGACAACATAGGTTGGCCCGCCTTGATTGGGCTGGTGGACATAGTGCGCAACGGTCATCGAATCAGGACTTGCTCAACACCGTATAGCGGAACTTGAACGACGCATCGAGCGTGCTGCCGACACCTCGGATGTCCTTGCCCGACACCGCAATCTGCTTGCCCGACAGCAAAGGAAGCATCGGAACGAAGTTTCGCGCAATCTCGTCCTGAATCTGGCGCAGGATGTCGTTCCGTTTGATCGGATCCGGTTCCGTCGTTTCCTTCAGAATCAGATCGGTGATCAGTGGGTTCTCGAAGTGGTTCTGCAGGAAGTTGTTCGGCGCAAAGAATGGCGTTATGTAGTTGTCGGGGTCGGGAAAGTCAGGAAACCAACCCAATTGATAGACCGGGTAGGCATCGAGCGTGCGCTCCTCCTGATACGTCACCCACTCGGTCGATTGCAGATTGACGGTGAACAATCCGGTTGCTTCCAGCTGCGACTTCACCGTGGCGTACTCCTCGGAACTACTGCTGCCGTAGTGATCCGGGTTGTACTGCACATTCAGGTTGACCGGCGTCGAAACGCCGGCGTCGGCAAGGAACTTCGCGGCAGCGTCCTTGTTCGGCTTGTCGCCGTACACCTCTTCGAAGGACCGAACGGCGCCGGGGACGCCATCAGGAACAGGCGAATACGCCGGCGTGTAGGTGCCTTTGTACACGTTCTGGGACAACGCACTTCGATCGACCGATGAGGCGATCGCCTTGCGAACCGCGAGCTTCTGTTCCGGTGTACCGCCGGGCATCGTGTCAAGGTTGAACACGATGTATCGCAGTTCGCCACCAGGACCCTCGTGCACGGTCACCTTGTCGTTGCCGCGCAGAGAGTCGATATCGGTCGGAGTGTAGGAACGAAACCCCACGTCGATCGAATTATTCTGCGTGTCAAGTTTCAGGTTGTCGGCGGAGGCGTAGTACTTCGCCGAAATATACTGTGTCGCAGGCTTACCCAGAATTCCGATATAGGAAGGATTCGCCTTGTACTCGACGAGCCGGTTCTTGTTATAACTCTCGATCGTGAACGGCCCGGCGAATGGTTTGGCCTTCACTATCTCGTTGTCGTCGAGAATCCTATCTGCGGGAAACACCTTCTCGTCGATGATCGGACCGGCATTTGTTGCCAAGACCTGCGGAAAGGTCTGGTCGTTCGCATTCTTCATAGTGAAGGCGACCGTAGTGGGGTCGACGACATCGACGTGATCGAGCTGAGTCAGCAGCGACGCAGGCCCATTCGGGTCGTTGATCTTCAGGATCCGGTCATAGGAGAACTTGACGCTGTTCGCGGTCAACGGATTACCGTTGGCGAACTTCATGTTGGCGTGCAGCTTGCATGTGTAGACCAAGGGCTGCGTGAACGCGCAGCCTTCCGCGGCATCGGGTTTGAGCCCGGCTTCCCCCGGCGCGAAGTTCATCAGGAACGGATAGATCTGATTCATCGGCGTGAACGAACCATCGTCATATGCACCCGCCGGATCGAGCGTCACAACCTTGTCGGTGGTACCGACCACGATCGCATTGTCGCCCTCCCCGGTGCGGCCGGATCCACACCCCGAAGCCACGACCGTCGCGATACCGACTACGCCGCCAAGGACCATGGCGGTCCGCCTACCCGAGCCACGCATCAACAGCCTCGATTCTCGAGCGCCGACCGGGCAGGCCCCCACAGTTAGCCAGCTGGTCGGTCGCGGTGGAATAACCCTATGCGCGATGCACAACCGACGCGACACCGAGCAGCGCACTGTGCACCTCACGGAGCCTATCGACGTCGCCGCGGTTGCCGACGACGCTGTCGTTGTACAGAAACGCCTCCCCCAGGCGGACCACTGAATACGCGAGCGTCGACGGTTCGACAGGCGGGACCCAGTCGCCGCCTGCCATTTCCGTTTCGATCATCGCCTTGATCGTCTCGACGATCCGCGATTGCACACCACCGGTGCTCGAGGTGATGATGCGCAGCCCAATGGTCTGCTCTTGCTCGAAGAATCGCCGAAACGGCTCACTGTCGACGAGCCAACGATTGGCCTGCTCCAGAGTCTCGAGTAGGGCCTGGCCACCCGTGCCACCTGCTCGCCGCCGCGCCAGCTCGAGCAAGCCGCAGAACTCCCTCGCCAGCACCTCGCCGAGCAACCCCTCGCGCGAACCGAACCAGCGGTACACCGTCGCGCGCCCGACGCCGAGTTCACCTGCAACCGACTGCACGTCGAGTCGCTCGCCGCGCAGGAACCGCCGCCGTGCTTCGGCGAGAACTTCGTCTCTGGTTGCCGATGCAGGCCGGCCGGGTGAGCGGGTCACTACCGGAACATAGCCTTCGTCTCCAGAAACTCCAGCATTCCGTACGGCCCGAGCTCGCGACCATTACCCGATTGCTTGTATCCGCCGAACGGTGCGATGGGACTGAATGCGCCACCGTTGATCTCGACCTGACCGGTGCGTAGCCGTCGAGCAATCCGCTGGGCGTGTTCTGGATCGCCCGACCACACTCCACCCGCAAGGCCGTACGTGGTGCCGTTTGCAATCGCGACGGCATCGTCCTCGTCGTCGTAGGGCAAGATCACCAGCACTGGCCCGAATATCTCTTCTTGCGCAATTGTCATGTCCGGCTTGGCATCCGAGAACACCGTCGGGCGGACGAAGTAGCCACGCTCGATGCCGTCGACAGGTTCGGTACCGCCGATCACCACCCGGGCACCTTCGTCGATCCCGCGCCGGATGTAGCCGAGAACCCGATTACGGTGTGCCGCACTCACCATCGGTCCGACATTGGTTGCCACATCGAACGGATCACCGACAACAACGGCATCCACAGCAAGCGCAGCGATTGCCTCGGCTTCGGCCAATCGGCTACTCGGCACCAACATTCGAGTGAGCGCCGAGCAGGTCTGGCCGGAGTTGAGGAAGCATTTTCCTATTCCGTCGACGACCGCGGTCTGCAGGTCGGCGTCGTCGAGGATCACGTTCGCGGACTTGCCACCGAGTTCGAGCGTCACCCGCTTGATCGTCGCGGCCGCGACCTCGGACACCCTGCGACCCGCGCGAATCGAGCCTGTCAGCGATACCATGTCGATGCCAGGATGCGCGGCGATCGCTTCACCGACAACCGGACCCGTGCCGGGAACAAGATTGAAGACGCCCGCCGGCAAACCGATCGAGTCGATGATCTCCGCGAGGATGAACGACGACAGTGGCGCAACCTCGCTCGGCTTGACCACGATCGAGCACCCGGAAGCGATTGCCGGCGCCACCTTTGCCGCGATCTGATGCAGCGGATAGTTCCACGGAGTGATCGCGCCGACCACGCCCACCGGCTCACGCACGATCAACGAGTTGCCGAGTTCCTTCTCCCACGGGATCTCGCCGACGATCCGCGACAGCGCGCCGAACGACATGGCAGGCAACCCGGCTTGCAGCAGCCGTGACACCGCGACCGGGGTTCCCACCTCCGACGAGATCACCGCGGCGATCTCGTCGCCTCGCGCCTCGAGCGCAGCAGAGATCGCCATCAGCACATCGGAGCGCGTGGAAATGCTGCTCTGCGACCATGATTCGAATCCCGATCGCGCTGCCGCTACCGCGCGATCGACGTCTGCGGCATTGCCGAGCCGGACCGTCGCGATGACGTCCTCCGTGGCCGGATTTATCACGTCCTCGGTTTCAGTGCCCAGGATTTCGACCCACTCGCCACCGATATAGGCCTTGTCGTAGAGCCTTACTGCAGCGTCTGTTGCGGTCATGTCGTCCCTATCTACTTCGCCGAGACCGGCGTGCCGGCCTCGAGTCGGGCACCGGCTGCCGCCGCGATCGCCTCCGCGGTGCGGTGCGCAAGTGCCATGATCGACAGCATGGGGTTCGTGCCCGACGACGTCGGGAAAGCACTTCCGTCACCGATCCACACGCCTGGTGTGTCGTGCAATTCGCCGAACGGGCCCGCCACACTGGTCTGCGGGTCCGTACCCATCCGGCACGTCCCCATCTGATGGGCCGAGAACATCCGATACCCGCCCGCGCGGAAGGGGATCTGTTGAATCTTCGCGACGTAGGCGTCGAGATCGTCGCCCCACCGCCAGGTCGGCATACCCTCTGCGAATGCCAGCTGCTGGACCGCGCCGGCCGCCTCGTTCGCCGTCGCCATAGCCTTGACGCCAGCCCTCAGGTTTGCGAGGTCCAACTCGTCGGTGATCGCATACGTCGGGACGGCGTTGCCCTCCGCGTCGATCGTCACCTGGCCGTGCCCTCTATCCCGCAGTAGCGCAACGCTTGTCGCCACATTGGCGTACTTGCTGAGGAACTGTTTGTGGACTGGGCCCGAACTCCACGGCACCGCGGACGCGCCGAGTCCCGTGGTGTACTGCGCGGTCTCGATGAGGAAGCCGTAACCTTCGCCGGTGTCGGCGAATTCGTCGATGAGACCCGTGTGCGGCGCGCCCCACCACGCTTTCTGGTCCTCTGCGTACATCCCGACCACCGCAACCGCGGGGTGCAGGCGCAAGTACTTTCCGACCGCGGGTCCACCGATACCCGACCGCAGCAGCAACGCGGGCGACTCCAACGCACCACCTGCGACAACGACTCGCGGCGCGCGAACGGTGACCGCAGCACCGGCTCCACTCACCGGGTCGGCGTAAGTCGCGACAACGCCTGCGGCGCGGCCATTTTCCACGAGCACCCGATCTGCGCGGCAACGCACGATGACCTGCGCGCCAGCGTCGGCAGCATCGCGAAGATAGGTCTTCAACGTCCCCTGCTTGGAACCGGACTGGTCGCCGAATCCCAGGTATCCCGCGCTCGCCGGGTCGTAGCTCGCCGGATCCGTGTTGCGCACAACGGTGTCGAACGACCACCCGAGGCGCTCCGCCGCCTCCTTCATCCGCAGCGTCGGCCCGTTGAAATCGGAACACTGGCCGTTTACCGAAATCCGTTGTGACACAGCGTCGAGGTGCCTGTCGAAGTCCGGTCCGTCGACACCATCGAGCCCGTGCTCGCGGGCCCATTGCTCGCGAACCCACGGGCGGGTGCGCAGGCAGTTGGTCCAGTTGACCGTCGTACCGCCACCGAGATTCGATCCGGCCTGAAGCGAGACATTGAAATCCGCTGTGGGCGTTGGACCGCCGCGCCAGTACAGGTTCTGATAGCCCCACAGTTCGAGCTGATTGAAATCGGACTCGTCGAAATAGCCGCCCGCCTCCAGCACAACAACTTTCAAACCGGCCTGCGCGAGCTTTCCTGCGATCAATCCACCGCCGGCACCGGATCCGACGACAACGACGTCGGCTTCGATTGTCGAATCACCCTGCGGTACAACGGGAGTAATCGGCTTCGGCTGTTGCGGTGGCAGTCCGATCGGACCGGGGAAGCCGAACCTGCGCCACATCGGATTCTGCCCGGTCGCCGGGTCGGGCAGCGCGTACGTGAGAAACAGCGTCAGCGAGATCAGCGCCCCGACGCCGAGCGTTGCCTGCGGACCGAGCAATGCAGTCCGCTTGAGCAACTCTTCGCGCGACAGCGCCGACGCGGTGACAATTCCTTGCGCCCCGAGAGCATCGATCACACCGAGTAAGCCTTCGCGTTGCTCGTCGGGCATCTCGGCGAGCATTGCGACGATGCCCTGGTCCGCCCCGACGTCGGTAGCTCGACGGGCCCAGAAGCCGTCCGGGTCGTCAGGGCGCTCGATCGCCGGAACAACGGAATTACAGATGGCACGCAAAATTTCCGACCGTTCGACGGTCATCCATTCGGTCATACGTCACCGTACAACGGAACATCGACGCCGAACCGGCGGTTGTTCGACGAAAATCAGGCTACTTCCAATGCGCCGGGCGGGTCAGCGAGGCAGGCAGCGTGGTTGTCGCATCACCTGTGGCAGCGTCGAGCTGTGCCTGGACCAAGTAGAGGCACTCGCCAAGCTGCGCGCCGCGGATATCTGCACCTCGCACATCGGCACCGATGACGTCGGCGAGTCGCAGGTCCGCGCCCGCGAGGTTGGCCCCGACGAGGAGCGCGCCACGCAGATTCGCACCGCGCAGATCGGCCCTGGCCAACGTGGCTCCGATCAGATTCGCGCCACGATGGTCCTTCTTCTTGCCCCGAATCCCCGCTCGCACCAACTCGCTCGCCCGAAGCAGTAGACCGCTGACATCGCGACGCAACGGCGCGACGTCCAGAATCGCGAGGGCCTCCGGATTGCCGCGGGTAAGGGCGTCGAGTTCGTCGAACGCCACCTGCAGTTCACCGCGCATGGCGCGAGCAGGCCGAAATGTCAGTGCTTCGGACAGGTACCAGAGCAGTTCATGAAGGTGTCGCATCGTGGTGAACACCGCGAACATGGACGTCGCGGCCGCAGGATTACGCCGCCAATCCTGCCCGATGAACGTGACCTGGGAAACCTTCTGCCCAGCGCCGAAGCAGTCGTAGACCGTGCAGCCACCGAATCCACGCGGTCGCAGCTCGGTGTGGATTCCGCAGCGGAAATCCGCCTGCAAGTTAGGACAGGGAGTTCCCGCCTTCTTGTCGATCGCAAAATCCGACGACTTGGCGAATGCCGGTGCTACACAACATAACCCGAAGCAGTTCGCGCAGTCGGCTCGCAGTTCTGTTCGGTCGCCCAATCGCCTATGGCCTGCTCAGTGCGCTCACATTGTCGTCGGCGGTCTGCGCTGCGCGGCCTGCGCTGGAACTCAAGCCTTCGAGCAGGTTCTTTCCGATAGCCGCTTCGTCCGGAAGCGCGATGGGATAGGTGCCGTCGAAACATGCTGCGCACAACCGGCTCGCGGGCTGTTCGGTCGCGGCGATCATCCCCTCGATGGAGATGTAGCCGAGCGTGTCGGCCCCGATCGACCTGCGTACACCTTCGAGCATGTCGTCGAAGGTGTCACCGATCGCACCACCGGCGCCGTTTGCGATCAGTTCCGCGGGAGACGCGAAGTCGATCCCGTAGAAGCACGGCCATTTCACCGGCGGCGAGGCGATGCGCACGTGGATTTCGAGCGCGCCCGCTTCCCGGAGCATCCGAATCAGTGCACGCTGGGTGTTGCCGCGCACGATCGAGTCGTCGACAACGATCAGCCGCTTGCCGCGAATCACCTCTTTGAGAGGGTTCAGTTTCAAACGGATGCCGAGCTGGCGAATGGTCTGGCTCGGCTGGATGAACGTGCGCCCGACATAGGCGTTCTTCATCAAACCCTGGCCGTACGGGATGCCCGAGCCCTGTGCGTATCCGACCGCTGCGGGAGTTCCGGATTCGGGAACCGGGATGACGAGGTCACCCTCTGCGGGGTGTTCCTTCGCAAGACGTCGGCCGATCTCGACGCGGGTGCCGTGCACCGAACGTCCGGAGATCACGCTGTCAGGGCGCGCAAGGTAGACGAACTCGAACACGCACCCCTTCGGCTTGGGATTGGCGAAACGCGAGGAACGAACTCCATCGGCGTCGATCGCAAGCAGCTCGCCCGGCTCGATCTCGCGGACGAAGGAAGCACCGACGATGTCGAGGGCCGCCGTTTCGCTCGCGACCACCCAACCGCGATCCAGCCGGCCGAGACAAAGCGGGCGCACGCCCCAAGGGTCGCGCGCCGCGTACAGAGTTTGCTCGTCCATGAATGTGAGACAGAACGCGCCGCTCAGCGTGGGTAGCAGAGTCATGGCGGCTTGTTCGATCGTGCTGTCCGCCGCCGCGTGCGCGAGGAGCGCACCCATCACATCGGAGTCCGACGACGCAGCGCCGGGACGACGTTCGTTCAGTAGTCCTGCCGCGCGCGCCCTGCTGGCAAGTTCTGCGGTGTTCACGAGGTTGCCGTTGTGACCGAGCGCGAGGCCCGTACCAACCGCTGTCGTGCGGAAAACCGGCTGCGCGTTCTCCCACGTTGTCGATCCGGTGGTCGAGTAGCGACAGTGTCCGATCGCGACGTGACCCGGCATTGCGGCCAAGGTCTGCTCGTCGAATACCTGGCTCACGAGGCCCAGATCCTTGAAGACGAGCACCTGCGAACCGTCGGCAACTGCAATGCCGGCGGCCTCTTGGCCACGGTGTTGTAGCGCATAAAGGCCGTAGTATGTGAGCTTCGCAACATCCTCGCCAGGTGCCCAAACGCCGAACACTCCGCATTCTTCGCGGGGTTCGTTCTCGTCCTGATCTGGAACTCGGGTGTCGAGAAGGTTTGGACTGTTGACCGATAGATCGGCTTTAGTCACCGGCGCTCCCTAAGCGGCTGGATGAGGGGGGCAGTTCTTATTCTACGGGTCATCCCCATTACTTCTCGCCAACAACCACCAAGCGATCATCCCCTCTTCCCAATTTGCTCGCAAACGTCAGGCAAATCACATTCGTGTGGGCGCAGCATCACACCGTCATACGCCGGATACTCGCCAGCCCCAACGTCGAGCTGCGCGAACGGTACGGCCACCAGCTCCGGACCGGATCGCTGCGTGCAGGCGTCACGTACGCCGGCGCGATGAGCGACACCATGCTGATCGCCCACAAGACCGACGACGGGTATCGACTCGAAGGCGCGTCGCCGTTCCTGTCCGGGTGGGGCATGGTCGATCTCATCGGTGTCTTTGCGCGTTCGGCCGAGTCGGACCAGGAGCTGATCAGTGTTCTCAGCCCCGCCGCGATGTTCGGGATCTGGCTCAACGGTTCCCTCGCGCTCGGCATTGCGCGCCGCTGCATCGCCGAACTGTCCGGCTTGGGCCTCGACGTCGGACCCCTAGCCGAGGAGAAGGCGGCCGTCCGACGCGATCTCGATGCCGGCCTGGAGGGCACATCCGATACCTACGCGGCTCGCGCCGACCTGCTGCTAGCGTCACTCTGCGATGAGCGAGACAGCGACTTCAGACGACACGCCTGACGACACAGCGACCCAAGACCACACACTGAAACGGCCGCGCCTCTGGATCGCGCCGGTCGTGGTCG
>JBBSKP010000029.1:0-32156 GCA_038256175.1 Mycobacteriales bacterium
CGAAGGCAACAGCTGCGACAAACTGTGGATCCATCGAAAACTCTGTTCTGGCCATCCCTGATCATCACAAGAACGAACCGGTCAGTGTCCACGATGTCCTGAGACATCAATTGCACGCGATGTCCTGAACAAACACACCCGAAAGGACACGGGCAAAACGCGCACAGGCGCCGCAGGCGCATAAGCTCGCAGCGTGATCAATCGTGTGGCCAGCGGGTTGCTGCTCGGATATGCGGCCGACCGGCTGTTCGGCGATCCCGCACGCCTGCATCCAGTGGCCGGATTCGGGCGGGCCGCAATCGAACTCGAACGTCGAACGTACCGCGATGACAAGGTCGCAGGCGTCGTGCACGTGGCGATCCTGGTGGGCGGCGCCGTCGTGTTCGGGCGCCTCCTTGGACGCGGGGGAGTGCTGGCGACGGCGTTGGCGACATGGTCGGTGCTTGGCGGAACCTCGTTGGTTCGAACTGGCGCAGCGATGGCGGATCGCCTCGATGCCGGCGACCTCGACGGCGGTCGCGAGCTGCTGCCGTCGTTGTGCGGTCGAGATCCTGCGGTACTCGACTCGGCCGGCTTGGCAAGGGCCGCGGTCGAATCGATCGCCGAGAATACGTCGGATGCCACCGTCGCACCGCTCGTATGGGGTGCAGTCGTCGGCATCCCCGGACTGCTCGGCTACCGCGCGGTGAACACGCTCGACGCGATGATCGGCTACCGCAATGCGAAGTACACGAACTTCGGCTGGGCAGCCGCGCGCACGGATGACGTCGCAAATTTGATTCCCGCACGGCTTGCCGGTGTGCTGACCGTGTGCCTCGCTCCGGTCGTCGGCGGCTTGCCACGAGCGGTCCTCGCGGCCTGGCGACGCGACAGCGGTGCGCACCCGAGTCCCAATGCCGGTGTTGTCGAAGCGTCCGCGGCCGGCGCGCTCGGCGTCACTCTGGGTGGCCGGACCGAATACCCTCATGGGGTCGAAATGCGTCCGACGCTCGGCTCGGGACCGCACCCGACGACCGCCGATCTGCGTCGCGCACTGCGCTTGTCTACCGCCGTGCAGATAGGGGCGGTTGCGAGTTCAGCGGTTCTTGCCGTAGCGGTCGGCAAGCTTCGCCTCGGTCGTAGCAGGCGCCGGAGTCGGTGACGGGTCGACCGTTGCGACAGCCGGTTCGACGACCTTCGCAGCCGGAGCCGACTCCTTACGGCGTTCGCGAAGTTCGGCACGAATGAAGTACGCCAGACCAAGCGGAGCCATGATGCCGAACGCGAGCCACTGCAGGCCGTAGGAGAGGTACGGCCCGGCATCGAGCTGGGGGAGCGGGACAGGATCGAATCCGCCTGGCTGATCGTCGGAGAGCTGAATGTAGCCATCCGCCAACGGAATTCCCAATACCTGCGAAACCTGGGGCGCATCGACGAAGTACACCTGCCGGTAGCCGTCCTCGGTGATCGGGTCCTTGCCCTGAATGGTGCCTTCCGATCGACGAATTCGTCCGTCCAGCGTGACCGGGCCAAAAGGTGCGGGCGCGACGGTTGGGACTCGCGTTCCTTCGACGGGCTTGACGTAACCGCGGTCCACGAGAACGGTTCGACCGTCGTCGAGGCGCAGCGGCGTCAGCACTTCGTACGACGGGGCGCCGCCGTTCGATCGGAGGCGGACGAGTACGTCGCTGTCGGGAACGTAGATTCCCGTGGCGGTGATTCGTCGCCACTCGTCCGCGGCGGCGGGCTTACCGGGACCGAGAAAGTCCTCGACGCGGACCGGGTCGGAATTGATCGAGTCCTCGATGAGCTGATTGCGGCGCTCGGTGTTCGTGTTCTTGCCGAGCTGCCACGGCGCAAGCACTGTGAAGCACAGATATGCGAAGGCGGCGATGAGCAGGGCAAGGATCACCCAGTTCGGTCGGAGCAGGAACTTCAGCTTTCGCATGCATCTACGGTAGCGGCCAGCTGTTCGCGCACCCACTCCAGCAGACCTGGAACGGCCGCCTCGATGTGTTCGCGGACGAGTTCGAAGTCCGTTTCGTCTCCGTAGTACGGATCGGGCACGTCCGGACTGTCGGCGTCGGGATCGAAGCTGCGGAGCAACCGTCGTCGAACGGTCGGCACGCCGATCTGCGCGAGCGCCCGCTCGTGGCTGACATCGAGTGCGACGACGAGGTCGGCGTCGAGATGGTCGTCGGACAGGACTGCGGCCGCATGGCCCGTCGGGTATCCGTGTCGGCGCAAGAGGTCGTTTGTCCGGCTGTCGGCGTCATCGCCGACGTGCCAGGAGCCCGTCCCCGCGCTGCTGACGCGGACCTGGTCGGACAGACCCGCCCGTTCGAGGTTGGCTGCGAAGATTTTCTCCGCCATCGGCGATCGACATATGTTGCCGGTGCAGACGAAGGTGACGTGCAGTGGTTGGCGTTTGCCCATGTGATCCGCTCGCTGATGCTTGGACTCGAGGTCAGGTTCAAGTATAAGTAGGGCATGTCCAGCAATGTCTCCGACGACCCATGGGACGCCGAACCGCCGCCGTCGATGGCGCGATCCTCGCTGCTGCGGGAGCCGCCGGTGACGGAACGGGGAGCGCGGACGAGGGCGGCGTTGGTGAAAGCTGCGCGCGTGGTGTTCGAGCGCGACGGCTATCTGGACGCGCGGCTGACCGACATCACGAAGGAAGCCAGTTGCTCGACGGGGACGTTCTACACGTATTTCGCGGGTAAGGAAGAGATCTTCGCCGCGGTGCTCGAGGTCGCGCAGGAAGACATGCTGCATCCCGGGATGGGACGGGTGGCGCCGAGCGACGACCCATGTGCGGTGGTGGAGGCGAGCAACCGTGCGTATTTCGAGGCGTATCGGCGCAACGCGCGGCTGATGGGTTTGCTGGATCAGGTTGCGAACGCCGATCCCGACTTTCGCTGGCTGCGAAGCCGGCGGACCGCGGCCTTTGTCGGTCGGAATGCCCGCGCTATCGCTGAGCTGCAGAAACGGGGCATTGCCGATCCTGAGTTGGATCCGTTGATGGCGGCGCGTGCACTGTCGTCCATGGTCAGCCGGCTCGCGTTCGGCGCATTTGTTGTCGGTTTCGATTCCGCTGACGAGGCGCCGGTCGACTTCGACGATCTCGTGTTCACGGCTACGCGGATCTGGACGAATGCGTTGCGTTTCCCCTGAGGCGGCTACGCCGCTCGTGCGTCTTTTCGGAGGTCGGGCCCTCCTAAAAGACGCACGGGGCCGAAGGCCCTTTTTACTTGAACTTGACGCCGGATTCAAGTTACGCTGAGGCCAATCCGTCACGTCGATCAGGAGATCCGATGCAGTTCGAGCACAGCGACCGCAGCCTCAAATACCAGGCTGACCTGCTGGCCTTCATGGATGAGCACGTCTATCCGGCCGAAGCGGTGTACGACGAGCAGATGCGGGCATCGGGTGATCCGCATTTCCAGCCGCCGATCATCGAAGAACTCAAGGTCGAAGCTCGCAAGCGGGGACTGTGGAACCTCTTCCACCCGCATCCTGAATGGGGTCCGGCGCTGACCAATTCCGAGTACGCGCCGCTTGCAGAGATCATGGGGCGAAGCCACATCGCGTCCGAGGCGTGCAATTGTTCGGCTCCAGACACAGGCAACATGGAGGTCTTCACGCTCTTCGGCAGCGACGAGCACAAGGAGCTGTACCTGAAGCCGCTGCTCGACGGGAAGATCCGGTCAGCGTTCGCGATGACCGAACCCGAAGTCGCCAGCTCCGATGCGACCAACATCCAGCTTCGGATGGACCGTGACGGCGACGAGTACGTACTCAACGGCCGGAAATGGTTCGCGTCCAACGCTCTGCACAAGAACTGCGCCGTGCTGATCGTGATGGGCAAGACCGATTTCGATGCCGCACCGCATCGGCAGCAGTCGATGATGGTTGTTCCGATGGATGCCTCTGGAGTGGCGGTTGTCCGTGGGCTCCCGGTATTCGGATATCAGGATCGTGAGGGGCACGCGGAGATCACCTTCGAGGACGTGCGCGTACCCACGAAGGACGTGCTGAAAGGGGAGGGCGAAGGCTTCGCGATCGCGCAGGCACGGCTCGGGCCAGGGCGCATCCACCATTGCATGCGTGCCATCGGGATGGCCGAGCGCGCACTCGAATTGCTGTGCACCCGTGCGGAATCCCGAGTCACCTTCGGCCGCCCCCTCAGCGAACGATCGAACATTCAAGACTGGATCGCCGAGGCCCGCATCGATATCGAGATGGTACGGCTACTGACATTGAAGGCCGCGTGGATGATGGACACTGTCGGAAACAAGCAGGCGCGCACCGAGATCGCCGCAATCAAGGTCGCCGCACCGCAGATTGCCTTGAAGATCATCGACCGGGCGATTCAAGTGCACGGTGGTGCCGGCGTCACCGACGACTTCCCGCTCGCCATGATGTACGCCCACATGCGGACGTTGCGCCTCGCCGACGGCCCCGACGAGGTGCACAAGCGAACGATCGCGCACCAGGAGTTGCGCAAGTACCGCGAACACTCCACAAACGCGTCGACCAACGGGCAGACGGTAGTGAGTAGGTGAGTCGCACTGAGGTCGAATCGGTTCGCGGGCCGATACCTACCGCTGCGCTCGGGCGGACCCTCGCACACGAGCACATCATCATCCTCACGCCCGACAGCCAGTCGAACTGGGCACGCGATTGGGACGAAGAGGCGGAGGTCGCGAATGCGGTCGAGCGGCTACGCGAACTTGCCGCGACCGGGATCAAGACGATCGTCGATCCGACTGTGGACGGGCTCGGCCGAAACATCACGCGCATCGCGAGGATCGCCGAGCAGGTGCCGGAACTGAACATTCTCGTTGCGACCGGCATCTACACCTATACCGAAGTGCCGCACTACTTCACGTATCGGCTCGGGGTACCGGATCCGATGGTCGAACTGTTTGTGCGGGACATCCGCGACGGTATTCAGGGTACGAGCATCAAGGCTGCGGTCCTCAAATGCGCGATCGATGAGCCCGGGCTGACACCGGGCGTCGAGCGGGTGCTTCGTGCGGTCGCGTTGGCGCACAAGGAGACTGGAACCCCGATCATGGTCCATACCCATCCGGGTTCCAAGAGCGGTGCTGTGGTCCGGCGGGTGCTGACTGAGGAAGGGGTTGATCCGGCCGGCGTTCAGCTGTGTCACAGCGGGGACAGCACCGACGCGGATCACCTTGCGGAACTGGCCGACGCAGGCTACTTGCTCGGCATGGACCGTTTCGGTGTCGATCTCATCTCGCCCTTCGACGCACGCGTCGACATCGTCGCCGAAATGTGCAGGCGCGGTTACGGATCGTCCATGGTGCTCTCGCAGGACGCGAGCTGCCACATCGACTGGGGTGATCCGGCCATGCTGGCGCTGCTCCCCAACTGGAATTACCTGCACGTCGGGCGGGATGTGCTGCCTGCGCTTCGTGAGCGGGGCGTTGCAGAGGCCGATCTGACCGCGATGCTGATCGACAACCCGCGACGCTGGTTCGAAGGTGGCTAGCTCGAATCCCGAAGAGTAAGGAAAACCTATGTCTATGTTGTTGATCGACGGTAAGTGTGACCCGGCGTTTGCGGGCGTTCGTGACGTCTTCAGTCAGCACTTCGCGGACGGACTGGAGATCGGCGCCCGGGTCTCGGTGATTGTCGACGGCACGGTTGTGGCCGATCTCTGGGGTGGACATACCGATCAGGATCGGACGAAGCCGTGGACCGACTCCACGCTCGTCAACGTCTGGTCCTCGACGAAAGGCGTCGTCGCGCTCGCGGCTCACGTCCTCGCCGAGCGCGGATTGCTCGACTTTGATGCGCCGGTAGCGCGCTATTGGCCGGAGTTCGCGGCGGCCGGCAAAGAAGAGTTGCCGGTGCGCTACCTACTGAGCCACCGAGCGGGCCTCGCAGGCTTCAGTGATCCGACCACCGAGGAAGACCTCCTCGACTGGGAACTCGTCACATCCCGGCTCGCCGCAATGTCGCCATGGTGGGAGCCGGGAACGGTCTCCGGTTATCACGCAATGACCTACGGATACCTCGTCGGAGAAGTGATTCGGCGAGTATCGGGTAAATCGGCGGGCCAATTCATCCGTGATGAGCTGACCCTGCCGCTCGGTGCGGACTTCCATGTCGGCCTGGCTCCCGAAGACGACGCGCGCGTCGCAACCCTTGTCCAGCCGGAACTTGCGATGACCAGCGAACTTGCCGCCGTGCTCGCACAGCTCGAGCCGGTGGCGCTGGCAACCCTCGCGAACCCACGGTTGACCGCGGGGTCGGCCAACAACGTCGGTTGGCGGCGGGCGGAGATACCCGCCGCGAACGGGCACGGCCATGCCCTGTCGCTCGCGCAGCTATACGGTGTATTCGCTGGTGGCACAGGGATTTTGAGTGCGGAGCAAGTCGAGATCGCACGCACTGGGCAGGGCCCGTGCCTCGACAAGGTGCTCGGCGTCGCTGTCGGGCGCCCGACCGAATTCGGTCTCGGCGTTCTGCTCAGCGGCACAGTCGGCGACTACGGTCCGAACCCACGGGCATTCGGGTTCGATGGTTTCGGAGGATCGTTCGGGCTGGCAGATCCGGAGGCCCGGCTGAGCGTCGGCTACACCATGAATCTGATGGGGCACAACGTGTTCAACGATCCGCGCAAGGTCGCGCTCGTCGATGCGGTGTATGCGGCTTTGTAGTCAATTGCGAGTGTGAAGGAGAGCCGCCAGCTCCGCAACACTGTCCGCGACCCAGTGCGCCTGTTCTGATTCGTGGGGCAGGCCGTAACCCCAGCCCGCGAAGATCGTGGGAATGCCCCAGCCCGCCGCGCCTTCGACGTCATGGTGGCGATCGCCGACCATCACGACGTCGCTCGTCTTGTCGGCGACGGGAGTGATGCCGAGGCCGCTCAAGCTGTGTTCGATCACGTCGACTTTGGCCGAGCGCCGTTGGTCAGCGCTTGCGCCGCCGATGAAGTCGAAGTATCGGGAGAGCTCGAAGTGATCGAGTATTCGGTGCGCGAAATGTTCGGCCTTCGACGTTGCCACACCGAGCCGAATTCCTCTGTCGGTCAACTCGGCGAGAATCGGCTCGATCCCGTCGAATACGGCGTTCTCGGACCAACCGCCGCCTGCGTCGTATCGGTCGAAGTAGGCCGCCAAGGCGCGCTGCGCCGTGTGCTCGTCGAGGCCGAGACCCCGGAGCGTCACGAGCATCGGTGGACCCACGACCCCGTCGAGCACATGCTGCGACGGTTCGGCAGCGCCGACCGACGCGAGAGCATGTCGAAACCCGCCGAGAATTCCTGCAGCGGAGTCGGTCAAGGTCCCATCGAGGTCGAACAACATGACGGGTGCGGGCAGCTCGAATGTCACGGTGTGAGGGCCCGTTCCATCGTCGCGACGGACAGATCGGTGAAGCGCTCGATTAATCGGTCTTTCGGCATGTCGAGGGCGCCGTCGACCCAGGCCAGCATCGATTCCAGTAGCCCGCCCATGATCGCGAATGCTGCGAGTTCGACGGTTCCGTCGGTCGGAGCATCGGCATTGCCTGCTTTGACCACGGTGGCGAGCATGGCGGCACCGCTGTGCAGGGTCGCGACCCGCTGGCGCATCAACGCCTCGCTGCCCCACGCTTCGACGAGTGCGATCCGCATGGCGCGCGGATCGTCGACGGTACTGACGAATGCGTGGCCGATTGCGGCGATCGTCCCACGTAGATCGCCGTCCGTCGCAGGCAGCTGCACGATTGCTGCGCGGATCCCGCCTTCCATGACACGGTCGAACACTGCGACGAGCAACTCGTCGATGTTGGCGAAGCTTTCGTAGAAGTAGCGGGTGTTCAGGCCCGCCTGCTTGACGACGGCCCGCACGGTCGTTGCCTGGACGCCCTTCGTGCCAAGCAGCTCGAAGCCGGCTCCCACGAGCGCTGCCCGCCGTGCGGACTTGCGTTCGTGGGAGAGCTGTCCGGCGTAGGGCCGTTCGATGGTCACGTTGTCCATCTTGACAAAGTTCGCGGCAAACTGCATTCTGGGTACGCCTGTACTCAGAGAGAACGACTGTATCCAGATAGGGAGTCATGACAATGTCAGCGCCGACGGTGAACACAGTGAATCCGCTCTTCCAACCCGCGGAGGAGGTGGCGAGCGAGGTCCTTCTGGAGGTAACGGGAAGCCTGCCCACCGAACTCCGCGGCACCCTCTACCGCAACGGTCCCGGGCGGTGGGAAGCCGGCGGATTCGTCGCCCAGCATGCGTTCGACGGTGACGGGCTGGTGTCGAAATTCGTCATCGACGATGGGACGGTGCGTTTCCAGAGCCGCTACGTGCGGACGCCGAAATTCAAGACCGAGGAAGCCGGCAAAGGCGCGGGAATTCGAGGCATGGGCAACCAGCGGCCGGGCGGTGCGCTTGGCAATGCGGGTAGGTTGCCGGCTGACAGCGCCAACACTCACGCGGTCGTCCACGCCGAGCGTCTCATCGCGCTGTCCGATGCCGGACGGCCCTGGGAGATCGATCTCGACGATCTGACCACTTGCGGTGAGTGCAATTTCGACGGCATGCTACCGGCCCTGTCCCGGTTCTCGCCGCACCCGCGCGTCGATCCGATCACCGGCGAACTCTTCAACTTCGGACTCGATGTGGCGCCCCGCGTCGCGGCCAAGCTGCCGATCGGCCTGAAGTGCTACCGGGTGGATGCAGCGGGGACGCTCAGCACCATTGCGACCGTGCCGCTCGACCACGCATACATCCAGCACGACTTCGCCATCACGGAACGCTATCTCGTGTTCATCCTGGCTCCGATCGTGCTCGATCCTGTGCGGGCCATGCTGGGGCTCACGACTGTCGAAGGAGCAACGACCTTTCGGGGCGATATCGGCACCAAAGTCGTGCTCGTACCGCGAAAGGGTGGCAAGCGCCGCGAGATCGAATGCCCACCGTTGATGTATGTCCACATCAACAACGCGTTCGAAGACCGTGACGACGTCGTCGTCGATCTTGTTCGCTACGACCACTTCCAGGAGTTCTTCGATCCGGCTCGTAATTTTCGCACAGTTGGTGAAGTCGGCGGCTACGCATCCCGCGTGCGAGTATCCAAGGGCGACAAGGTGACCATCGAAGACTTCAGCGAGCAGCGAACGGAACTGCCGCAACACGACTGGCGTCGCACCTCGCGGTCGTATCGGTTCGGATATTACGCAACATTGGATACGCGGCCGGGTGCGTCAAATCGGGTCATCAAGGTCGACGCGAACACCGGCGAGCAATGGGAGCACGCGTTCGGTCCGGGGGATGCCGTCGGTGAGCCGATATTCGTTCCACGTTCAGCGACCGCAGCCGAGGATGACGGTTGGCTATTGACGGTGGTGTATCTGGCCGCAGAACACCGCTCGGCGCTTGTCGTCCTCGACGCCCGCGATCCGTCGCGCGGACCCATCGCAACCGCACGCGTCGATCGGCACTTTTTCCCGGGATTCCACGGCAGCTTCACTCGTCGAGTCGCTGCGCAATGACCGATCGGTCCGCGCAGCCGACGGAACTGCAATTCGGCGAGAATGCGCCGTTGTTCGAGGTGATGGGAACCATGCGCGCGATGCGACGCCTCAAACCCGATCCGGTGCCGCGCGAACTTCTCGAACAATTGGTGAAGGCCGCAATCCAGGGGCCGAGTGGCGGCAACAATCAGACGTTCTCGTTCGTCGTCGTTACCGATCGGGACCAGATCGCCCTGCTGGCTCCAGTGTGGAGGCGAATCGTCGACTGGTACATCACAACTCAGACCCCGCCGCCGCACATGGCGCCCGAGGCCTGGGACCGCCTCACAGCGACCCTGCGCTATCAGGCCGAGCACTTCGAAGACGTCCCGGCGCTTATCGTCGCATGCTACGACCTTGGCGGAGCCGTTGGCCGGATGCTGCACACCGGGCATCGGCAGGTGGCAGGATTTCGCGCGCTCGGCCCGCGGCACACGGTGACAGTGGTGCGCAACATGTACCGGATGTTGACGATGGGCGAGGCGGCCTCGATTTACCCGGGTGTGCAGAACCTTCTGCTCGCCGCGCGTGCCCTCGGACTCGGTGCCACGTTGACGACCTGGCACATCATGTTCGAACAGGAGATCAAGGAGATCCTTGGTATCCCTGGTCATGTGCATACCTACGCCATAGTCCCGGTGGGTTGGCCGACAGGACACTTCGGACCGGTCGCGCGGCGACCCGCGAGTGGCGCGATCCACTGGGACAGCTGGTAGGGCAGTATCGGGTGTGCCCCCGGTCGCCCCCTGCCTCCCCGTAAGCTCCAGCGTTGTGGACCATGGGGTTTCCGACGCCGACCTGATCGCGAGTTTGCGCTATCACGGTGACGAGGAGACAGGGCCCGGGATGCTCGACTTCGCCGTCAACGTGCAGGGGTCGGCGCCTCCGGCGTGGCTGCAGCGGCGATTGGCGGATCAGCTCGCGTCACTCGGGCACTATCCGAGTGCTGCTGCGGAACGTGCCGCCCGAGAGCAAGTAGCTGCCCGCCATGGCCGTACCGCCGACGAAGTGTTGTTGCTTGCCGGCGGTGCGGAGGGTTTCGCGATGTTGCCTCGGCTCGAGCCCATGCACGCAACGCTGATCCATCCGTCGTTCACCGAGCCGGAGTTGGCGTTGCGTGAGGCCGGCGTGCCGATCAGCCGGGTGATTCTGGAGCCGCCCTACACGCTCGACGGCGCATCGGTGCCGGAGCAGGCGGACTTGGTGGTCCTCGGTAATCCGACCAACCCGACATCCGTGCTCCATCCTGCGGCAGCGATCCTCGAATTGCGCCGCCCGCACCGGATCGTCGTGGTCGACGAGGCATTCGGCGATGCGGTTGCGGGGGAGTCGGAGTCGTTGGCGGGCGCGTCCGCGCCGGACGTCGTTGTGCTTCGCAGCCTCACCAAGACGTGGGCGCTGGCAGGGTTGCGCTGTGGCTATGCGCTCGGTCGGCCCGAGGTGCTCGAACGGCTTCGGCACGGGCGTGCTCATTGGCCGCTCGGCACGCTGCAGATCGAGGCGATCAGGGCGTGCTGCGAACCAGCGGCGGTTGCCGAGGCGGCTCAGGCGGCCGAGCGGATAGACGCTGATCGCGCGGCGCTGATCGCGATGCTGCTCGACGCCGGCGTGGATGTGCACCAGCCCGCGGCGGGACCGTTTCTGCTGCTGCGTTGCGCGGATGGCGAGACAATGCGGAAGCGACTGCGAGAGAAGGGAATTGCGGTGCGACGTTGTGACACCTTTCCCGGGCTCGGGCGAGATCACCTGCGGGTGGCCGTGCGTGGACGTGTGGAGTGCGAACGCTTGATCACTGCGATGCGGGAGGCGTTGTGACCGCCCGGCTCTCGACGGTTATCGGTGCGCTGGACGCCGCCTATCCGCCCGAACTCGCGGCCGAGTGGGACTCGATCGGGCTTGTCTGCGGCGATCCCACCGAGAACGTGAATCGCGTCCTGATCGCCGTCGACCCCACCGACGCGGTAGTGGACGAGGCACTCGCTTGGGGAGCTCAGGCGCTCGTGGTGCACCATCCATTGCTCTTGCGCGGTGTTGACACCGTCGGCGCGCACACGCCGAAGGGCGCGCTCGTACACCGATTGATCCGAGGTGGCTGCGCATTGTTCACCGCGCACACCAACGCGGACTCCGCCGATCCAGGTGTGTCCGACGCGCTTGCCCATGCGATCGGTCTGACCGTCACCGGGCCGCTCGACGCGGAGCCGCAACCGCGACTCGACAAGTGGGTTGTGATGGTGCCGCGAACGGACACCGCGGCAGTACAGGCCGCGTTTTTTGCCGCAGGCGCAGGGCAGATCGGCCACTACCGCGAGTGCAGTTGGCGGGTCGAGGGAACTGGTCAGTTCCGCCCGGTTGCCGGCGCGAACCCAACGCTTGGCGAGATCGGGCGGGTCGAAACCGTGCCGGAGGACCGCGTCGAGGTTGTCGCACCGAAGGCAATGCGCACATCAATACTGGGCGCCCTCCGGTCGGCGCACCCGTACGAGGAGCCCGCCTTCGACGTCTTCGAGCTCGCCGCGATGCCGTCGAGCCGCGGTCTCGGCCGCGTCGGCGAGCTGCCGCGGGCGCAGACACTGCGCGAATTCACGTCCAGTGTCAGCGCAGGCCTGCCGCGGACGGCGTGGGGAGTGCGCAGCGCAGGTGATCCCGAGTCGCGGATCACCACGGTCGCGGTATGCGGCGGGGCGGGCGATTCCATGCTGTCGACGGTCGCGCGGATCGGGGTCGACGCCTATGTCACAGCCGATCTGCGCCACCATCCTGCAGATGAACATCTTCGGGCGGGTGGTCCTGCGCTGGTAGATGTCGCGCATTGGGCTAGTGAGTTTCCGTGGTGCGCGCAGGCCCAAGGCGTCCTGGACCTGGAGTTCGGCGCGGCAGGTCTGCGCACGAAGGTGTCCGACATCCGGACCGACCCGTGGACTCTTGGCTGCTGAGGCGACATTGAGGATGGCTGCATTCACGGTACGGTGGTGGGTCAAACGTAAAGAGCAGAATCCGCGAACAGAATTAGCGCCAGGAGTCGTCACCGCGTGAACGTCGAACACCAGATTCAGGCAAAGCTGCTCGATCTTGCTGCCATCGATGCCGAACTGTCGCGGATCGCACATCGTCGCAAGACGTTGCCCGAGCAGCAGGAAGTCGACAAGCTCGAGGCCGAGCGAACAAATCGCAAGGACGCGGCTGTCTCAGTGCAGATGGCCATCGACGACCTCGACCGTGACATCCGCAAGCTCGAAGGCGAGATCGATGCGGTTCGCAAACGCGAAGACCGCGATCGCACGATGCTGCAGAGTGGGACGGTCGGCGCCAAGCAACTCTCCGAGCTGCAACATGAGCTCAGCAGCCTGGAGCGCCGCCAGTCCATCCTCGAGGACGAACTCCTCGAAGTAATGGAGCGTCGGGAGGCGTCGGAAGCCGATCAGCAGCATGCGGGCGCGCAGTTGAGTCGGGCCGAGGACGAACTGATCGACGTGAGGCGTCGGCGCGACGATGCGGTGGCCGATCTGAACACAGCCGAAAACCGTTGCACCACAGACCGTGCCGCGCTGATCGGCGCGTTTCCCGCAGATCTGCTTGCAATCTACGAGCGTCAGCGTGCCGCAAATGGGGCAGGTGCCGCGCTACTGCAGGCGCGCCGATGCGGTGCGTGCCGTATCGAATTGGACCGTGGCGAGATCTCGCGCATCGCGAAGACGGATCCCGAAGTGGTTGTGCGCTGCTCGGAGTGTGGCGCGATCTTGGTGCGTACCAAGGAATCCGGTCTGTGACACCGACCCTTCGGGTGATCGTCGAGGCTGACGGTGGGTCTCGTGGTAATCCGGGACCGGCTGGCTACGGTGCAGTCGTATTCACCGACGACCGGGCGACGGTGCTCGCCGAACGGGACGAAAGCATCGGCATAGCCACCAACAATGTGGCCGAATACCGTGGCCTCATAGCGGGATTGACCGCAGCGGGTGAGGTGGGTGCCCGACAGGTCGACGTCCGGATGGACTCGAAGCTCGTCGTCGAGCAGATGTCGGGTCGCTGGAAGATCAAGCACCGGGACATGATCCCGCTCGCCGAGCAGGCACGGCAGGTGGCGAAGCAGTTCGATCGCGTCAGCTACACCTGGATACCGCGGGCCGAGAACACGCACGCGGACCGCCTCGCGAATCGCGCGATGGACATTGCTGCTGGGCTGATCGACGAATCGCCCGAGCCGGTTGCGCAGCCCGCGACAGCGCCTGCTGCGGGGTGGACCGGCGCTGTAGGCAAGCCGACCCGAATGCTGCTGCTGCGTCACGGACAGACCGAACTGTCTGTGCACCGACGTTATTCGGGGCGCGGGAATCCGTCGCTGACAGAATTGGGTCGCAGCCAGGCCGACGCTGCCGCACGGCGTCTGGCCGACAAGGGCGGGATCGACGCGATCGTCTCGTCACCACTCGGGCGGGCACGCGAGACCGCCGAGCTGACCGCGAAGGCGCTCGGCCTCGACGTGGTCGTGTGGGAAGGCTTGACGGAGACAGACTTCGGCGAATGGGAAGGCCTGACGTTCCTCGAAGCCGCCCAACGTGACCCGGAACTGCATCAGCGCTGGCTCGGAGATTCGTCGGTGCATCCGCCGGGTGGCGAGAGTTTCGACGAGGTGCGAGCCCGGGTAGAGCAGGTTCGCAGCGAGCTGGTTGCACAGTACGAAGGCGCGAATGTCGTTGTCGTAAGCCATGTCACGCCGATCAAGACGCTGCTGCAGATCGCGTTGGGGGTAGGGCCGTCGTTGCTGTATCGGCTACACCTCGACCTCGCGTCGCTGAGCATCGCGGAGTTCTATCCGGACGGCGGCGCCTCGGTGCGGCTGGCCAACGATACGTCACACATAACGCACTAGGTCATTTGCTTGCAGTAACCTTGAGCATGGTGCGCAGATTCCGCGTCGTTGTCGATGACTTGTATTTCTTCTTTCCGGTTTCCTTGCCGAATGTGCTGTGCAGCGTCTGGCCGCGCTCGACCTCCCAGTACAGCACCCCGTCGCCGGCTGCGATCTGTTCCAGCGCGGGATCCAGATCCGCCTGCAGCGCAAGCAGATCGGTGAGGATCGCGGTGTCGGAACTCAGCACGACATACGGTTGCCAACCTTCGTGCTCCTGGTCGAAGGGATACCGGTCGATGATGGTCGCGACCGTCTCGACGTCGAGCAGCACGATCCACGCCTCGTAGCCGAAGCCGGCATTGAGGGCGTTCTCGATGTCCTTCTTCAGCTTTGCGCGATCGGTTCTACCGGACTCGAACAGGACGTTGCCCGAAGCCAGGATGGTCTTGACGGCGTCGAAACCCAGATCCTCGAACGTCTTTCGCAGATCGGCCATCTTGATGTTGATCCCGCCGACATTGACTCCGCGCAGAAATGCCACGTACCGGACCACCGAGTGACTCCCTAGGGCTTCAGTGCGGCAACAAGAAACTTGGTCTGGTCCTTGACGGTCTGCTCGAACGGCTCGTCGTAATAGATGTCGAAATGGCCGACTGGATAGCGCTTCACAACGGCGTGTGGCGTGCGCTCCGCGGCTCGTGTGGTCTGGGCGGCAGGCGCGACACTGTCCTTCTCGCAAATCGCATAGAAGACAGGCATTTGCAGGCTTGCAGCCCTGCGTCGCGGCGCATCGAACGGAATGTGCAGCGCGAACCGCGCGGCGACAGTCGGCTCGTGCAGCACGCTTTCGCGGGCAAGCCTGCCGTAGCCGGGCACCGAATCCGGCGATGTCATCAATGCGGCTTCGCCGTGCCCGCCGGCAAGTGCGACAGTCACAGGGGGTCTGCCGAGCCAGGAGCCGACCAGATCGACGACACCGAGTACGCCGAGCTTGGCAAGGCTGACCGGTCCGACTTCGATCGCTGAGGCGATACCGTCGGTAAACGGACACTGGCTGACGACCGCCGCGATCGTCGGATCGTCTGCAGCAACAGCAAGTACGTGACCGCCCCCGAACGAGCTGCCCCACAACGCGATCCGAGCGGCATCGACATCGGGAAGTGAGCGCGCGTAGGCGATGGCGGCGTGCCAGTCTGTGCGCTGGCGGCCGATGTCCAACACCTGACGCGGCTGGCCCTCGCTCGCACCGAAGTTCCGATAGTCGAAAATCATCACCATTAGACCGGCTTCGACGAACCGCTGGGCGTAGGCGTCGAGGCCCATCTCACGGTTCGCGCCGAGACCATGGCCCATGACGACGAGCGGCCGCGGCGTCACCGCGCCCTGCGGCCTGTACAGCCACGCCGCACACCGATCGGAGCCGGATACAAAGGTCACGTCAACGCGGTCCATGACTTCCACGATACCGAGTACCCTGATCAGGCGGACGAGTTGGCCGGGCGGCCGCGGCATTGGGAACCGGAACGTATGTGTCCAGGCCCAGCGCCGAGGAAAGTCCGGACTCCACAGAGCAGGGCGGTTGCTAACGGCAACCCGAGGTAACTCGCGGGACAGTGCCACAGAAAATAGACTGCCCACGGTCTTCGGACTGTGGGTGAGGGTGAAACGGTGTGGTAAGAGCGCACCAGCGCCCCGGGTGACCGGGGCGGCTAGGTAAACCCCGCCCGGAGCAAGGTCAAAGGTCGCACCCCGTGACGGGTGTGGCTGCGCAGGTGTTCGAGGGCTGCTCGCCCGAGCCTGCGGGTGGACCGCTCGAGGCACCCGGCGACGGTGTGCCCAGATGGATGGTCGCCACCCAGCGCTTACGTGCTGGGGACAGGATCCGGCTTACAAGCCAACTCGTCCGCCCCTTAGGGGCTCAGAAGAAGGCGGCTCAGCAGTAGGCCGCGACCACCGCGTACAGGCCAGGTGCCTCCGCATCGGAGACCGCAGTGTCGCCGTTCTTCGCTCGCTCCACCAGTGCGGCCGTGGCTTCCGACTCGCTCTTGCCTGCGCTGATGTCCTTGCACGTGGCGATGACGATGCCCTTGATGTCGTCGTCACTGCGGCCTTGCGCCAGGTCAGGGTATCCGCCGCGGTAGATCGTGACCCATGCGACGAGCTTGCCTTCGTCGATGGCTTCGCCGACATCGGCCGTGATACTCGGGATCGCGGAGAGACCGCTCTGTACCGCTGAGTTTGCCGACGAAATGATTGCGCTGGCAGAAGCCTGAGCGTTGTCGGCGGCTGACTTTTCGTCGTCGCCGCAGCCGGCAAGAGCAAAGGTAAGCACTGTCGCTGTTGCCGCGAGTGCGGCGGAGAAATGTCGCATTTGCGGATGCTACTTGGCGGTCAAGAGGATCCGCTGAACATTCGCAGTTGAACTTTTTCGGGCGCTAGCTCTCGGTGTGCGACGGCCGGTCGCTGCGCTTGTCGGGGGCACTGCTGAACACGGGCTGCTCGTTCGATGTCTCGTCTGCACTGCTGGATCCGGTGTCGACAGTTTCGATGTGGCTGAACAACTCTGAGGAGGTTGTAGGGGAGTTCGTACTGGATGGGTCCATGGCTCGAGCATCCTCTGTATCTGAGTAGATAGCGAATTGGTAGATCAGGGCTAGTGTGGAACTGTGACGCCGGCCAGGGACAAAAACTATCTGCAACTGATGCAGGACCTACCTGGTCTCCGCCAATCACGTTCTGCCGCAATTGCTTCTGACGACCCAAATGTGCTCCTCAACCTCGACCGAGAGATCGAGGAGCACGAAAGCGAGATTCGCAAACGCGACCGCCACGGGCGATAGCCGCACGGTAGCGAACCGCTTGACGCCGTTGCAATCGGCTGCCTGATTCGCTTAACGACAAACGGCCCCTGTCGTAGTCCGACGGGGCCGCTTTCGTTGGCTGGAATCAGATCGGTTCGACGACGAAGACCTGTGCCCAGTACGCGGCCTGATCGACACCGAGAAGGGGGAGGAGTTGATCGAAGAGGATCACCGACATGCTTAGAGCTCCATTCTTGGAATGAACTGTGTGTTTGGAGCAACCCTATCCCCTCGGACCGTTGCCCCACGACGCGCGTCCAAGGCTAACAGCGTCTGGCGAAGACTCAACCGGGGGAGCGTTCGTGCACGTCACGGGCGCGTCGTTGCGTGCATGGACCCGCTGCGGCATCTTGGTGACCAGCGTCATACTCTTGGCGCGTTGCCATTCGTGCGGACTGATCAAAATAGGGGAAGTTCTAATGCGTTTCGTTCGTTCACTCGCTGCCGGTGCAGTCGTCATCGGAGCCGGCGCCGGGATCGCCATTGCCGGGTCGGGCACGGCATCGGCAATCGGATTCCAGCCCCTTCCGGGTGGTGTGCAAGTCGACCTCAACCATGCCGAAACCGTCTGGGCGCACCAGAACAACGTCGGTGCAGCCGTGGGGAACATCCCCAATCCGTCGGCGCAGTCGTTCGGAGTCGCCTTCGACGGCGCGACAGAGTTGTCCTCCATGTATCCGAAGGGTCGGGTCAGTTTCTCGGTAATCGGGCCGCTTAACGACCTCGGCGGTTTCATCGTGGCGTTCGAAGAATAATCGCGAGTCGGAAAGGGCCGGGTTCGCTTCGTGGTCAATAGCCGATTAGCCGCGCGCAAACTCGACTTCGGTGTGATTCGAACCGAATTCGGCCTTACGCAGGACTATCCCGAGGATGCGGTTGCCGAGGCGCGTAAATCTACGGACGCGCACGCCGAGGGCAGGGTGGACCGGACCGAGCTGGCCTTGGTCACGATCGACCCGCCCGGATCGCTGGACCTCGACCAGGCTGTCCACGTCGAGCAGACGGACACGGGATTCGTAGTCAGCTACGCCATCGCCGATGTCGGCGCCGTCGTCGTCCCTGATGGGGCGCTCGACAAGGAATCGCGGCGCCGCGGGCAGACGTTCTATTTTCCCGACGGATCGCGCCCGCTGCATCCGCGTGAACTATCGGAGGGCTCGGCGAGCTTGCTGCCGAACCAGATTCGACCGGCAGCGCTCTGGCGAATCGAACTCGACGACAGCGGTGAGGTGACGAAGTTCGAGGTTCGCCGATCGCTTGTACGGTCCGTTGCGCGCTTCGATTACGAGGGCGTTCAGGGCGACGCCGACCGTGGCACATTGCACCCCTCGATCGCGGCTTTGCCTGAAATAGGTCGTCTCCGAACGGCTTTGGCAGTGAAGCGGGGTGCGATCGAGCTTCGCTTACCGGACCAGGAAGTGACCGCCGACGGCGACGGATGGCGGGTCGAGCTGCATCCACGCACTGCCGCAGACGGCTGGAACGCCGAGGTGTCGCTGCTCACCGGGATGTGTGCGGCCCAGTTGATGATCCAGGCTCGAATCGGGTTGCTGCGGACGTTGCCGCCACCCGATCCCGAAGCGGTCGTGTCGATGCGCCGAACCGCGGCAGCCTTGCGAATCGAGTGGCCCGCAGACAAGCCGGTCGGTGAGTGGCTTGCCGAACTGCGTCCCAATACACCGGAGACGCTCGTGATGATGACCGAGGCGACGTCGTTGCTGCGCGGAGCTGATTACGCCGCGTTCGATGGGACGTTGCCCGAGTTGCTCGACCACAGTGGGATCGGCGCCCCGTACGCGCACGTCACGGCTCCGCTCCGGAGACTGTCCGACCGATTCGCCACCGAAGTGTGCCTTGCCATCAGCGGCGGTACGGAGGTGCCGCAGTGGGCTCGAGCAGCGCTTGCCGGACTGCCGGAGCTGATGCGCGGATCGGATTCGCTTGCCAACAAGGTCGAGCGCGCTTGCATCGACCTCACCGAGGCTCGGGTGCTGGCGGGTCGGGTAGGGGAGACGTTCCAGGCTGTGATCGTCCGCGATGCGGATGGGAAACGAGATGCGGAGATCTTCGTCGCGGATCCGCCGGTACTGGCGAAGCTCACGGGCGAAGCACCCGAGGGGAAATCCGTCGAGGTCCGGCTCGCAGTCGCCGACGTAAGTACGCGAAAGGTGAGTTTTACCTATCCCGCAAAGGCTTGACGGTCAGTTGCCGAGTGCCGAGCACGCGACGGTCAGCGATTCCAGCGCCGGGTGATATCCGGCGATCGCACGCTGCGCGTTCTGCTCCTCGGCCATGTACAGCAGACCGTAGGTGAAGGTGTCTTCATCGGCTAGGCGCGCGGCTTCGGTCTCGGTCACGATCAGCTGTTGGGATTCGACGGCATCGCGGTGATCGCCGAGCACACTCTGCAGCGCTTTCGCTTCGCCGGCGACATGGTCGGCCGAATCGCCGAGGACAGCGCGAGCGGCCTCGCCGGCATAGCGCAGCCGCTTGGCGGACTTCCGTACGTCGTGCAGCGCGGTAACTCGCTCGTCGGAGCCTGCGCTGAACTCGACCCGGACATCGTGGCGGACGCGGCGATACTCCTTGGCAAGCGCCTTGGTGAACAGCTTGGCGGCGGGCTTGCCGGCCTTACGGCTCAGCGGCGGGTCTTCGAGTATTCCGCTGAGGCGCTCGCGTAGTTGCGCGTAACGAGATTCGTCCAAGGCTTCGATCACTTCGGCATGCGCCGCGGCATACCGAGCGCGCTGTGCCTCGACGAGGCGCGCAGAGATCGGACCGACTATTCGCTCCGGCGGCTCGGCGGCGATCAGGGACTCGTACCGGTGCGCCATCACCTCGGCGTCTCGCGCGACGCCGAGAATTCCTGCGAGCCATTTCAATTCGAGGCGAACCTCGTCGATCTCGGCACGCTCGAACACACTTCGATACGACCGCAGCACACTGCGGATACGGCGCGTGGCGACGCGCATCTGGTGAATGGAGTCGTCGCTGTCTGCTCGCACGGCCGGCTCCGCGCCGACAAAAAGACGGTCGACGTCGAGCGAGAGTGCACCTACGACGGCTGGTCCGGCTTCGAGGCTCGACATCAGCGGAACTTGTCTGTTGCTTCGATCAGATGGTGGGTGATACCAGGCTCGCTTGCAGCGTGCCCAGCGTCGTCGACGATGACAAGTGTCGACGTCGGCCACGATCGGTGCAGTTCCCAGGCGCTCGTTGCCGGGCACACCAGATCGTAACGACCTTGAACGATCACACCGGGAATGTGACCGATCCTCGCAATGTCGCGCAGCAGTTGACCTTCGGCGAGGAATCCAGCATTGCAGAAGTAGTGATTCTCGATCTGCGCGAATGCCACGGCAAAACGCGGTTGCGCAGTCTCGGCGATCCGGTCCGGTTTGGGCAGCAGCGCGCTTGTCGCGCCTTCCCACGTGGACCAGGCTATGGCGGCGGCTGTCGCGACGTCGTCGTCCCCTGATTGCAGCAATCGATGGTAGGCCTCGACCAGGTCGCCACCACGCTCGGCAATCGGCACCGGCGCAAGGAACTTCGCCCACATTTCGGGAAACACATTCGCTGCGCCACCGTTGTAGTACCAGTCGATCTCCTTGCGCCGCAACAGAAAAATCCCGCGGAGAAGCAACTCGGTGACCCTGTCCGGATACTGCTGCGCGTATGCAAGGGCCAAGGTGGACCCCCAGCTACCGCCGAACACCAGCCAGCGCTCGACGCCCAGATGCGTTCGCAGAGCCTCGATATCGGCGATCAAGTGCTGCGTCGTGTTGACCGAGAGGTCGGCGCCATCCGCGATGTGCGGCGTCGACCGCCCACAGCCACGCTGATCGAACAACACGATGCGATAGGCCGCCGGATCGAAGAACTGCCGATGGTAGGGCGCCGTGCCACCGCCGGGTCCGCCGTGCAGAAATACTGCCGGCTTGCCGTCGGGGTTACCGCTGACCTCCCAGTAGATCTGCTGGTCGTCACCGACATCGAGGTGCCCGGATGCGTGCGCGGCTATTTCGGGGTACAGGCCGCGCATCGGTTGTTGCCGATCAGAATCCGACGAGACCGGAGGCCAGGTCAGGGAGGTCGAGGGCGGTCAGTGCCTGCTGGCGTGCGTCAGGGCAAGTCGCTGTCGTCACCTGGTCGACGATGGTCCGATCCTTGATGATCTCGATGTTGAGCCCGCCGTTTCGTGCGGCCCATTCCTGAACCAGGATGTTGAGCCCCGGCCGGCCTAGCGTCGGACCCTGTACTCGCCAGTCCGACAGTGTGCCTTCGATTCTCGCGCAGAGGTCTTTCGCTGCCGCTTCGCTGACATTGCCAGACGAGGGCACCGTTGACGTCGGCAGACCGGAGCTGGGGACCAGAGACGGTGACGTGCCTCCCGGCGGCGTGTTGTTGGACTCACTCGTACAACCGGCGGCCAGTGCGACGACGGCCGCCGCACCCGCCAACCACGCAATTCCGTTCGGGCGAACCGACATCTGCCACCTCTGCTCTGTTGTGAACACTTACTTCGAGTGTGCCAGTGATCGAGAGTTCGACAACAAACTGGTCGAGCACCGACCCGGGGATCGCGCCTCGACCAGTCGTCAGAGCGTGGTCAGAAGCTGTGCTCCTCCGCTGGGAAACTGCCCATGCGCACCTCGTCGCGGTACGCGATCGCGGCGTTGCGCAGTTCCTCGCCGACGTTGCCGAACTTCTTGACGAACTTCGCCGTCTTGCCGCTCGTGTAGCCGGCCATGTCCTGCCAGACGAGCACCTGAGCGTCGCATTCGTGGCCTGCACCGATACCGACTGTCGGGATGGTCAGCTTGCGGGTGACCTGACCGGCCAGCTCGGCGGGCACCATCTCCATGACGACCGAGAACGCCCCGGCCTCCTGGACTGCGATGGCATCGGCGATGAGCTGCTCGGCTGCATCGCCGCGACCCTGCACGCGGAAGCCACCGAGGGTGTTCACGCTCTGTGGAGTGAAGCCGACGTGCGCCATGACTGGGATACCCGCTGCGGTGATCATCGCGATCTGAGCGGCAACCCGTTCACCGCCTTCGAGCTTGACCGCGTGCGCTTGGCCTTCCTTCATGAACCGCGTCGCAGTGGCCAACGCCTGCTCCGGCGACGATTCATAGCTGCCGAACGGCAGATCTGCCACGACGAGCGCATGCGGTGCACCGCGAACAACGCCGCGGACGAGCGGAATCAGCTCGTCGATGGTGATGGGGACGGTGGTGTCGTAGCCGTAGACGACGTTCGCAGCGGAGTCGCCGACCAAAAGAACCGGGATGCCGGCTTCCTCGAAGATCTTGGCGCTCGAGTAGTCGTAAGCAGTGAGCATTGCCCACCGCTCGCCCTCGGTCTTCATCTGCTGCAAGTGGTGAACTCGCGTCTTGCGTTGTGTAGAAGTTGGCGCTGCACCATAAGCATTGGACTCGGACATCGTTGTCCCTTTCTGCCTCGAGGCCCTTGTCGGGTCCCCGGGATGGGTGATGACGCTGTCAAGTCTGCCACCGGCACAGGGTCATGCGAAGGATCCTGTGACGTGCAGTTCGTCACACCTACATCGGGGGACTTGTGAAGCATTACCCCTGCTGTGCAGGGTCAGCGCTTCACGATCTGTGCATCGCGAACCGAATTTCAGCGAGTACTCGATCTGGCTCGTGCATCAGGTGGTGCCAGGTGAACCTCAAGACATGCCAGCCAGCGTTGACCAAAATGTTCTGGCGCTCACTGTCACGGTTGAATCGTTCGACGTCACGATGCCATGCCCAGCCATCGACCTCGATCGCTACGCGCTCGCGCACAAAGGCGACATCGATCTCGAATCCACAGCTGTGGACGTGGCATTGCCAGCCCGTGATTGCTGCGCATCTGAGCAAGCGCAGCAACATTCGCTCAGCTTCCGATGCGCCACCTTCACCAGCTGCCACCAGGAGTTTGGCGGCCGCCGCAGTCCCTGTGCGCCCTTCGTTGCGCTCGTGGACCGCGTGGAGAATCGGCAGGGTCGTGTGCCTCTGCAGTGCGCGATCCATCAGAACAGAGCCGTCGCGGAGTTCGACCGCCGCTTCGAGCACGGTCAGGGGGAGGTCGGTTACTGCCAAGTTGCGAACCTTGGCTTTGTCCGGCCAGGCAAGATCCCTGTGGCGCACTCGGAGTCCGGCCTTCTGTCGAAGTCGCCGCTTCTTCGGAATCGTGATCCATGCCTGCGCTGGCGACTTCTCGAGGAGACCGTGCCACCATGCAGCGCTTGGTCCATGGGCTACAGCGCCCGCGCCAGCCGCGTACACAGCCGACCTGAGCCGTACAGCGGGTGAGTGCTGCCGATCAGCCCGCAGATAGACGCCTCGATACAACCGCGTCCACTCGCCGGAGCTGATACGCCAGTCGACCGCCTTGCCGGTCATGCCCGCAGCGAGGGCCTGTTCGAGTGTGATCACGCCGTCTTGGCGGGCCATTGTGGAGTGCACAGCGAGGGGCGTCATGACTCGTTAGACGTCGACGCCACCGGTTGGTTCCACTGGCGCGCAGATTGTGTAGCACTATCCCTGCTGAACGGGGGTAATGCTTCACGATTTCCGCGGCCGCACTACCCCAACAACGTCGAATCGAGCACGAGATCCTTGAGCAGCTTCTGGTACTCGACGTGTGTTTCGTGCTCGATCGTCTGCCACATGGTTGCCTCGTGTGCGCGCATGTATGCGAGATACGCGGGTGCACCGGGAATCTTGACGTTGTCGGCGACCACGACACCGCCGGGGTGCAGCCAGCCCTCGTCGAGAATTCGCTTGAGGTCGGGCAGGTACGCCGACTTGAGGTGGTCGATGAACATGAAATCGAGCGAGCCTGCGCTGAAGCCGTACAGGTCACGGAGCTTGGCAATGGTTGCGCCGTTGTCGCCGATCATCCCGACTACCGCTGTCACACGATCGGCGACACCTGCGTGCTCCCACACCTGTCGCGCGACCGCGGCATTGGCCGGATTCGCTTCGATGGAGTAGAGCTTGGCGTCGGCGGGCATCGCGCGCACTGTCCGCAAAGCGCTGTAGCCGCAATACGTCCCGAGCTCGAGGAGAAGTGTTGGCTGGGTGCGGCGGATGGCGGCATCGAGCAACTCGCCCTTCTCGTCGCCGACGTTCATCAGGAAGCTGCGTTTGTGCGCGAATTCGTCGATTACGCGGATCACGTCGTCGATGTCACCGCGACGGGCATGGTGGGCAACATATGTGGCGAGTGCCCGCTCCCGTCCGTCGCCGACCTGACCGGTCCGAAGCACATGGGCGCCGCTGATCCCGAATCGCAAGACAGACCAGCGCAACATCGGAATCGGCTTGCCCGCGAGTTCGTTCGCCGCGATTGCTGCGGCAGCAGCTGCAGCGGCGATGAGGATGGTTCGTAGCCGTGGCGTCTTCATTGGGGGCGTCCCTCCAGTTGACTCCGCAAAATCGGGTGCGACACGCGGCGACGCGTCGCAACGACACGATTGAAGCGTATGCGCCCATGGCACCATCGGGGTATGCCGATCCTGAACCGAAGCTCCGTCGTTATTGCGATCGGTGTGTGTACCTCCGCGCTGCTGGTGAGTTGCGGTACCACCACGACAGGAACCCCAGACACGACAACGACGACGGCGGCGACAACGACCACCGTTGCCGAGCCGACGCCTCCGGCTCTGGACAAGTTCTACTCGCAGAAGCCCGAGTGGGGGTCGTGCAAGGATTTCGAAAGCGAAAGCGAGCCACTCGATTCCGATCTGGAATGCACGCACATCACGGTTCCGCTCGACTACGACCATCCCGACGGTAAAACGGCTCGGATCGCGGTGTCCAAGCTGGCCGCAACCGGGAAGCGGATCGGTTCGCTGCTCTTCAACCCTGGTGGACCGGGAGCTTCGGGTCTTGGGCTGGCGTCACAAGTTTCGGGGACGGAACTCGCCGAACGCTTCGACGGGATCGGATTCGATCCGCGGGGGATCGGTGCCTCGACTCCGGCCGTGGTGTGCCTGACACCGTCGGAAGCAGATGCGGACCGCGCAGACCTCGACATCGACATGACGGCCGCCGGGATTGCGCAGACCGAGAAGGAGGAGCAGGACTACGCGGCCAAGTGCGCGGAACGGACCGGGATCGATGTGCTCGGCCACCTCGGCACCCGTGAGGTCGTCCGCGATATGGATGTCATTCGCGCGGTCCTCGGCGACGACAAGTTGAACTTCGTCGGTTACTCGTACGGAACGCGAATCGGCGCCGCGTACGCCGAGACTTTCCCGACGCGGGTGCGTGCCATGGTGCTCGACGGTGCGGTGGATCCGCAGCAGGACCCGATCCAAGAAATTCTCAAACAGGGTGCGGGATTCCAGAAAGCGTTCGACGCGTACGCCGCCGACTGCGCCAAGAGCACGAGCTGTCCGCTCGGCACCGATCCGAGCAAAGCAATCGAGAAGTTCCGAGCTTTGGTCGATCCGCTGATCACCAAGAATGCCGAGACCACCGACCCGCGCGGGTTGGGCTACAACGACGCGATGACCGGCGTGCTGCAGGCCATGTACTCACCGGAGCTATGGCGAGTGCTGACGCCCGGGTTGAAGGAGTTGGAGGACCACCATGGCGATACGTTGCTGCAATTGGCCGACACCTACGACGGCAGACGCGACGACGGCACCTACTCGAATCTGAACGACGCATTCAACGCGATTCGCTGCGTCGACGATCCGAAGATCACCGACCGGCAGGCGATGGGTACCGCCGACGTCAAGCACCGTCAGGTAGCGCCGTTCCTCGATGACGGTCGCGGCACCGGGCAGGCCCCGCTCGATCAGTGCGCGTTCTGGCCGGTGCCCAACACCAGCGTTCCGCACACGATCTCGGTCCCCGGTTTGGCGAACATCGTCGTGGTCTCGACCACCGAAGACCCCGCGACGCCGTACCAAGCGGGCGTCGATCTGGCGCATCAGTTGGGTGGTTCGTTGATTACCTATAACGGCACTCAGCACACCGTTGCATTGGGCTCGGGAGAGGCGTGCGTCGACGACGCCGTCGTCGCATATTTGATCGACTTGACGCCCCCAGCGCCCGGGCTCACCTGCTGAGTCGTCACAAAGCGGAGACAGATTCCACGATGTAACACAGATTTAACGCCGGGTGCCTAGTCTCGCGGGCATGGATCGCCAAAAGGAATTCGTGCTCCGCACTCTAGAAGAGCGCGATATTCGCTTCGTTCGCCTGTGGTTCACCGATGTTCTCGGGTACCTCAAATCGGTGGCGATCGCGCCCGCCGAGCTCGAGGGCGCGTTCGAAGAGGGCATCGGCTTCGACGGATCGGCGATCGAAGGTTTCGCGCGCGTCTCCGAGGCAGACATGGTCGCGCGTCCGGACCCGTCGACCTTCCAGGTGCTGCCGTGGTCTTCGAGCAAGGGGCACCAGCACTCTGCGCGGATGTTCTGCGACATCACGATGCCGGACGGTTCGCCGTCATGGGCGGACCCGCGCCACGTCCTGCGTCGCCAGCTGAACCGCGCCGGCGACATGGGGTTCAGCTGCTATGTTCACCCCGAGATCGAGTTCTTCCTGCTCGAGAACGGCCCGCTGGACGGTTCGCCGCCGCGGCCGGCGGACAACGGCGGCTTCTTCGACCAGGCCGTGCATGATTCGGCACCGAACTTCCGCAGGCATGCAATCGACTCGCTGGAATCGATGGGCATCTCGGTCGAGTTCAGCCACCACGAAGGTGCACCCGGTCAGCAAGAGATCGACCTGCGCTACGCGGACGCGCTGTCGATGGCGGACAACGTGATGACGTTCCGGTACGTCGTCAAGGAGGTCGCGATCGAAGAGGGCGTGCGCGCGACGTTCATGCCCAAGCCGTTCAGCAACCAGCCCGGTTCGGCAATGCACACGCACATGAGCCTGTTCGAAGGCGAGACCAACGCCTTCCACAACCCCGACGACCCGACTCAGTTGTCGGAGACGGCACGGGCCTTCATCGCGGGCATTCTCGAGCATTCCAACGAGATCAGCGCGATCACCAATCAGTGGGTCAACTCCTACAAGCGCCTCGTCCACGGTGGCGAAGCGCCAACAGCGTCGTCGTGGGGTCGCTCGAACCGGTCGGCGCTGGTCCGCGTTCCGATGTACACGCCGAACAAGGCATCGTCGCGTCGGGTCGAGATCCGCAGCCCCGATTCTGCGTGCAATCCGTACCTGACATTCGCTGTCCTGCTCGCTGCCGGCCTGCGCGGGATCGAGAAGGGCTACACCCTCGCGCCCGAGGCCGAGGACAACGTGTGGTCCTTGACTGCCGCCGAGCGCCGCGCCATGGGCTACCGCGAACTTCCGGGCAGCCTCAACGAGGCGTTGCAGGAGATGGAGAAATCGGAGCTGGTCGCGGAGGCACTCGGCGAGCACGTCTTCGACTTCTTCCTCCGCAACAAGCGTCGTGAGTGGGAGCAATACCGTAGTGAGGTAACGCCATTCGAGTTGCGGGAGTACCTCGGGCTGTAACCTGGCGAGCCTGTAGGTTTGCACCTATGCGCATCGGTTGCTTACTGAGCTCGTCCCGCGTACTTGCGCGCACGTTCAGCAGGGCGCTGTGATGGTCCGGCCGCCTACTGCGCGTTCCACAGTCCCTGGCGCCGGTCGACTCGGGCTGGTCGAACGGTCGGCGCCAGAAGATCTTCGTTCGCTCGGTTGGGTGAATCCCGACAGCATCGAGTTGCTGTGGTCGCTCTCGCGTGCGCCGAATGCCGATCTTGCGCTGAACACGCTTGTGCGGTTGAAAGAGCAGCTCGGTGACGACTGGAACGAGCTCGATGCGCTGCTTCGTTCCGAGAAGTCTTTGCGCGGCAGGCTTTTCGGTCTGATCGGCGCATCGGTCGCCTTCGGCGACCATCTGGTCGCGGATCCGCCGAGCTGGCGCTTGCTGCACGGAACGACGCTACCGACCAAGCAACAGGTACTCGACGACATGCTCGCCGTTGTCGAGGCGACACCGGAAACCGGTCCCAACGCCGCAGCGATGTTGTTCCGCGCCACCATCGCGGGGCCTGCGGTTGTCCCTGCTTTGCGTAAGCGCTATCGCGACCATCTCATGCTGCTCGCCGCGGTCGACCTTGCTGCAACGGTCGAAAACGAACCGGTGATCGCGTATCAGACCGTCGGTGAGCAACTGTCGGATCTTGCCGATGCGGCGCTGACCGCAGCGCTCGCGGTTGCGGTCGCCATCGCCTGCCCCAACGAGCCATGCCCGGTTCGGCTCGCGGTGATCGCGATGGGCAAGTGCGGTGCGCGCGAGCTCAACTACGTCAGCGATGTCGACGTCGTGTTCGTTGCGGAGCCGGCGACCCCGCTTGCCAGCCGGATCGCAGCCGAGATGATGCGCATCGGCACCAATGCCTACTTCGAGGTCGACGCGGCGCTACGTCCCGAGGGCAAGCGTGGCGAACTGGTCCGGACCCTCGACTCGCACGTCGCCTACTACCAGCGTTGGGCAAAGACCTGGGAGTTCCAGGCGTTGCTCAAGGCGCGCCCGATGGCGGGTGACATCGATCTGGGCCGCGAGTATCAAGACGCACTCATCCCGATGGTGTGGGTGGCATCGGAGCGAGACGACTTCGTAACCGAGGTACAAGCGATGCGACGCCGGGTCGAGGAAATGGTCCCGCCGGAGTTGCGTGAGCGCGAGCTGAAGCTGGGTCGCGGCAGCCTGCGCGACGTGGAATTCGCGGTGCAATTACTGCAACTCGTGCATGGTCGGGCTGACGAATCGTTGCATGTGACGAGCACGATCGAGGCGCTTGCCGCGTTGGCAGCCGGTGGCTATGTCGGTCGCGACGATGCCGCGAACCTCACTGCGTCGTACGAATTCCTGCGCCTACTCGAGCATCGACTGCAGCTGCAGAAGTTGCGACGCACCCATACGCTTCCGCCCGCGGACGACGAGGAAGCGCTGCGTTGGCTTGCTCGGGCTGCGCACATGCGTCCGGACGGCCGCACCGACGCGCTCGGCGTTCTCAACGCGGAGATCAAGCGCAATGCCCACAGGGTCCGCCGCCTGCACGCGAAACTCTTCTACCGGCCGCTGCTCGAATCGGTCACTCGGTTCGACAAGGACGCGCTCGCGCTCAGTTCCGATGCGGCGATTCGACAGCTCGCGGCGCTGGGCTACACGGCACCGGCCAACGCTTTGGGCCATCTGAAGGCCTTGACGAGTGGCGCGTCGCGCAAGGGCCGGATCCAGGCTCTGCTGCTGCCGACCCTGCTGGAGTATCTGGGCGATACGCCAGATCCGGACGGCGGCTTGCTGGCCTACCGACGGGTTGCGGACGCGCTGACCGACCAGGTCTGGTTCCTGCGCGAGCTGCGCGATGAAGGTGCGATTGCGCAACGCTTGATGATGGTGCTCGGATCGTCGGCGTACCTGCCGGACCTGCTGGTCAAGGCACCCGACGTCATCCGCATGTACGCCGACGGGCCACACGGCCCGCTGCTGCTCGGGCCCGACCCGGCAGACGTCGCGCGTGGAATCGTCTCCTCGTCCGCCCGATACGACGATCCCAAGCGGGCCGTTGCGGCAGCACGATCGCTGCGTCGACACGAGCTTGCGCGAATAGCGTCGGCCGACATTCTCGGCATGCTCGATGTGCCGCAAGTCTGCCGGGCGTTGTCCTCGGTATGGGCCGCGGTGTTGAACTCAGCGCTGGAAGCTGTGATCAAGGCCAGCGAAGTCGAGCGCGGTACGCCGGCTCCTGCGACGTTCGGAGTCATCGGGATGGGCCGGCTCGGGGGATTCGAGCTCGGCTACGGCTCCGACGCCGACGTCCTGTTCGTCTGCGAGCCGCACGAAGGCGCCGACGAAACCGATGCGGTCAAGTGGGCCAACGGCATCGCGGAGCAGGTAACCAAACTGCTCGGTGCACCGAGCACCGATCCGCCGTTGCAGGTCGACGCAGGCCTGCGCCCTGAAGGTCGCAACGGACCGCTGGTGCGCACGCTGGCGGCCTACGAGGCGTATTACGACCAGTGGGCGCAGTCGTGGGAAATCCAAGCGCTGTTGCGGGCACACCAGGTGGCGGGCGACGAGGAGCTGGGCATCCGGTTCCTCCACGTGATCGACAAGGTTCGGTACCCCGCAGGTGGCATTTCGCAGGAGGCGGTGAACGAGATCCGCCGCATGAAGGCGCGCATCGATGCCGAGCGCCTGCCGCGCGGTGCCGATCCGGCGACCCACACCAAATTAGGTCGTGGCGGACTGGCCGACATCGAATGGACGGTGCAGCTGATCCAGCTCCGCCACGCCCACGAATTGCCGTCCCTGCACAACACCTCGACGCTGGAAACACTCGACGCGATCGGCGCGGCTGAGCTGCTGAGCGAGACCGACGTCGAATTGCTCCGCGAGTCCTGGCTCACTGCGACAAAGGCACGCAATGCGTTAGTGCTGGTGCGCGGGAAGGCGTCCGATCAGCTTCCGGGTCCGGGGCCTTTGCTGACTGCCGTCGCTCATGTCGCGGGATGGAAGAAGGCCGACGCTGGGGAGTTCCTCGACCAGTACATGCGCGTGACGCGCCGTGCGAAAGCCGTGGTGGAACGCGTCTTCGGTGCGTAATCCGAAGTCGCACTACATTTGATGCAATGAAATGGATCCGCGGCGTTCTCGTTGTGCTCGGTTGGCTTGCGGTACTGATCGGCTTGGTGGGCGTCGGACTGCACTGGACGGATTCGCAGCGCAAGCCCGTCGTGATCCTTGCGTCGTTTGCGCCGTACCTGATGACCGCGGGGATTGTCGGTCTGCTGGCCTTGGCGCTTGCGCGCAATTGGATTGGTACTGCAGCGGCCGGATTGGTTGTCGGCGCCGCATTCTGGACACAGCTGCCCGCGTACGTCGCCAGCGGCGCTGCGGCGGACGGACCGAAACTGACTGTGATGCAGTCGAACATCCTTTTCGGCGGCGGCGATGTGACCGCGCTTGTTCGTGAGGTCGGTGAACGTGACGTCGACATCCTCACCGTCGACGAGCTGACGCCGGAGGGCTTGGGGCGGCTGTCGGCGGCGGGTTTGGACACTCGACTGCCGTATCGGTATGTCGAGCCGGGCCCAGGCGGTTCCGGCACTGGGATATGGAGCCGGTACGCGCTGAGCGATCACACCAGCTACGACGGGTTCGCGATGAGCCAACTGTCCGCCCGTGCGGCCCTACCGGATGGCAAGTCGCTGCTGGTATTCGCGTTCCATCCGATTCCGCCGTACCCGTTCGGAGTGGATCGGTGGAGCGCCGAGATGGTGCGCATTCGCGGGATCCTCGAAGCGATACCTGCCGATGCCGGGCCGGTGGTCGTGGGCGCGGATTTCAACGCGACGCGCGATCATTCGCTGTATCGGACCCTGCTGAACGGGCGCCTCGAGGACACCGCCGATCAGGCGGGGGCCGGATGGCTCGCGACCTATCCCGCCGATCGCTGGTGGCCGGCCGTCATCGGGATCGATCACATCCTCGTTGCCGATGGACACGCGGACAATGTTCGCGCAGTGCAACTTCCAGGTTCCGACCACAGGACGCTCGTCGCCGAACTACGACTTCGTAACTCGTGAAGTCGACTTACAGTCGCGAAAGCAGCCGTGAATTGAAGTCGATCAATCGCTGGTAGTTCTCAAGCGATAGCCGCTCGTCGGTGCCGTGAATCCGGTCGAGATCGCCCTGGTCGACGACGATCGGCGCGAAATTGAAGCGCGCCGCCGCGACGGCGTCGTAGTGCCTCGCGTCGGTAGCACCCGGTACGAGTCCTGTCGTGATGGCCACGCCGGACACCACCTCGCGGGTCACCTCAGCGAGGAGCTCGAACAGCGGATCATCGCTGCGGGTGATTGCCGACGGCTCGGCACGCATGCCTGGGGCAATCTCCACCGATACCTCCGAGTCGTCCACGATCGTGCGGC
>JBBSKP010000030.1:0-31707 GCA_038256175.1 Mycobacteriales bacterium
AAGGCAACAGCTGCGACAAACTGTGGATCCATCGAAAACTCTGTTCTGGCCATCCCTGATCATCACAAGAACGAACCGGTCAGTGTCCACGATGTCCTGAGACATCAATTGCACGCGATGTCCTGAACAAACACAGGAGGTCGGACCCTCCGAAAGGACTCACGGGGCCGAAGGCCCTACTCCCACTCGATCGTGCCGGGCGGCTTGCTCGTCACGTCGAGCACGACCCGGTTCACCTCGGCTACCTCGTTGGTGATCCGGGTCGAAATGCGTTCCAGCACTTCGTAAGGCAACCGGGTCCAGTCGGCCGTCATCGCGTCCTCGCTCGACACAGGGCGCAGCACGATCGGGTGTCCGTAGGTCCGGCCGTCACCCTGAACGCCGACGCTGCGGACATCGGCCAACAGCACAACCGGGCACTGCCAGATCTGCTTGTCGAGACCAGCGGCGGTCAACTCTTCGCGAGCGATCGCGTCGGCCTGACGCAGCAAGTCCAGCCGGTGCTGAGTGACCTCGCCGACGATGCGGATCGAAAGACCGGGTCCGGGGAACGGCTGCCGCCCGACGATCTCCTCCGGCAGACCGAGTTCACGCCCGACCGCACGTACCTCGTCCTTGAACAGCAGCCGCAACGGTTCGACCAACTCGAACTCGAGGTCGTCGGGCAGTCCGCCGACATTGTGGTGGCTCTTGATGTTCGCAGTGCCTGCGCCACCACCCGATTCGACGACGTCGGGGTACAGCGTGCCCTGAACCAGAAACTCGACTCCCGCACCGTTCTCGGCGGCAATCTCGGCGGCAGCAACCTCGAAGCTCCGGATGAACTCGCGACCGACGGTCTTGCGCTTCTCCTCGGGATCGGTCACACCCGCCAGTTCGCCGAGAACCTTGTCGACCGCATCGACTGTGACAAGTTTGGCGCCGGTCGCAGAAACGAAGTCCTGCTGAACCTGTTCGCGCTCCCCCGCGCGAAGGAGTCCTTGGTCGACGAAGACACAGGTCAGCCGATCGCCGATCGCTCGCTGAACGAGGGCCGCGGCAACAGCAGAATCGACGCCACCCGAAAGCCCGCAGATCGCGTGCCCGGCGCCGATTTGGTTCCGCACCCGCTCGATCAGTGACTCCGCAATGTTCGCCGCGGTCCACGTGGCACCGATGCCGGCGATGTCGTGCAGGAATCGGCTCAGCACCTGCTGCCCGTGTGGCGAATGCAACACCTCGGGGTGGTACTGAACGCCCGCCAACCGGCGCGCGCGATTCTCGAACGCCGCGACGGGTGCGCCGACACTCGTACCTGTCACATCGAAACCGTCGGGAGCGTCGGTCACCGCGTCGCCGTGGCTCATCCAGACCGGTTGAATCGTCGGCAGCCCACCGTGCAGAACGCCGCCGTCGACGCTCAGTTCGGTGCGTCCGTACTCGCGGGTCCCGGTCTGCGCGACCGTCCCGCCGAGCGCTTGGGCCATCGCCTGAAATCCGTAGCAGATGCCGAAAACGGGAATATCGAGGTCGAACAGCCGCGGGTCGAGTTGCGGTGCGCCGTCGGCGTACACGCTCGACGGACCGCCCGAGAGGACGACCGCGAGGGGGTTCTTCGCCGCAATCTCCTCGATCGTCGTGGTGTGCGGGATGACCTCGGAATAGACCTTGGCCTCACGCACGCGCCGAGCGATCAACTGCGCGTACTGCGCACCGAAATCGATGACGAGAACTGGTCGAACTACTGCTGTTTGCTGAGATTCCGCTGCTGGCACCGGCCCAGTCTAATGGGGATAACCCACACCCCCTTGCGCCGAGCACGGACTTTCCGATGCATCGCCCAAGAAGGGCCGAACCGAAACTCCGTGCTCGACGTGAAGATGCGGCGCGCTACGCCGACGCTCCGCGAATCTCCACGATCGGTAGCTGCAACGCTGCGGGTGCCCCCGCGGGCACAACCGGCTTTACTGGTGCGATGGCGTTGATCCGGCGATACTCGACACCCTGCGTGGGCCGCAGATCCACTTCGCCGTTGTTCGGCCACAACGAGGCGGCGCGCTCGGCCTGGGCCGTAATGGTCAGCGACGGATTGACACCGAGGTTTGCCGACACCGAAGCGCCGTCGACAACGCTGAGCGTCGGGTAGCCGTACACCCGGTGATACGGGTCGATGACGCCGTGCTCTGCGTCCGAGGCGATCGCGCAGCCGCCGAGGAAGTGGGCGGTGAGCGGAATGTTGAACACCTCGCCCCATGATCCGCCTGCAATCCCGTCGATCTTCTCGGCGATGCGTCGTGTTGCCTCGTTGCCGACCGGAATCCACGTCGGATTCGGCTCACCGTGCCCCTGCTTGCTCGTGTACTTGCGGCCGAACAGACCACGCTTGGTGTACGTAGTGATCGAGTTGTCCATGGTTTGCATGACCAACGCGATGATGGTGCGCTCGCTCCAGTCCTTCACCGACAGCATGCGAACCGTCAGCAGTGGATGAACGATCATGTACGCCAACAGTTTCAGCCACCGCGGCACCCGGCCACCGCCGTCGGTCATGAGCGTCTGCAACATCCCCATCGCGTTGGAGCCCTTGCCGTAGCGAACCGGCTCGATGTGGGTGTCGGACGTCGGATGGAACGACGACGTGATGGCGACGCCCTCGGTCAGATTCAGGTTCGGATCCACCTTCAGCTTCGCCGCACCGAGAATCGACTCAGAGTTGGTTCGGGTCAGCACGCCGAGCTGATCGGAAAGCTCTGGAAGAACACCTTTGTCGCGCATCTTGAAGAGCAGATGCTGGGTTCCCCAGGTCCCCGCTGCGAGTACGACCTTCGCGGCGGTGTAGGTGTGTGGGCTCTTCCGGACCCATGCGCCGGTGCGTTGTGTCGACACATCCCACGTGCCGTCGGGCGCCGGCTTGATCTCCGTGACGGTTGTCATCGGAATGATCTGCGCGCCGGCTTTTTCCGCCAGTCCGAGGTAGTTCTTCAGCAGCGTGTTCTTGGCGCCGTGCCGGCAGCCGGTCATGCACTCGCCACATTCGATACAACCCGTGCGCTCCGGTCCCGCACCTCCGAAGTACGGGTCGGGGACGGTCTTTCCCGGTTCGCCGAGGAATACCCCGACCGGTGTGTGAACGAACGTGTCACCGACACCCATGTCCTCGGCGACAGATTTGATGACCTCGTCGGCCGGGGTCATGTGCGGGAAGGTGACCACACCGAGCATCTTTCGAGCCTGCTCGTAGTACGGGCTGAGTTCGTCGTGCCAGTCGGTGATGTGCGCCCACTGCTTGTCCTTGAAGAACGGCGTTGGCGGCTTGTAGAGCGTGTTCGCGTAGTTGAGCGAGCCACCGCCGACGCCGGCGCCTGCCAGCACGAGGCAATCCTTGAGCAGGTGCACGCGCTGAATGCCGTAACAGCCGAGCTTGGGGGCCCACAAAAACTTCCGAAGATCCCAGCTGGTTTTGGCGAACTCGCTGTCGGCGTACCGCTGGCCGGCTTCGAGTACGCCGACCCGGTAGCCCTTCTCGACGAGTCGCAGCGCCGTGACGCTGCCACCGAACCCGGACCCGACGATCAACACGTCGAAATCGGTTGCACGCTTCGTTGCCATGCCATTCACCGCCATTGCCGTTTCCTCCCAATACCGTTGTGCTCAGTATGCGAGTGGAATTGTGAGCAAAGCCACCAAGGGTAGCCTAAGTACGACGGCGGGTATCACAGACTTTTGTGCCGGCGAACTATTCAGGCGCGGACGGTCAGGCCGACCTTCTGAAATTCCTTGAGGTCGCTGTATCCCGACTTTGCCATCGAACGGCGCAGTCCACCAACAAGATTCAATGAACCGAACGGATCGTTCGAGGGTCCGGACAGTACTTGTTCGAGGCTCGGACGTTCGCCGTAGGCCACGGGAAGCAACGCACCTCGCGGCATCGACGGATGTGCCGCAGCAGACGGCCAATACCAGCCTCCGCCAGGTGACTCGGCGGCCACCGCAAGCGGTACACCGAGCATCGCCGCATCCGCGCCACACGCGATGGCTTTGGCCAGCTGACCGGACGTTGCGATATCACCGTCGGCGATCACATGGACGTACCGTCCACCTGTCTCGTCGAGGTAGTCCCTGCGGGCCGCGGCAGCATCCGCGATGGCCGTTGCCATCGGAATCCCGATACCGAGAACCTCGCCAGTGGTCGTGGCGCCTTCGAACGAGCCGTAACCGACGATCACGCCCGCCGCACCGGTCCGCATCAGGTGCAACGCGGTGCGGTGGTCGCTGACGCCCCCGGCGACAACCGGTACATCCAGCTCGGCGATAAAGGTCTTGAGGTTGAGCGGCTCGTCGGAAGCGGGGCCCACATGCTCAGCGGAGATGATCGTGCCGTGCACCACGAGCAGGTCAACACCCGCCTGGACCAGCGCCGGCGTGAGGGCGAGGGCGTTCTGCGGGCTGACCCGCACTGCCGTCGTCACACCTGACGCCCGCACGGTGGCGATGGCGGCGGCGAGCAGGTCGGGCTGCAACGGCGCACGGTGCAATTCCTGCAGCAGCGTGATCGGTGCATCGACGTCACCCTCGCGCTCCGCGACCTCGATCAACTGAGCGATCTTGGACTCGACGTCGGCGTGCCGCGCCCAAAGCCCTTCACCGTTGATCACGCCGAGCCCGCCTAAGCGACCCAGCTCGATCGCGGATGCAGGTGACATCAGGGCATCGGTGGGGTGCGCCAGAATCGGGATGTCGAACCGATAGGCGTCGATCTGCCATGAGGTCGATACCTGCTTCGACGACCTAGTCCTGCGCGACGGAACAATGTCCACGTCGTCCAGTTCGTAGGTGCGCCGGGCTGTACGGCCCATGCCGATCTCAACGAGGTCGCGCACTGCGAATCCGCCTCTCCGCGTATTTAGCGTGTCGCTTGTCAGCGCGCAGTGTAGTTGGGGGCTTCCACGGTCATCGTGATGTCATGCGGATGGCTCTCTTTGAGCCCTGCTGCAGTGATCTGCACGAACTGAGCGTTCTGCAGATGCTCGATGGACGTCGATCCGGTGTAGCCCATCGCCGCACGTAGCCCGCCCGTGAGCTGATGGATGACCTGATTGAGGGGCCCACGGAAGGGCACCCGACCCTCGATACCCTCGGGAATCAGCTTCTCTTCCGAGAGCACATCGTCCTGGAAATACCGATCCTTCGAGTAAGACTTTGTCTGTCCGCCCTGGCCACGGCCTTGCATGGCACCAAGCGAGCCCATACCGCGATAGCTCTTGAACTGCTTACCGCCAACCAGAATCAGCTCTCCGGGCGACTCCGCGGTCCCCGCAAGCAGCGACCCCAGCATGGCCGTCGACGCACCCGCCGCTAGCGCCTTCGCGATATCACCGGAGAACTGCAGACCACCGTCCGCGATCACCGGAACACCGGCCGGCTTGCAAACCGCGACGGCTTCGAGAATTGCTGTGATCTGTGGCGCGCCGACACCGGCGACAACTCGTGTTGTGCAGATCGATCCCGGCCCGACGCCGACCTTGACGGCATCTGCGCCGGCATCGACTAGTGCGGCCGCACCTGCGCGGGTCGCGACGTTTCCGCCGATGACCTGCACGCGATCGCCGACCTCGGCCTTGACCTTGCTCACCATCTCGAGCACCTGCACCTGGTGTCCGTGCGCGGTATCGACAACGACGACGTCCACTCCCGCGTCCACCAACGACATCGCGCGCGACCATGCGTCCTGCCCGACGCCGACCGCAGCGCCGACAAGTAGGCGGCCGTCGCGGTCCTTGGTCGCATCCGGATGCTGCTCGGTCTTGACGAAGTCTTTGACCGTGATCAGACCGGTCAGGTGGCCCGTGCCGTCGACGATCGGCAGCTTCTCGACCTTGTGCCGACGCAACAGCCCCAGGGCCGCTTCTGCCGTCACACCTTCGCGAGCGGTGATCAACGGCGCTTTGGTCATCACTTCGGCGACACGCCGGCTCTGATCGACCTCGAACCGCATATCGCGATTGGTGATAATTCCCACAAGGTTGCCGGTCTCATCGGTGACCGGTAAGCCGGAGATCCGGAAGCGAGCACACAGCTCGTCGACTTCGGCCAGTGTGTCCGTCGGTTTGCACGTGACCGGGTTGGTGACCATTCCGGCCTCGGAACGCTTGACCGTCTCGACCTGAGCCGCCTGATCGGCTGCCGAGAGATTGCGGTGCAGGACGCCCATTCCGCCTGCGCGAGCCATGGCGATCGCCATCCGCGCTTCGGTCACGGTGTCCATTGCTGAGCTCACCAACGGCACGCGAAGCCGAATTTCCCTGGTCAGAAAGCTCGAAGTGTCGACGGCACTAGGAATGAGGTCCGACGCCGCAGGCAAAAGCAGGACATCGTCGAAGGTCAGGCCGAGCATCGCGATCTTGTTCGGATCGTCGCCGCCTGTGCGCACCTGCGCTTCGCCTACCAGTCCGCGGGGACTACTCATTCGGATCGGGCCCTCCTCGGACATCGGTTCGACAACAACAATTGGTGTGGGGCACGGATACCATTGAATGTCTGGGCGGGGACGAATATTCCCGCTGTGAACCCCATGGTATCGGCTCCACGACACGACGTGTCGCACGGACGGCTGGCGCAGACGCACCCGTTCTGCGTACCGTTGTGTTGTGCGAGACCAATTGCCTCCAGGCCTGCCGCCGGACCCGTTTGCCGGTGACCCCGCCGATCCCTCGGCTGCACTCGACGCGATCGAGCCCGGCCAGCCGTTGGACGCCCATGAGCGCTTGGCTGTCGAGGAAGACCTCGCCGACCTCGCCGTGTACGAGGCGCTGCTCGGTCATCGCGGGATCCGTGGCCTCGTCGTGTGCTGCGAAGACTGCAAGCAGGACCATTACCACGACTGGGACATGCTGCGCGCGAACCTGCTTCAGCTCCTCGTCGACGGCACTGTGCGCCCGCACGAGCCTGCATACGACCCCGTTCCTGAGGCGTACGTCACGTGGGACTACTGCCGCGGATACGCGGACGCGTCGATGAACGAAGCCCTCCACGGCGACGGATTCGACAGCTGAGTAAGACCTAGACATTAGAGTGACATAAACGAAGGCCCGGCGAGATTCTCGCCGGGCCTTCGTTTATGTCGGGAAACGCTGTCCTTAACCAGAAGTCCTGGTCGGGGGTGAAACCTCGGTGCCCGGATTGGGCCTAGGTGCGTTCGTCGTGACGGGTGCGTCGACCGTAGTCACCGGAGGCGCGACCGTCGTAGGCGTATCTACGCTGGAAGTCGGCGGTTGGGTCGGAGCAATCAGAATCGATGTATCCGCAGAACCGCTGGTCGGCGGCGTACCGGGGTCAGTCCCTGGCACCTGCGCAGCCGACCGTGGATCGGTAGGCGGCGTACCGCTCAGCGTCGTGTCGGGACGGGCCGATGTTTCGCTTCCGGTCACAGAAGTCGTGTCCGGAGAGGGGCTCGACTCGCTGGCCTTCGTCGTATCGGGCGTACCCGTCGTCGGAAGCTGCTTTTGCACTTCGTCCTTCAGCCGGTTGAACCAGGCGAGAAGGTCGTCGCGCTTCGCTGCGTCGTTGACATCACTGGCCCGCGTCGATGCCCGGTCCAGATGAATTACTGCTTCCGCCGGATTGCCGTCAGCGATCAATCGCTCGGCTTCCTGCAGGTCGGAGGTTGTATCCATGTTTGCCACGGTCGAATCAGCCTGATCGCTGAAGACGACCTGCTTCACTTTCCAGAGCGGGTCACCCGGCTCGGCGTTATAGGAAAACGCCGTCATACCGCCGACCACCAAAGCCACTGCTGCCGCCGCACCCGCAATGGGGCGGAGCAAACGCAATCGTCCGCCGGCAGCCACACGCGCTTGGCGCGCACCGATTTCCTGGTTTACCGCCGCTACCACTTCGTCGATGTCCGGCGTCATAGGTAGCGGCGGTCCAGTGAGCTCAGCACGCCAATTCGCAAGCAAAGACGCCATTTGATACTCGTCAGTGCTGTCGGTTGCGACCGGTCCATCGCTCGCGATGGCATCGATCAGTTCGTCGTCGCGACGAACTGCGGCGATGTCGACGGGCGCACCGTCCGTGGGCGTCTCGGCATAGGGATCACCGTGCCGCGATCCGAACCCGCGCTTGCTGTCCCTAGCCATACATTTCACCTGCCCTCGCAACTTGAGTCTTCAGTTTCGCTATTGCCCGGTGCTGGGCAACTCGTATCGCACCCGCCGTGCTGCCCACGGCGCTCGCGGTCTCTTCCGCCGACAAACCAACCACCAGACGGAGAATCAGGATCTCCCGATGCTTCTCCGGAAGCGTGGAGAGCAGGGCATTCATCTGCCTGCTCGCCTCGGAATCGAGGGCCCGCTGCTCCGGACCCTCCTCGGTGGATATGACATCTGGTACATCCGCCATCGGGTCCGCTTTGTTACGTGAGGCGTTTCGGTGAGCATCAGCAACCTTGTGCGACGCAATCCCGTAGACAAAAGCCATAAATGGTCTGCCCTGGTCTTGATAACGCGGCAATGCGGTCATCACAGCGAGGCAAACCTCCTGCGCCACATCGTCCGCGGAGAGCTGCCCACGCTCCGCAGATCCAACCCTGGCTCTGCAGTAGCGCACAACCAGTGGCCGGACAATCTCTAGGACCTGGGAGAGAGCTGTCCTATCACCCTGCGCAGCAGCTGCGACGGCGGAGTCCAACTCCTCACCCGTTTGAGTCATCGTCAGAGATTTCCTGGCGTTACAGTGGCACTATCCCCCGATCGGGCGTGCTTCCGCCACCGGCGGAACAGTTCTAACAATAGCCGCGGATCCCCGAAGAACTGAGACCGACGCCGACCGACGCGAGTCATGTTTTTCGGAATCGGCCACCGCGACGCTCGATCTCGAACGCACACTCTCGCGCAACGTGCGCACCCCCGGAGCTGGGGTCAACGCCGGCAAGGAGCATCGCTGCCGCCCAGCGCAGCGGCAACAATCCCTGCTCTTCGCAGTTCTGGAGCACCTCATGTGTGGTGTCACGAGAGCCTTCTAGATCACCCTGCACACACTGGGCGGCAGCGAACAGCAGGCGCGTCTTGATCCGATGCCGAATGGATGGACATTCGCGAGCAAGTTCGTCTCCCGTCCGCGCGAGTTCCAGCGCCCGAGTTCCCGCGCCGGCCGCGAACGAGATCTCTGCCGACACCCACACGAGGCGAAGGCGCTGCCGCCACAGCTCGTCTGAACCTTCCAGATCTGTCGCACAACGGCTGAGTAGCTGTTCGCCGAGGGCCAGCCTGCCCAGCCCCAACGCATCGGCCGCCAAGCCTGTCAGCGCGTCGCACCGCGCTGCGATCGCGAGCGGTTCGCGCGATTCGAGCGATTCGAGCGATCCGACGAGCGCGAACGCCGCCCCATCGAGCTCACCAGCAAGGCGATGCCAGCCCAGCTGCCGCCGTAGCGACGCTTCTGTACTCAGCGCGAGGGATCGCACTCGTGGGTCGGTCCGGCCGAGCACATGCGTTCTGGCCAGTTCGGCAACCGCACGGCTGTAGTACCCGTTGGCGCCGAGTGCGACCGCTCGTCGCCACGAATCGAGCGCCGTGACGGCAGGGGGCAGCCGCGACACACTGGGCGAGGCCCCGAACGCTGCGACCCCTAGAGCTTCGGCCGTTCCATCGCCGTAGCGCTCGGTGTACATCCGCCAACCCTATCGAGGAGCAGATCGACGCTTACGCCCCAATCGACGGCAATCACCAGACTTCTACTCACGCAGAATTGTTTCGATCGCGTTAATATCGCAGGATCCGCCGTATTACACAACGCGACAATCCGTCGCAACGATTATCGAACTGAATGTTTCGGCACCGCCGCCAATTGTTCATCGCCCGCACAGGCAGACCTCGAAGTACGAACCGCGGCAGCGCCGGCCGGGAGTCGGGGTCGATCGCGAGGCCATCAACAGCAAGATCGAGAATATTGTCCTGAACAGGGCAAACATGGCCCGCGAACGACCCCGTGCCGTGCGATCCGCGGCTCGCATGGGTCGCGAGACAGGCCGTCGCCGCCGCGTTGCTCGCTCGCGCGAACCATCCGGAACACGTAAACCGCGAGATGTAAACAACTACCGGGTTAATTCTCGACTATCAACATATGGAAATTCCCACGCATCGACACTATTGACCGCATTTCGAACTTCGCCCTAATGTTGCTCATCGCCGGCAAAGATACCCCCGAAGGCGTGGAATCTTCGCAACGGCGACTATTCGCAACGGTCCCGACAACTCGGGACTCGCCGATCGCTCGACGACTCCGACGAGCTCGCACCTTAGGAGTTCACATGCCTCAGCCGACGCACCTACCTGGGCCGAACGCAGACATCTGGGACTGGCAAATGCGCGGCCTCTGCCGCGGCGTCGACTCATCGGTGTTCTTCCACCCCGACGGCGAACGTGGGCGTGCCCGGTCTCAACGCGAAGTCCGCGCCAAGGAGATCTGCCGGCAGTGCCCTGTTTTGGCTCAGTGCCGAAACCACGCACTCAATGTCAGCGAACCGTACGGAATCTGGGGCGGAATGTCGGAGACCGAACGAGAGCTGCATTCACGCCGGACCCGGCGTCGGCTCGCTGGCTGACAGCGGCCCGCAGGTGGGGCCATCGATTCGGGGTCCCACCTGACCCATCCCTGTGCCCGCACGCTTCGAATGGCTAGTGGGATGGGCTCGGGGTGCAATCCATCTCGATAGCGCCCTGAATTCAGCAGAGGAACCTCCGATGATCGCTATGGTGGCAATGAGCGAAATCGAGAGGACCTATGTGAACGAATCCGGATCGTTCGACGACCCACCTGTGGACCCTGCGACTGGTTCGGTATGCGCAACAGATTTGGGGCGAGTGGTTTCCGCGCGCCAAGCGGAGGGAGCAGAACTGGCGGATCTACTTTCCCGAGCGGCACAAGCCGACAGCGCTGCCTTCGCAGAACTCTATGACCGCACGTCTGCGCGAATATATGGGATGACCCTGCGGGTACTCCGCGACCCAGGCTTTGCCGAGGAGACCACTCAGGAGGTATTTCTCCAGGTCTGGCGAACGGCCAGCAGCTTCGATTCCGCAAAGGGCTCCGCACTGTCCTGGCTCATGACGCTTGCGCACCGGCGCGCCGTCGATCGAGTTCGCACGGAGCAATCGAACACCAACCGCGAAGTCGTGTTCGAAACGCGAAACCAACTCGGCGAGTTCGATCAGGTCAGCGAGGAGGTTCTGGAGCGTTTCGAGAAGCGGGCCGTGCGTGAGTGCCTCGACACACTCACGGCCATGCAGCACGAATCTGTGGCACTGGCCTATTACGGTGGACATACATACCGCGAGGTTGCAGAACACCTCGATGTCGCGGTACCGACTGTCAAGTCCCGAATTCGGGACGGACTCATCCGGCTACGAGGATGCTTGGGGGTGGCGTGACGTGCACGATAGCGACATCGATCTTGCCCACGCCTTCGCGCTCGGCAACCTCGACGAGTCGGAGCAACAGGAAGTCGACGCCTTACTCGCTGGCTCCGACGATCGGCGCACCGAATTCGACGCAACGGTCAGACAGACGCTCGAGACCCTCGCGGTGCTGAGTTCGGCAACGTCTGTGCAACCGCCGGCGGAATTGCGGGCGCGACTACTCGCCGACATTGCCGCCGAAAAACCCGTCCAGGAACCGACATCTCTTGCAAAGCATCGCTCGCACGCAGATCGATCGCGCTCCGATCGGTGGCGACTTGCGGTCGGTGCGTCGGCCGCGGCTGTTCTGGTGCTGATCGCCGGCGTCTTCATCGGCCAACAATTGCGCGACACGGAGCAGGTGTCTACGGTGGACGCCGTCCTCGCGGCGACGGATGCCCGCGCGGCGACAACACCGCTCGAATCAGGCGGTAGTGCCACTGTCGTGTATTCCAGGCACGCGGATGCTGCGGTTGTGGTCCTCAACGACGCCCAGAAGCCTCCCGATGACAAGGTCTTCCAGATGTGGCTCATCGCCGGGACGACCAATCCCGTCTCGGCGGGCGTTATCGACCAGGATCAGATGGCTACGACAACGACGACGACAGTTGGCGACGTCGGAAACGCAACGACCTTTGCCGTCACAGTCGAACCGCCGGGCGGCTCACCGCAGCCGACGACAACACCGTTCGTCGCAATCCCCCTGGCTTAGATCGGACTGGCACAGCGAGCACAAGACCCCCGGACCAATATCGTCCGGGGGTCTTGTGCTCGATTACATCGACGGGAGATCAGTGACCGTGGCTGTGCCCGTGCCCGGCCTGCTCGTCGTGATCGGCGGGCTTCTCGACAATCGCGGTCTCGGTGGTGAGGACCATCCGTGCGACCGATGCCGCATTGACGACCGCAGACCTGGTTACCTTGACCGGATCGATGATGCCCTCGGCCAGCAGGTCGCCGTAGGTCAGCGTTGCGGCGTTGAAGCCGAAGCTGCCGACGTCCGACGCGGCGACCTTGTTCACGACGACCGAGCCCTCGACACCGGCGTTGGTCGCGATCCAGAACAGCGGCGCGGTGAGTGCCGAGCGCACGACGTTGACGCCGAGTGCCTCGTCGCCTGACAACGAATCAGCCAGCGCAACAAGCTCTTTGCCCGCGTGAATCAGTGCGGAGCCACCGCCGGGAACGATGCCTTCTTCGACCGCTGCCTTGGCCGCGTTGACGGCGTCCTCGACGCGGTACTTGCGCTCCTTGAGCGCTGTCTCGGTCGCTGCGCCAACCTTGATCACTGCGACACCGCCGGCCAGCTTGGCGAGGCGTTCCTCGAGCTTTTCACGATCCCAATCGGAATCGGTGTTCTCGATTTCCCTGCGTAGCTGTCCGACACGACCCTTGATGTCGGCAGCGCTACCGCCACCTTCGACGATGGTCGTGTCGTCCTTGGTGACGACAACTCGACGCGCACTGCCGAGCACGTCCAGGCCGGCCTCCCGCAAGGAGATACCGACATCGGCGGTGACGACGGTGCCGCCGGTAACGACAGCAAGATCGTCGAGGAACGCCTTGCGACGGTCACCGAAGAACGGCGCCTTCACGGCAACGGCCTTGATCGTCTTGCGGATCGCGTTGACGACCAGGGTCGACAGCGCTTCACCTTCGATGTCCTCGGCGATGATCAGGACCGGCTTGCCGGATTCCGCGATCTTCTCGAGTAACGGCAGGAAGTCGGGCAGCGAGGTGATCTTCTCGCGGTGCAGCAGTACGAGTACGTCTTCGAGAACCGCTTTCTGAGTTTCGCCGTCGGTGATGAAGTACGGCGAGAGGAAGCCCTTGTCGAACTGAACGCCCTCGGTGACAACGAGTTCGGTCAGCAGGGTCGAGGACTCCTCAATCGTGACGACGCCGTCCTTGCCGACGGTGGTCAGGGCCTTGCCGACCATGTCGCCGATCTCGGCGTCGCGCGAGGACACGGTCGCAACCTGTGCGATGGCCTTCTCGCCCTCGACCGGGGTCGCGGCGGACAGCAGTGCCTCGGAGACCTTGTCAGCGGCCTTGGCGATACCGGAGCCGAGCGCGATCGGGTTCGCGCCTGCCGCGATATTGCGCAGTCCGGCGCGAATCAGCGCTTGCGCCAACACGGTTGCGGTGGTTGTACCGTCGCCGGCGACGTCGTTGGTCTTGGTGGCGACACTCTTGACGAGCTGCGCACCGAGATTCTCGAACGGATCGTCGAGGTCGATCTCACGGGCGATGGTGACGCCGTCATTGGTGACCGTCGGGCCACCGAAGGCCTTTGCGAGGACCACGTGGCGGCCGCGGGGGCCGAGTGTGACCTTCACGGCGTCGGCGAGCTGGTCGACACCACGTTCGAGAGCCCGGCGAGCCTTCTCGTCGAACTCGATTAGTTTGGCCATGCTTATTCGCTACTCCTGTAATCGGATAGGTGAACGCAGTCCGCCCCGGTTCCGAATCGCTCGGCGCCGGGGCGGATGCGTACAGGCTTAACTTCTCAGAGCCGACTTACTTGGTGACGACAGCAAGCACGTCGCGTGCCGAGAGGATCAAGTACTCCTCGCCGCCGTACTTGATCTCGGTGCCGCCGTACTTGCTGTAGATGACGGTGTCACCTTCTTTGACGTCAACCGGGATCCGGTCACCCTTTTCGGTCACACGGCCATCACCAACGGCAATGACGGTGCCCTCCTGGGGCTTTTCCTTTGCCGTGTCAGGGATGACAAGACCGGAGGCGGTTGTCGTCTCGGCCTCGTTGGCCTGGACGAGGATCTTGTCCTCGAGCGGCTTGATGTTCACGCTCGCCACGTTGAGTCCTCCACTTTCAGGGGTTGCTCTTGTCCGAGGCTCTTCCTCGAACTTTTGGGTTTCGTTCACGATTTCGACCCTCCGCATGTCCCGTCGTCGCGGGAGCCGGAACCTGCCAAGCGCCAACTAGCACTCTATACACGCGAGTGCCAGCGCTCAAGGGCGGAGTGTGCTGAATCCTCGAAGTCGGAGGTATTCGATTTCCAATGTGATCGCTCGATCTGTAACGTTCAGATAACGGAGGGAGGTGAACCATGCGGACTGCACTGGGCGTTTCGGCCGGAAGTGAAGTTGTGTGCTCGGCTTTGATCAGGACTACACCGAACGGCGAACAGACCACCGAATATCGCGTCATTTCTGCTGACGATGGGGCAAATACCGATCTTGGGGACCTCGTTGCCTCGGCGATCGAGTTGATGACCACCCAGCTCCCCAGCGAAGATGTGCAACCTGACGGCATTGCGGTGGCATATCGGACCGAGGAGCAGACCCAGTCGATCCGGTCGGCTGTCGGTACCCGCCGCCGCGATCTGCAGCTGGTGCCCGAATCTGCCGCCGCATTGACCTACCTGCGCAGCACCGGCGAGGTCGCGCAGTTCTCCACGATCGGACTCGTCGATCTCGGGGCGGGCGGACTCACCGTCACCGTTCTGGACCAGATCGACGGAACAGTTCTCGAATCGCAGCGCACGACCGACATCAGCGGTAGCGCGATCGACGAACTCGTCTATCAACACTTGGCCAACGAGCATTACGCACGCGAGCGCGGAGTTCGCCAGAGCCGCACCCAACTGATCGCTCGCAGCCGTGCTGCCAAGGAGCACCTGTCCACCAACGATGCGGTCACCATCGACCACATTGCCGGGCGCCCACTGGAACTCACCCGGGCCGACTTCGATCTGTTCATTGCAGATCTCGTGCGTGACGCGGCCGTATTCGCCGATTCGGTGTTTGCACGAGCGCCCCGGCGCCCCGAGATGGTCGCGGTAATCGGTGGCGGCGCGAACATCAGTTGTCTGCGCACCGGCTTGCTCGACGGACTGGCACTGCCGATACTGACCCTCGACGAGCCCGAGGCTGTGATCGCCAAAGGTGCCGCGCTCCTTGCCGATTCGGCTGGGCCACTGAGCTTCCCCGTGGTCAGCATGGGCTCGCAGGCACCTGTCGGGACGTTCACCAAGGTCGCAGGGGCGCTCATCGGCGCCTTCGTGGTTGTCGGGTTGATCGTCGGCTACGGCGTTCAAGCACTCACGCCATCCGCGGACAGCGGTATCTCCCCCGCCGGTACGAGCAATCAGCAGACCACCACTCCGCTCGTCACCGTTGCGCCCACGACCGTTGCACAGCTCGAAACCGAGACGATTCCGATGTTCCCCAGTTACGAATACCCGGAATCCACAGCATTCGGACCGCAGGGCTACCACCGCACCGAGTCGACAACAACCGCGTCGACATCACCGTCGACAACGTCTGCAACACCGTCGTCGACAACCAGCCGGACGCCCGTTCCGACGCTGCGACCGGCACCTGACTTGCCGCTCATACCGTGGCCCGAGATCCAGAAGTGGCTGCCGCAGGCGAATCCTCCCGAGGTTCCGCCGGCCGAAACCGTCACGTCACCAGCGACACCGGCGCCCGACGCGGCACCGCCCGCCCAGAATCACGAGAGCACCGTACCGACCACGCAGCCGCCGCAGGTTCCGTTGCCACGCCCTGGATCCGGTTCCGCCGGGGGCTAGCTCTTGTTCCCAGGTTGGTTGTAAACGGCCTGATCCGCGGCGACTGTTGCGACTCCGCTCCCGCTCTCTACACCTCACACCCCGGATACTCGGTGTGACGTGTGCAGGACAGCCGCGGAGTGCGGCTAACCCCTGACTTGACTTACGCCGACCGACAGGCCCGGATTGGTTGCCGCGGTGAGCTCCGATGGCCGCGCACCACCGGCAATCAGATGCGCGCCGAGGGCTGCGATCATCACTCCGTTGTCGGTGCACAGCCGCGGCTTCGGCAGTCGCAACGTCAAACCCGCAGCGGCGCAACGCTCCTGCGCAAGTGAACGGATCCGCGAATTCGCAGTCGCACCCCCGCCGAGGACCAACGTGTCCACATCGAGATCGGTTGCCGCACGGACCGCCTTCATCGTCAGCACGTCGGCAACAGCTTCCTGGAAGCTCGCGGCGATGTCAGGGATCGGCAAGGCTTCCCCGGCTCGTTCTCGCGCCTCGACATAGCGTGCGACCGCGGTTTTGAGCCCCGAGAACGAGAAATCGTTTCGACTGTCACGGGGCCCGGTCATTCCTCGCGGAAACGCGATTGCGGACGGATCACCTTGTTCTGCAGCCGAATCCAGTGCCGGGCCACCAGGGAACCCGAGCCCGAGCAGGCGGGCGACCTTGTCGAACGCCTCACCTGCGGCATCGTCGACCGTGCTGCCGAGCTCGATGATCGGCTCGCGCAGGTCCGGAACGTGGAGCAGATGCGTGTGCCCACCGGAGACGAGCAGCGCTACACACGGCGGCAGCGGACCGTGCTCGATGGTGTCGACGGCGACATGCCCGCCGAGATGATTGACGGCATAGAACGGCACATCCCATGCTGCCGCATAGGCTTTCGCTGCAGCCACCCCGACAAGCAAGGCGCCGGCGAGGCCCGGCCCGATGGTCACGGCAAGGGCGTCGGGCTTCTTGATGCCGGCTTGCGCCAGCGCTCGGCGCATGGTCGGAACTATGGCTTCGAGGTGCGCGCGCGACGCTATCTCCGGGACAACGCCGCCGAAGCGGGCGTGCTGTTCGACGCTGGAGGCGACCTCGTCCGCGAGCAATTCGCACGTACCGTCCGGATGCCACGCCACGATACCGACTCCCGTTTCGTCACAGGAGCTTTCGATGCCCATCACGATCATTGCGGGTTCCCCTCGCGAGTGATCGGACGGCACATCGTGAACGCATCAGCGCCGCTCGGCTGGTAGTAGCGGGCGCGGGTGCCGACGATGTCGAAGCCGAATTTGCGATACAGCGCGATGGCGGGCACGTTGTCCGTCCGAACCTCGAGAAACACTGGGCCCCCATGCTTCTCGCCGATGTCCAGCAGTGTCGTCAGCAAGTGCGAACCCGCGCCGCTGCGATGAAAGGTCGGGTCGACAGCGATCGTGTGTATCTCGGCTTCCGGGTTGACCGCGTTGCCCAGCAACGAGATTCCCGCATATCCAACCATGGCAGCTGCCTCGGTGGATCTAGCGGTGAAGTAGTGGTTGTGCGGGCTCGCAAGTTCCGATCGAAATGCAGCCGCGCTCCACGGGTCGTCGCCCGGGAACAGTATGCGTTCGAGTTCGACACACCGATCGACGTCGGCAGCGACCATCGGAACAATCCGGACAGTCACCGCCGGGCCGCCGGCTCTACCGCGTCAGGGCGCCGAAGATACAGCGGGACAAGCGGTTCGGGTGTGGCACCGGACTGCACCAACGCTGCGATCGGGCGCACCAATCCCAGGGGAGATGGACTCTCGACCGGCTGCACAGAGACGTCGAAGAAGTCGACATGGTCCGGCGATCCGGCTATCAGTTGCGCCCCTCCGACCTCCAGGTCAGCCGGCTTGCACACAGCAGGTCCACCCACTCTCGTACCCCCGCGGTATCTGGCCCAATAGATCTCACGACGGCGGGCGTCGGTGACAACCAACAGCTCCCGCGTGTCATCGACTTGCGCGGCGATCGCGTCCAGACTGCACAATCCGTACACGGGTATCCCGAGCGCGTCGGCGAAAGCCGCGGCGGTGGCCATCCCCACTCGCAGCCCGGTAAACGGTCCCGGCCCTGTTCCGACCACCACAGCACCGAGATCCGCTGGCGCCAAACCGGTCTCGCGCAAGCATTCGAGGATGTGCGGCGTCAGCACTTCCGCGTGTGCGCGGGCGTTCACGGTCAATTTGGTGGCGAGCGTCCGCACCCCTTGCGCCGACAACTCGACGAGGCCTGCAGTGACCGCAGGGGTCGCGGTATCGATGGCTAGCACGAACATGATGGGTAAACAATACGCGTCACGTCTCGCGGGCTATCCACTCCCACTGCACTGTGCGCACATCGGATTCAGGTTCGCGGCGCAAGCGGACAAGCAGGTGCCGATCCGATAGGTGCTCGACGAGCCCCTGACCCCACTCCACGACAACTACGGCGTGCGATAGATCGGTGTCGAGGTCGAGGGCATCCAGTTCGTCGAGCGCGTCCGCGCCGGCACCGAGCCGGTACGCGTCGACATGCACCATCGTTACCGGCTCCGCACCGATCCGCTCGCCCGCGGGATGCTCTCTCGCGATGATGAAGCTCGGCGAACTCACGCGCCCTCGGACACCGAGGCCTGCCGCAATTCCCCTCGTGAGCGCCGTTTTTCCGGCGCCGAGCGGTCCGTCGAGTACGACGAGATCGCCGCCGACCAGATCGGCAGCAAGTCGGCGCCCGAATTCTTCGGTGTCGGCCGTTGTCGGCAGTTCGAGCTCATCCAACGTCGGCCGGCCGCTCTTCATCTGCGCCATTCTCGATCTCGACCACACGCTGTACAAGGCGATCGATGGCGTCGTTGACAACTTCGGGGAACTCGAGGTGCACCATGTGCCCGGCACCGTGCACACGGACGAGCTCACTACCGGGTAACGCGTCGGCCAGTGCCTGCGCTCCGGCAAACGGGATGATCATGTCCGCATCGCCGGACACGATCACCGCAGGCATACCCGCGAGCACGGGCAGCGCCGCTGATTCGTCGTGCAGTTCGAGCGTCTTGAGGAACTTCACGATGGTGACGACCGATGTGTCGTCGATCATCGCGTAGGTGAACTTCGCAAGGCTGGGGCTGACCTCGGTGCGAAACGACGCCGCGTGCAGAATCGGCCAGATGAGCGTCTTGGCGGCGACTCTGCCGAACTGAACGATGCCGGGAGCGGCGCGCACGGCCATCCTGAATCCGTCGATCGCCGGATTGCGCAGGGTGCTGCCGAGTCCACTTCGGGCGATTCCCGCAGCTGTCGTCGAGATGAGACCGATTCCCGCCACCTGCGACGCGAACAGCTCGGGATACTTCCGTGCCGCGGCGAGAATCGTCATTCCACCCATCGAGTGGCCGACGAGAACCACAGGTCCGCGCGGCGCGATTGTCCTGATCACACTTGCCAGGTCGTCGCCGAGCTGATCGATGGTCGCGTGCTCGGTGTCCGGCATGCCTGATTTGCCGTGCCCACGCAGATCGTAGAAAACCATGCGCACATCCGGCCCCCAGCGCTCCGCAAGCAGGGTCCGCTGGAGGTGGAACGATGTCATCCGGTTGCTGAACCCGTGCACGAAGATCACGGTCAGCGCAGCACGAGCGGCGCCCGATTCGCGAACCGCCAGCGGCAGTCCGTCCTCTGCCATCACCGTGCTCGGCCGTCCTGCGTCGATAAGGCCGAAGTCCTCATCGGAGTACAGATCACGATGTTTGCGCCTGCTCCGGAAGCGGACAACGCGGGTACCAGCGACGGCGCCGAGCCCGACAACGCTCGCGATTCCGCCGGCCTTCTTGGTTCTCATGCGACCCGTGTTCCTCATACGACCTCGCCACCGACGTATCGCTTCACGATCCGCCCACGGACGCCGGTAACCACCTCGTAGTGGATGGTGTGCAGCACATCGGCCCAATCCTGAGCGACGGGTTCGCCGTCGCTGCCACTACCGAAGAACACGGCGTAGTCACCTTCTTGCACCCCACCACCGTCCGGTCCGAGATCGACGACTACCTGGTCCATGCAGACGCGGCCGATGCCGGGTCGCCGAACGCCGCCGAGCAGCACTTCGAACTTGCCGCCGAGTGCGCGCGGTATTCCATCGGCGTAGCCGGCGGGGAGCAGTGCGACAACGGTGTCGCGCGGAGCGATCCATTCGTGCCCGTACGAGACGCCTTCGCCCGCCGCGACGTCCTTGACCAACGCGACGCGCGATCGCAGGGTCATGGCCGGGATCAGTCCGAAATTGCCCAGATCGGGCACAGGCGAGAGACCATAGACGGCGATTCCAGGCCGGACCATGTCGAAATGCAAATCTGGACGCGTCAGCGTTGCCGCCGAATTGGCGAGGTGGGCGAGTTCGGGTTCGAGTCCGAGCGCCTTGGCCGCCGCGATCGCGTCCAGGAAGCGCTGGCGTTGGACGTCGACGATCGGGTTGTGCGGCTCGTCGGCATGGGCCAGATGAGAGAAGATCGCGCGCAGCCGCACGGAGCCGTCACGGGCGAGCCGGACCAGCTCGTCGAGTAGCAGCGGATACTCGTGCCGAGATGCCCCGTTGCGGTTGAGTCCGGTGTCGACCTTGACGCTGACGATCGCGGTTTTCCCGAGCGATGCTGCGGCGTCGCCGACCGCGCGGAGATGCTTGGTGGACGGGACTCCGATCTCGATGCCGGCGTCGATCGCCGCGGCGAAATCGGCGTCGGAGTTGTTCAGCCAGCAGAGGATCGGCGCCTCGATGCCGGCGCGCCGAAGGTCCAGCGCTTCCGCGATGGTCGTGACACCGATCTCGCGGGCACCGGCAGACAATGCTGCCTCGGCAACCCGGGCCGCGCCGTGGTTGTAACCGTCGGCCTTGACGACGACCATCACGGCCGCGTCACCCGCGGCTTCGCGCAGGATGGCGACGTTCGCAGCGATGGCGTCGAGATCGATGATCGCTTCCGCTTGTGGTGCGGGCTCGGTAGTCACGAGGAAGAATACTGCCACCGGGCGGGTGTCGCGGGCGAACCGACGTGCGTCCGCAAGATCCGAATAGCTGCCCTGACCTCGGCTAACAGCGGGCTCGCCGAGATCGGCGCTGCTGTGCGGTCCGGCCCTGCCGTAGCTGCAAGGTTGGCCGCCAACGAATGTGCCCGCGCGCCCGCCGCAGCGGCGATTGCCGGCTCGATGCCGGCCGCAAGAAGGGCCCCGGTCAGTCCGGACAGGACATCTCCAGCCCCTGCGGTTGCTGCCCAGGACCCGCCGGCCTCGTTGACCAGAACCGCCGAGTCCGGTGTCGCAACGAGTGTCGCTCGCCCCTTCAGCAACACAGTTACTCCCCAATCTCGCGCGAACGACCGCACCGCGCCCAACCGATCGGATCCAGGATCGGCACCCGTAAGCCGAGCGAACTCGCCGGCATGCGGGGTCAGCAGAGTCGGCGCCGCGCGACCACGAACCAGTTCCGGATTGGCTGCGAGCAGAGTCAGGCCGTCGGCGTCCACGAGCACGGGCAGATCCGATGCCAGGACGGCAGTCAAGGCCTCGAGCGCCGCGGCGTCGGTGCCCGCGCCTGGACCGACCACCCACGCCTGGACCCGGCCTGCCGCGGCGACCGACTCCGCTGCGACCACCTCGGGACAATGCGCGAGCACCTGCTCGGCGGCCGAGCCGACGTATCGCACCATCCCGGATGTGCCGGCGACGGCAGCGCCCGTGCACAACACCGCCGCGCCCGGGTAGGTCGCACTGCCCGCGCAGATACCGACAACGCCCTGGGTGTACTTGTCGTCGTGTGCGCCGGGCACCGGCCACCGTCGTCCCACCTCGCCAGGCTCCAGCGCCGCCAGCTGTGGATCGCCGAGGCGAAGTCCAATCGGGACCAATTCGATGCGGCCGCAGTGGGCCGCGGCGAGCGCATGAACAGGCTTGTATGCGCCGAAGCTCACCGTCACATCCGCGGTGATCGCCGGGCCGTCGACGGCGCCGGAATCCGGGTCCACACCACTTGGCAGGTCGGCGGACACGATCGGTGCGGTCACGGTCGCCACGAGCGCGGCGGCATCCGGCCGGAGCGGACCGCGTCCCGAGATTCCGACGATCCCATCGAGAACGAGGTCGGCGTCGCCGACATCGGCAACGACCCGACCGCCGGACTTGCGAAGCGCAGCAAGACCTTTGCGGTGCGCACGCTCGGGCGCCAACAGCACGGCCCGCACCGCGACCCCGCGCCTGCGCAGGATCGCGCCCGCCCACAGCACATCTCCGCCGTTGTCTCCGGAACCGACAAGAAGGGTTACGCGGCGGCCCGCGACACCGCCCGTCCGCTCACGTAATTCGGCTGCGGCGACCCGCGCCAGGCCGTACGCGGCGCGCCGCATCGGCACCCCATCGGGCACGCGAGTGAACAGTTCTGCCTCGGCGGCGCGGACTTCGTCGGATGTGTAGTAGCCCCGCATGTTTGCGAGACTACGCTCGGTGCCATGAGCACCCTCTCCCCCACGTCACGCCGTCTGCGCCTTCTCGTCGTCGGAATCGCAGTGGCCGCAGCCGTTTCGGCATGCAGCAACGATTCGACGGACAGTGCGAACTCCTCGACTCCCGGATCGGCGGCCGGAGAGTCGACGAATGCCGACGCCGCGGTCACAGTCGATGTGGCGGACATGAAGTTCTCCCCTGCCGATATCACCGTGAAAGCAGGCGAAACCGTGACCTGGAAGTTCGATGATGGAGGGATTCCGCACACGGTCACCGGGCTCAAAGACATCGGGATGTCGATCAGCAGCCCCATCCAGAAGGATGGCGAATACAGCCACGTGTTCGACAGGCCCGGAACGTACAAATACGTGTGCACGCTCCACCCCCAGATGGAGGGCACCGTCACTGTGGAGTGACTACTCCACAGTGACGGATTTGGCCAGGTTTCGCGGCTTGTCGACGTCGTAGCCGCGCGCCTGTGCAATTTCGGCCGCAAAGATCTGTAGCGGGACGGTGGAGAGCAACGGCTGCAGCAGCGTCGGCGCAGCCGGAATCTCGATCAAGTCGTCGGCAAACGGACGTACGGTCTCGTCGCCCTCCTCGGCGATCACGATCGTGCGCGCACCGCGAGCTTGAATTTCCCGAATGTTGCTGAGCAGCTTCGAGTGCAACACCGCGCGACCCTTCGGAGACGGCATCACGATGATGACCGGCAGGCCGTCCTCGATGAGCGCGATCGGGCCGTGCTTGAGCTCGCCCGCCGCGAACCCCTCCGCGTGCATGTACGCGAGTTCCTTCAGCTTGAGCGCACCCTCGAGCGCCACCGGGTAGCCAACGTGGCGACCGAGGAACAAGATGGTCGACGACTGCGCCAGTTCCCGAGCAATCTTGCGGACCGCGGGCGCGGTCTCGAGCACCCGGGCAACGAGTTCGGGCATCGCCTCGAGGTCCGCGAACTCACGGGCGACCTCGTCCGGGTACTTGGTACCGCGAGCCTGCGCGAGCGCGAGCCCCACCAGGTAATTGGCGGTCACCTGGGCGAGGAACGCCTTCGTCGACGCGACTCCGATCTCCGGTCCCGCGCGCGTGTAAAGCACCGCGTCGGCCTCACGTGGAATCTGCGAACCGTTGGTGTTGCAGATCGCCAGCACCCGGGCCTTCTGGTCCTTTGCGTGGCGGACCGCCTCGAGAGTGTCGGCGGTCTCGCCGGATTGCGATATCGCAACGACCAAGGTCGAACGGTCCAAAACCGGGTCGCGGTAACGGAATTCGCTCGCCAGCTCCACTTCGACAGGCAGCCTGGTCCAGTGTTCGATCGCGTACTTCGCAAGCAGGCCGGAGTGATAGGCACTGCCGCAGGCGACGACGAAGACCTTGTCGATCTCCCGCAATTCCTGGTCGGACAGCCGCTGCTCGTCGAGGACGATACGACCGGCATTGAAGTGGCCGATCAGCGTATCGGCAACGGCGTGGGGCTGCTCCTCGATCTCCTTGAGCATGAAGTAGTCGTGACCACCCTTTTCGGCGGCCGCGAGGTCCCAGTCGATATGAAATGGACGCGAGTTGGCCGAGGCGTCGTTGCCGTCGAAATCGGAGATCGTGTAACTGTCGGCCGTGATCACAACCACTTGGTCCTGACCCAGCTCGACGGCGTTGCGCGTGTGTTCGATGAACGCCGCCACGTCGGAGCCGATGAACATCTCGCCTTCGCCGACACCGACGACGAGCGGTGTCGACCGGCGGGCTGCGACGATCGTGTCGGGATGATCCGAGTGCGTGAAAACAAGGGTGAACGCGCCTTCGAGCCGACGCAGCACCGCGTGCGCACTCCCGACGAAGTCTCCTGCGGTCGGCCCGTTCGCGTAAGCAGTTGCGAGCATGTGCACGGCAACTTCGGTGTCGGTGTCGCTGTGGAACTCGACACCGAGCTGCTCGAGCTCGGCGCGCAGCGGTGCGAAGTTCTCGATGATGCCGTTGTGAACTACCGCGACTTTCTCGCTTGCATCCCGATGCGGATGCGCGTTGCGATCTGTCGGGCGACCGTGGGTGGCCCAACGGGTATGACCCATACCTGTTGTGCCGACGAACTTATCGGCACCGATCTCATCGAGTTCGGCCTCCAGATTGGCGAGCCGACCAGCCTTGCGCTCGATCGCGGTGCCACCGGCACCATCCAGGATTGCGATGCCCGCGGAGTCGTAACCGCGATATTCCATACGTCGCAGCGCCTCCACGACAACTCCCAGCGCTTGGCGGTGACCGACATACCCAACGATTCCGCACATGGTTCAACAGGGTACTTGGTCGTCGGATAACGTCTCCCACGTGGCGTCTTCTGTGAAATCGCTCGTATCGGTACTCTCCAACCGCGGACCGCACCGCGTGCTGCGGGGTGATCTCGCGCTCGCTGGGCAACCAGGGATCGTCTACACCCCAGCGCAGGGGCTCGGCTTACCCGCTGTCGCCTTCGGCCACGGCTGGATGAGCAACGTGGATAACTACCGCAAGTTGCTCCAGCATCTCGCGTCATGGGGCATCGTTGCGGCCGCACCGAACAGCGAACGCGGCCTCATCCCGTCCCACACCGGACTGGCAACGGACCTACGGACGACCCTCGACATCTGTGTCGGCGTTCGCCTCGGGGGTGGTGACATCAGCGTCCATCCAGACCGGCTAGCTGTGGCGGGCCACGGCATGGGAGCTGGGGCGGCCGTCCTTGCAGCATCGCGCCGTTCCGGCATCGCAGCGGTTGCGGCGCTGTTTCCCGCGCCCACCTCGCCTGCGTCGGAGTCTGTCGCCGCAGACATCACTGCGCCCGCGCTCATCCTTGCCGGTGCGACGGACATCGACGCCATCGCCTCGAACGCCGTCGACCTTGCCGCCGCGTGGGGCGGACCTGCCACGCTTCGGTCCATCGAGAAGGCAAGCGGCAACGGGCTCATGGAAGGCCGTCGCGTTCTGAGCGCGCTCGGCGCAGGCAAGCCCGAACCGAAGACACAGAAGATCACCAGGGCGCTGCTCACCGGTTACCTGCTTTTCACTCTGACCGGCGACAAGAAGTACAAGGACTTCGCCGATCCGGAAGCCTCGATTCCCAAGACGCACATCGTCGATCCGTTCGCCGAGGAAGACGAGCATGAGAAGAAGTCGCCGATCGGTCAGATAAGCCAGCTCTTGGGGCGATAGTCCTCATCCGACTCGTCGATTTCGTCGGAATGCCGGGTCACCGGCTGCACTACCTGCTCGTACGCCGGCTCGGCTCGTTCCTGTGCCGCCCGAACGGCCGCGAGAACCAGCTCGTGCGACTTGGCCGCGGCTCTGGCGTTGGTCTCCGCTATCTGTGCGCGCAATTGTTGCGACGCCACCCGATGATCGGCAGCGATCTGTTCGATGTTGTCGGCCCGGCTCACAGTGGACCTGCCTCGGCAAGTTCGGCTCCGGAATCAGGTTCAGGGTGCGGTGACGTCGGCTCACGGTCGCTCGCCGGCTGATCTTCGCGCTGCGTACGCGCACCCAACATGCCCGCACCCAACTGTGTGGGCGCCTGCTCGGCAGGTGCGACTGGATCCCCGGGCGCAGCGGGCTCAGCTTCGATCGGCTGGGTCGCCGGAGCTGCGGGTGCACCTGCCCCTTCGGGAGTCGAAATGACCGGAACACCCTTCTCGTCGATCGAGAGGCCATATGTCTTCGCCTGGCCGTCGGCACCGACGACCTCGATCGTCGCCTGGCCGTCTGGTCCCATCTCGACTTTGACATGATGCCCACCGAGTTCGAACTCCGCATCGTTGTTGTTGTCGTCGTTGTTGTTGTCGTTGTTGTTGTCGTTGTTGTTGTCGTTGTTGTTGTCGTTGTTGTTGTCGTTGTTGTTGCTGTCGTCGCCCTCGACCGGTTTCAGGTGCTCGACAACGTCCTCGATCGCTGCGCCTGCAGCATCACCGATCGCCTCGACCGCTTTGGTTGCTCCTTCGGCGAGACCGCTTACGAGAGAACTAATTTGGGATATGTCGGGTAGACCGAGCGCAGGCAAACCGAGCCCAGAGGACGCCGAAATCGACGGCGCTGCCGAAATCGAGGGTGCTACCTGTGTCGGCGTCACACTGGAGGGGGAAGTTGCCTGAACAGGGCTCGCCCCAGGCTGCTGACCGGGACTCTGGACGGGCGGGTTCGCGCTCGGGGTGGCGGGCTGCGGGACACCTGAATCACCGGTCGGCGGGTACGACGTGGCGTCGACGCCGTTGAGCGCCACGCTCAGTTCGGTGTAGATGTCGTGAATCCGGTTCGCGGCAATTGTGTTGGCCTGCTCGAAGTTCTGGACGTGACCTTCGAATGCCGGAACGAACACACCGTTCAACCAGTTCTTGCAATGGTCGATGATTTCCGCCGTTCCGCTCTCTCCGGCGAATAGCGCGGCGACCGCATTCGTAGATGCGTCCTGCCACTGCGAGATACCGAAAATATCCTGCAACCGTTCGCGGAGGTCACTGCCGAACGGATTGACGGGAAGCGTCGAGGACTTGGCACCGGCGATGATGTCGTCGACCTGGCCTGGTGTCTTTCCGTCGATGTGATGCCAGTCGTAGATGCGGATCGTGTTCACCTTGTCGGTCACGATCTCTCGCAGCTTCGCAGCCGCAGCAGTCATCGCCTCGTGCGCATCACCCATCGCGTCGCGATCGGTCCGAGCCCGGGCAAGGTGGTTCGTCAGCTGCCGATGTGCGCCGTCGGCTGCGGTTCCTGTCCAGGACGACGCCAGAATCGCGGCGCGACTGGTTTGCTCGGTCAACTGCTTGTCGGCTTCGGCGAGCGTGAATTTCACGTCGTCCGCGTCGCTTGTCAACGCGTCGAGGTTCATCCCGCGCTGCATGTCGTACTGCGCATTCAACCTGTCGCGGCTCAAAGCCGTCTTGCCAACCCAGCGTTGGTATTTGGGAAGAAACTCTTCGAAGAAGAGCAGACCCTGAGCCCCGTCGTCGAGTAACTCGTCGACGCTCGCACCCGCGCGAACGTCGGCACGGTTGTCACTCAACGGAAATACTCCGCACAGCACGCGAATTCGTATCGTCTTGCGCCTGATAGTTCAGAGCGTTTCCACGAATGCTGTTTCCGATGTCGGCCGAACTTCGCGACCATGCCCGCAGGGATTCCGCGAGTCGGTCGTATCCGGCTGCAACCGCCTTGCCGTCATCGCCATGATTGCGGCCCGCGCTACCGGCACCGAATGCGAAATCGTCAATCTTCTTACCCAGACCGCCGATCACGTCCGACGACGAGTTCAACACGTTCGCCACGCCGTTCACGGCGTCGAGATTGATGTCCACCATGCTAACTATGACGCGCTGCGATCCGGTCCGGTTCCATCGGGGCCCGATCAGTCTCGACTCTGAAAGAACGGTCGGCGTACCCCGGTGATCGCACCGTCGATCCACCACGCGGCCTCGACACAGGCGCACCCGATTGCCGCCGACGTCAGCGCGATTGCGGTGTACGCGGCGTTGGTCGGGTCGAGCATGAAGACATCACGCGTGAACGGCAACGAGAAGATCAGCAGATACGCCAACGCCGACACTCCGATGAGAATCAACTTCCACGTCGCATACGGACGCGCGACGACGGCGAGCACCCACAGCGCGACCAGGATCAGCGTCAGCAGCGCCGAGGTGGACGATTGCGTCTTCTCCGACTCGGTGGCCGAAGCACCCGCGTAGGTCAGGAAATAAGTGATGAAGGTCGCGGAGCCGACGATCACCCCGGATGGCACGGCCAACAGCATCACCCGCCGGACGAATCCACTCCGTGCACGCTCGTTGTTCGGGGCTAGCGACAGGACGAACGCCGGGATTCCGATCGTGAACCACGCAGCGATCGTGACGTGAATCGGTTGGAACGGATACGGCATCGGATCGAACCCGAAGATCTTCGACAGCACTCCGCTGATGCCGACCGCCAGCGCGAGCAGAACCGAGTACACGGTCTTGGTGAGGAAGAGGTTGGAGACCCGTTCGATGTTGCCGATCACGCGACGTCCCTCACCGACGACGTACGGCAGCGTGGCGAACTTGTTGTCCAACAACACGATTTGGGCCACAGCCCGGGTTGCCGGACTCCCCGCACCCATGGCGACGCCGATATCGGCATCCTTGAGCGCGAGCACATCGTTCACACCGTCGCCGGTCATCGCGACCGTGTGATCGCGAGACTGCAGCGCCGCCACCATCGCCCGCTTCTGTGCCGGAGTGACCCGACCGAACGTGGTGTTCGCTTCGAGTGTGTCCGCGAGCGCATCCTGCTCGGCGGGCAAAGTCCGGGCATCCACTGCGTTCTCGCCACCCAGCAGGCCGAGCGATCCTGCGACAGCGCCGACAGACACCGCGTTGTCACCGGAGATCACCTTCACCGTGACCCGCTGGTCCGCAAAGTAGTCCAAGGTTTCGCGCGCGTCGGGACGGACCCGCTGTTCGAGCACCACCAAGGCGCGCGGGGTCACCACTCCCGGAGCAGCCTCGGCATCGACGGACTGGTCACTACTGCCGAGCAGCAACACCCGCAGTCCACCCGACCCGGCGTGCTCCGCCTGGCGCGCAACCGCACTGGCCGAATCCAGCAAGACATCGGGCGCCCCAAGCAACCAGTTCCCGTGCTCGCCGAACGACGCGCCGCTCCACTTCTTCGCTGAGGAAAACGGAGCGACAGCAGTCCCGGTCCAGCCGGGAAGATCCGGCAGGCCCTCCGCGATGGCCAATACGCTGGCGTTCGGTCGCGGATCGCCCGCGGCCATGGCGGCGAGCGCCTGGCGGACGACGACGTCATCACCGGAATCGTCGTCGCCGGAATCGCTGACGATGCGCACCTCGGACAGCCGCATGCCGTTCTCAGTCAAGGTTCCGGTCTTGTCGGCGCACACCACATCGACTCGCGCGAGCCCCTCGATCGCGGGCAGTTCCTGCACGAGGCATTGCCGCTTACCGAGACGGACGACCCCGACCGCGAACGCCAACGAGGTCATCAACACGAGCCCTTCGGGCACCATCGGCACCAGTGCGGCGACCATGCCGAGCACGCCGTCGCGAAGACTTTCACCGCTCGAGAACAACTGGTTGTAGATGATCAGCAAGCCGGCAGGCACCAACAGATAGCTGATGAACTTGAGAATCTGATCGATGCCCGTGCGCAACTCGGAATGGACCAGCGTGAATTTGCTTGCCTCTTCGGCAAGTTGAGCGGCGTACGCGTGCGCGCCGACCCGCGTCGCGCGATACGCGCCACCGCCAGAAGCCACAAAACTGCCGGAGAGCACCTGATCTCCCGGCGCCTTGTCCACCGGATCGGATTCGCCGGTGAGCATCGACTCGTCGACCTCGAGGGCCGCCGCCTCGACCGCGAGCCCGTCGACCACGATCTGGTCTCCCGGTCCGAGTTCGATGATGTCGTCCTGCACAACCTCGTTGGGGGCCACCTCGCGTGCGACTCCATCGCGCCGCACGATCGGCTTTGCCTGGCCGATGATCGCAAGCCGATCCAGCGTCCTCTTGGCCCGCAGTTCCTGGACGATGCCGATCCCACTGTTGGCGATGATCAAAAGCCCGAACATGCCGTTGATCAGCGAACCCGTCGACAAGACGATCGCCAGCAGCACGCCGAGGATCGCGTTGATGCGGGTGAAGACGTTCGCACGAACGATGTCGCGCACCGATCGCCCGGACCGGTCGGGGACATCGTTGGTGCGGCCAGAAGCGACCCGCTCGGCTACCTGCTCAGCGGTGAGACCGTTGACAATTTCGGCTGGGCTCAGTTCGACATGTTCATCGGCATCGGGAATCGTGCCAGGTATCGACGTCGGCATAGTGAAAAGAGTATGCCTGCGCGCTTGGGGTGAATTCCACCCAATCAGACCGACGCGACCAACCCGGCGAGATCATCGGCAAGTTGGCGGGCAAGCGCGGGCTCGGTCGCCTCGACCATCACCCGAACCAGCTGCTCGGTTCCACTGGGGCGCAACAACACTCGGCCCGCGTCACCAAGTGTCCGTTCAGCTTCCGCGACCGCCGCGGCGACCTGCGGCGCGGCCGCGACGGCGGCCTTGTCGGACACCGGAACATTCACGAGAACCTGAGGCAAGGTCGTCATAACACCTGCCAGTTCGGCGAGCGACTTGCCGGTATTGGTCATCCTGGCCAACAAGAGCAGCGCGGTGAGAATCCCGTCGCCTGTGGTACCGAACTCGGGAATCACGACATGGCCGGATTGTTCGCCACCGAGGCTGTACTCACCGCTGCGCAGTTCCTCGAGCACGTAGCGATCGCCGACCGAGGTGGTGCGGACGGCGATGCCGGCCTTCCGCATCGCGATGTGCAGCCCGAGGTTGCTCATGACGGTGGTGACGAGGGTGTTCTCGGCGAGTTGCCCTGACTCGCTCATGGCAACGGCGAGTACCGCCATGATGGCGTCGCCGTCGACGAGGGCGCCGGTGGAATCTACTGCGAGGCAACGATCGGCGTCGCCGTCGTGTGCGATTCCCGCGTCGGCGCCATGCGCGACAACAGCCTTCTGCAGGTCGCCCATATGGGTGGAGCCACAGCCGTCGTTGATGTTGAGGCCGCTCGGCGTTGCGTTGATCGCGATGACATTCGCACCCGCTGCTCGATACGCATCCGGTCCGACAACCGATGCGGCTCCGTGCGCGCAGTCGACAACGACGGTCAGTCCGTCGAGCCGATCGGTGAGGGCGCCTGCGAGGTGGTCGAGATAGCGCGGTCCGGCATCGGCACTGGTGACCCGGCCGATTCCGGCGCCCGTGGGCCTGCGAGTGGGACCGGCTTTGAGTACTGCCTCGATGCGGTCTTCTGCCTCGTCGTCGAGTTTGTGTCCGCCTGCGGCGAAGATCTTGATCCCGTTGTCGGGCATCGGATTGTGCGAGGCGGAGATCATCACTCCGAGGCTTGCCTCGTAAACCCCGGTCAAGTACGCGACCGCCGGGGTCGGCAGCACACCGACGAGCACGACGTCGACGCCGGCCGCAGTGAGCCCTGCGGTGACCGCAGCTTCGAGCATTTCACCGCTCGCGCGCGGATCGCGCCCGACCACGGCTACCGGTCTTACCCCGTCCGAGTCCGATGCCAGCACCTGTGCCGCAGCGCTGGCGATCCGCAACGCGAGCTCAGGGCTCAACGTTTCGTTCGCAAGACCGCGCACTCCATCTGTGCCGAACATCCGACCCATTCTCAAAACTCCCTAACCATAGAAACAGCAC
>JBBSKP010000031.1:0-30831 GCA_038256175.1 Mycobacteriales bacterium
AGTATTGAGCACGAAGACTGAAGATCGCAACCGCCGCAAGATTCGCGTCGGTTACGTGGTCTCGGACAAGATGGAAAAGACGATCGTGGTCGAGCTGGAAGACCGGGTCAAGCACCCGCTCTACGGCAAGATCATCCGTCGGACCACCAAGGTGAAGGCGCACGACGAGGCCGGCACTGCCGGTATCGGCGACCGCGTTCAGCTCATGGAGACCCGCCCGATGTCGGCGACAAAGCGCTGGCGTTTGGTCGAGGTTCTCGAGCGCGCCAAGTAAACAGCTACAGCTACTGCAGGCCCGTCCCCACTGGGGGCGGGCCTGCAGTGTTTCAGGGGTTCGGGAGATCCGGCTGTCTAGCACGAAAAACGCCGCCCCCATGGGGAAGCGGCGTATTTCAGAGCTGCGGGCGAATCAGTTCCACTGCAGAGTTGCGATGGAGATGATCTCGTTCTGACTCTCCTGCGACAGCTTCCACGTCCCGCCGATGTCCTTCCAGGTCAGCAGCACGGGGTAGTCGTAGGTGCCGAGGCGGCTGTGCAAGGTCGCCGACAGCACGCCGCCGTCGACGTTCACCGGTCCGGAAACATCCCACGAGTAGCCGGGAATCTGGCTGATGCGCTGGGTGACGACGCTGAGCTGGCTCGAGTCGCCGGATTCGAGCTCGGCCGAGTTGCCGTTGAGCGCGGACTGCAACTTGCCCTGCAGCTCGCCGGGGCTCGGGGCAGCAGGAGCAGCAATAGCCGTAGGCGCGGTGACGACGGCGATGGACCCTGCCGAAACGACAATCGCTGCAGCTGCCATCGAGCCTGCGAAGAGACGGCGAATCATTGACACTCCTAGTTGGTATGGATAGGTAAACCTAACTGAGCATATCTGATCATGAAGAGTGCCGTTGCAGTCAAATTCGGGGCCGCGGTGCACTCTGACGCCCGACGTGGACCCCGATTTGGTTTCGACCTGCGGTTTCGCCTAGACTTGTGCGGTTGCCTGCGAGTGCCATGTACTCGCGATCCGGCAGTGAACCCCCTGTGGTCGCAAAACCGCAGGCAGGCGCGCGTACGGGTGGCAACACGACCATGCCCGTCGGGTCGGTAATCCGGCGTGCGTCAATTCCAGGTCAAGGAGAAGTTAGTGATTCAGCAGGAGTCGCGACTGCGTGTCGCCGACAACACGGGTGCAAAGGAAATCTTGTGCATCCGCGTTCTCGGTGGTTCCGGGCGTCGCTATGCCGGGATCGGCGACATCATTGTCGGCACCGTGAAAGACGCCATCCCGGGCGGAAACATCAAGAAGGGTGAGGTCGTCAAGGCCGTCATCGTTCGCACAACCAAAGAGCGTCGGCGCGCCGACGGCAGCTACATCAAGTTCGACGAGAACGCTGCCGTCCTCATCAAGGCCGACAACGACCCGCGTGGCACCCGCATCTTCGGCCCGGTCGGCCGCGAGCTGCGCGACAAGAAGTTCATGAAGATCGTCTCGCTGGCACCGGAGGTGCTCTAAATGAAGGTGCACAAGGGCGATACCGTTCTCGTCATCTCGGGCAAGGACAAGGGCGCGAAGGGCAAGGTCATTCAGGCCTACCCCGCGACCGACAAGGTCCTCGTCGAGGGCGTTAACCGGATCAAGAAGCACACCGCCGTATCCGCCAACCAGCGTGGCGCGTCTTCGGGCGGAATCGTGACCCAGGAAGCCCCGATCCACGTGTCGAACGTGGCAGTCGTGGACTCCGACGGCAACTCGACTCGCGTGGGCTACCGCACGGACGAGAACGGCAAGCGGGTTCGGATCTCCCGTAAGAGCGGGAAGGACATCTGATGACCACCGTAGAGAATTCTGCGCACACGAAAACACAGCCGCGCCTCAAGGTTCGGTACCGCGAGGAAATCAAGGCAGCGCTGAACGAAGAGTTCAACTTCGCCAACGTCATGCAGATCCCCGGCGTGGTCAAGGTTGTCGTCAACATGGGTGTCGGTGACGCCGCCCGCGACGCGAAACTGATCAACGGTGCGGTCAACGACCTCGCGCTGATCACCGGCCAGAAGCCGGAGATCCGCAAGGCCCGCAAGTCCATCGCACAGTTCAAGCTGCGCGAAGGTATGCCGATCGGTGCGCGCGTCACGCTGCGCGGCGATCGCATGTGGGAATTCCTCGACCGACTCACGTCGATTGCGCTCCCGCGTATCAGGGACTTCCGTGGTTTGTCGCCGAAGCAGTTCGACGGCAACGGCAACTACACCTTCGGTCTCAACGAGCAGTCCATGTTCCACGAAATCGACGTCGACAAGATCGACCGGCCGCGCGGTATGGACATCACCGTTGTGACCACTGCGACCAACAACGAAGAAGGCCGTGCCCTGCTCAAGCACCTCGGCTTCCCGTTCAAGGAGAACTGAGCATGGCGAAGACAGCCCTGGTCAACAAGGCCAACAAGAAGCCGAAGTTCAAGGTTCGCGGTTACACCCGCTGCCAGCGGTGCGGCCGCCCCCACGCGGTCTTCCGTAAGTTCGGCCTGTGCCGTATCTGCCTTCGTGAGATGGCGCACCGCGGCGAGCTCCCAGGTGTTCGCAAGAGCTCCTGGTAACTAGGACCCACTTCGAACAGGTGGTTATCCGTCTGCGCTCTCGGGCGTTGGTCGGATAACCACCTATTCGTGTTTCACCGACCGAGTAGTCCGCCGAGCGCACCGCCGACGCCGGATTGCTGGCCGCCGCCGGTTCCGCCGATGAGGCCGCCGGGTGGCTGCTCCGACGGCTGAACGACCACAAATCCCTGGCCCGAGAAGGCCAGCGTGAAACGCTCGCCCGTGCTCCGGCCCATGAGCGTGCCAAGATTGAAACTGTCGTTGCTCTTGACCGAGGTCTGCAGGCTGGATGTCCAGGCGACCGCAGCTTGCGGATCCGCGTACGTCGGCTGATCCACGGTGAGGACCACCGGCACGCCGTGGGTGGTGATGGCGATCCTGCCCTGCCCGGTGAAGATGCAGTTGAACAAACCAGCGTTGCTGCTCATTGCGGCACCTTGGACGCGACCGATCCGGTACGAGAGCGTCGATTCGAACGCCAATACGTTTGCGCCGTTGATCGTCAGTCCGTCGGATCCGTCGAGGTCGATCAGGTGGACGTCGGAGGCGGCGTCGGCAAGGAAGAGGTCACCGCGGCCGCTGACTTTCATCAGCGGCACTCCCTCACCCGAGAGTCGTTGCCGGATCACGTTGCCGATTCCGCCTGATCCGAGCGCCTCGAATCGCAAGTCGCCCTGGTATGCGACCATCGATCCGGCTCGGGCCATCACCTCGCCGTTCATGGCGACCTTGCACATCTTGCCGCCCTGTTTCTGAATGCCTTGACCGGTCACTTCGGCATGGCTGGCGTCGAACAGGTCACTCCTCATGGGCGGTGCTCCTTGCTGAGGCGGCGGCGGGGGAGTCGGGGGTGCGACAGGTGGAGTCGGCGGTGGTGCCGGCTCGTCGTGGTCCTCGATGTCGATGCCGAATGCTGTTGCGATTGCGGCCAGTCCGTCGTCGTAGCCCTGACCGACCGCTCGAACTTTCCAGGCATCGGCACGCCGGTAGATCTCGATACATACGAGAGCGGATTCGGTGGTCAGCCCGCTCATCTGGAAGGTCAGGTCCCCGACGGTCGCCACGATGGAACCCGCCGCGGCGAAGGTGGCCGGTCCTGAACCGTCGAGACTGGCGGTGACGGCGACCGTATCGACATCGGCCGGGAGTGCGCGCGTATCCACTTGCACAACATCGCCGGCGCCGTGTCCGTGCAGGTATGTGACGCCTGGACCGACCGGGTTGTTGAAGAACACGAGGTCCAAGTCCGAACGAACGCGGCCGTCGCGGCCGAGCAACAATGCCGACACGTCGACGGACGACGCCGACGCAACCGTGATCGTCATCTGATCGGCCGGCACGGGGCGGTTCTCTCCGCGCGCGAGGCTCGTCATAACGCCAGGGTACTCAATCGTTTTGCGCGAGTGCGGCGGCGAAGTTCGGATGAGCGGGGGTTCGGGAGCGCGGGGGAGGCGATGGTCGGCGCCGATGTCGTGATCACGTCCTATACGCGGTTCCGGCTGGATTTCGACCGCTACGCCGAGTTGCCTTGGGCAGGACTGATTGTGGACGAGGCGCAGTTCGTCAAGAACCACCAGGCGAAAACATACCGGTGCGCCCGCACCTTGCCGGCGCCGTTCAAGCTTGCGATCACCGGCACTCCCATGGAGAACAACCTGACGGAGCTGTGGGCGCTGCTGTCGATCACCGCGCCCGAACTGTTTGCCAGTGTCAAGAGTTTCGGTGACTACTATCGCAAGCCGATCGAGAAGCAGGGCGACGCCGAACGCCTTGCCCAACTACGGCGTCGGATCAAGCCGTTGCTGCTGCGCCGGACCAAGGATCAAGTCGCCCCTGACCTTCCCGCGAAACTGTCACAGGTGTTGGAATTGGAGCTGCATCCGCGCCATCGGAAGATCTACGAAACGCACTTGCAGCGCGAACGGGCGAAGGTTCTCGGTCTGATCGACGATTGGATCGGAACCGGTTCACCATCTTCCGCTCGCTCACCCTATTGCGTCAGTTGAGTCTCGATGCCAGCTTGATCGCCGGCGGATCCGACAACGTGCCCTCTGTGAAGATTGACGCGTTGCTCGAGCAGTTGCGCGATGTGATCGACGGTGGCCACCGTGCCCTGGTGTTCAGTCAGTTCACGGGATTCCTTGCCAAGGTGCGCGCTCGCCTGGACAGCGAAGCATCGCCTACAGCTATCTCGACGGATCGACGCGAGGCCGCGGGAGTGTCGTCGATGAGTTCAAGTCCGGTGGCGCACCGGTGTTCCTGATCAGTTTGAAGGCGGGCGGATTCGGGCTCAACCTCACTGATGCGGACTATGTCTTCCTGCTCGATCCGTGGTGGAACCCAGCGACCGAGGCGCAAGCCGTGGATAGGACCAATCGGATCGGTCAAACGCGCAACGTGTTCGTGTACCGGCTGATCGCCAAGGACACCATCGAAGAGAAGGTGATGGCACTCAAGGCCAAGAAGGCAGAACTCATCGCGAACGTCATGGATGCTGACACGATGCTGGGCTCGGGTCTCACCGCCGCGGATATCCGGGGCTTGTTCGAGTAGCGGCGATCACACGACGAGCTGTCGCCAGTCCGCTCGCTGAAGCCCGTGCGGCGGACCCCTACATCGACGCTCGCAGCGCGCTGAGCGCAAGCTCGATTGCATCCTCCAGCAGCGAAATATCCTTCGGTGCAACGTTGTTGGATGCGGCTATCGATCGCCATCCGCTGACGATGCCATCGATTTTGTGCAGCGATGCGGCGGCCGAATCTCGTGACATTCGGAAGTACGCTGCGTTCTCGATCAAGGCCGCGAACTCGTCCATCGGTGTGTTGGCGCCGCCGATGGCTGTTGCCCGCTGCTCGTCCGTGATCGGGTTCGGGTTCACATCGAACAATGGGGAGAGCTGCCAGCCGCGTCGGTTGCGGAGGAAGCCGTGATTGCGAAGATGATCATCGGTGTTGTGCACCGCGACGGAAAACGCGGCGCGCAACCATAGTTCGCGCAAATCTTGGTCAGGCGCAGCCGACACTCCGTCGAGTTCGAGTGCGATATCCAAATAGTCGGCGGCGTTCCCGTCGGATCGGCCGAGCAGCGACATTGCGCTCAGATACCCGATGCGTCGGTCGCCGTCGCGGTCGAAGCGATGCAGCAACAGCGTGTCACCGACGAGTCTGCGCGACGGAACGGTTATCCCGACTTGTGCCGCCAAATCGAGTGCGGTCTTTTCCATCCCGATGACATTCCACTCGTCCAGATCGCGGATCCGGGTGAACTTGGCGACCCAAAGGGAGGTGCCGTCGATAACGGTTGCCTTGGGGCGGGCTCCGCCGAGGGTGGCGGAGCCCGCGTCCAGCAGCGCCTTCACTGACGCGTGTGGATCTGCGTCGACATTGCGCGCGCGGTTTGCCAGCGCAGGAAGATCGATGACGCGGGGAATTTTGCTGCCGGTGGTCATCCAGGGGCCCTCTGCTGTCCGGAAACGGATCGCGCCGTGACGGAGTGTGTCATCGACTGAGAGTAGGTAGTCGGCGTCGGAAAGGAATCGTCGCTCGCCGACTTCTGATGCGAGCCCGCGCTCGATCAATCTCCTACCCCAGCGATCCGGTGCGGAATCGCCGAAGGCTCCGAACAGGCCGCTGCTCCGGTATTGCAATCCAGTGCTTAATGGCAGATCGGGGTCCAACGGATAGGCGAGCGAGTTGGCCAGATACGACGCGTTGTACTCGAACGAAGACGGTTGCCGACCACCTCTTGTCGTCGACGGGAACCTGGCCGTTCCGGCGCGCAAGGTGATTCCGTCGATCTCGACGTACACCTCTGTCGTCGTATTCATCGGACGCGTCGCGGAAGCGATTGCTCGGCGAGAAGTCGGCCGAGGTCAGTGTGCAGCGGATCAATTGCGGATGCGAGCGCGTCGAGTTGGCCCAGTCCGCGGGCAACGCGCATCAGTGCCTCCAGACTGATTCCTGGGTCACCCTGTTCGATCCTTCGCAGCGTCGAGATTGATATACCAGCCCGTTCGGCGACGACTTTCTGGGGGAGCCGCTGCAACTGTCGCCACGTGCGAATGTGGTCGCCCATACCGGATGCCGCCCTTCGTACTGCTGGTGGCGTGGGCGTTCGGTGATCCATGGACTCGATTGTACTGAATATTGGCTTATTTATGAGCGTATAAGTCGATTAAGCGCTGATCTATCGGCGCTTATCTCGTCATCTGTGGCCGGCTGCCGTAGATGCTGCTCGGAGGCCGAGTGTGAGTCCGGATCTCAATTTGGCTCACGCTGCGAGTTTGCCTACACTAGAGCGGTTGCCCTGGCACCGGAGATACAGACGTGCCTTCGAGTTCCTTGCGACGCGAGTTCATCCCGGTCGGCAACTGTCGACCGGACCAGCCGAATTGCTGAAGGCCCACGATCGGCCCGCTCGAAAGAGCAGGGCGATGTTGCATGGGAACCGCAGCGAGAAAGGTGTCGAGGTCGAACTATGACCATGACCGATCCGATCGCAGACTTTCTGACGCGTCTGCGCAACGCCAACTCGGCGTACCACGACGAGGTGAAGCTGCCCCACTCGAAGATCAAGGCGAACATCGCCGAGATCCTCAAGCGTGAGGGCTACATCTCCGACTTCCGCACAGAGGACGCCGAGGTGGGCAAGACCCTCATCGTCGACCTCAAATACGGCCCGAGCCGTGAGCGCAGCCTTGCCGGCGTGCGCCGTGTCTCGAAGCCCGGACTGCGTGTGTACGCGAAATCCACCAACCTGCCCAAGGTCCTAGGCGGCCTCGGCGTGGCGATTATCTCCACGTCGACTGGTCTGCTCACCGATCGCCAGGCGGCCAAGCAGGGAGTGGGCGGGGAAGTCCTCGCCTACGTCTGGTAAGGGGCCAACACTATGTCGCGTATTGGAAAGCTTCCGATCACCGTCCCTGCGGGCGTTGACGTGAACATCGATGGGCAGAATGTCGCGGTCAAGGGACCCAAGGGTTCCCTCGCATTGACCGTTGCCGAGCCGATCTCGGTCAGCAAGGGCGAAGATGGCGTCTTGAGCGTCACGCGTCCGGATGACGAGCGCCGCAGCCGCGCGCTGCACGGCCTCACCAGGACCCTCGTGGCCAACCTGATCACCGGTGTGACTCAGGGCTACACCACGAAGATGGAGATCCACGGCGTCGGTTACCGTGTCGCGCTCAAGGGCAGCAACCTTGAATTCGCGCTCGGTTACAGCCACCCCGTGCCGATCGAAGCCCCCGAAGGCATCACCTTCACAGTCGAAACCCCCACCCGGTTCACGGTTTCGGGCATCGACAAGCAGAAGGTCGGTCAGATTTCGGCCAACATCCGTCGTTTGCGTCGTCCCGACCCGTACAAGGGCAAGGGCGTTCGCTACGAGGGTGAGCAGATCCGCCGCAAGGTCGGAAAGACGGGTAAGTGATATGACAAGCCAACAGACCGAAAACCAGAAAGCCAAGCGCATTCCGCTGGGCAAGGACGCGTCCACGACGCGTCGGCTGTCGAAGGCCCGTCGCCACTTCCGCCTGCGCAAGAAGGTCTCGGGTACGCCCGACCGTCCGCGCCTGGTCGTGAACCGTTCGTCGCGCCACATCCACGTGCAGCTCATCGACGACCTCGCCGGCCGCACGTTGGCAGCGGCGTCGACCACCGAGACGGACCTGCGTGCCGCCGAGGGCGACAAGAAGACCCTCAGCGCGAAGGTCGGACAGTTGATCGCCGAGCGCGCCAAGGCCGCCGGCGTCGAGACTGTCGTATTCGATCACGGTGGCCACGGCTACCACGGTCGGATCGCGGCTCTCGCGGATGCAGCTCGCGAAGGCGGGTTGAAGTTCTGATGATGATGATGCACACACCTGGATTCTCGAACAATGGAAGGAAAGCCTGATGCCGGGACGTCAAAGGCGTGACGGCGGAAGCGGACCCGCCGGAGCGAATGGACCAAGCACGGATAACCGCGGCGACAACCGTGGTGGACGTGGAGGCCGTGACGGCCGCGACTCACGTGGCGGAAACGCCGCTGAGAAGAGCAATCAGCTCGAGCGCGTCGTCGCTATCAACCGTGTTTCCAAGGTCGTCAAGGGTGGTCGTCGCTTCAGCTTCACCGCCCTGGTGATCGTCGGTGACGGCAACGGTTTGGTCGGTGTCGGATACGGCAAGGCCAAGGAAGTTCCCGCGGCCATCCAGAAGGGTGTCGAGGAGGCTCGTAAGAGCTTCTTCCGCGTCCCGATGATCGGCAGCACCATCGTTCACCCCGTGCAGGGCGAGGCCGCAGCCGGCGTTGTCATGCTGCGTCCGGCAAGCCCGGGTACCGGTGTGATCGCCGGTGGCGCGTGCCGCGCAGTGCTCGAGTGCGCGGGAATTCACGACATCCTGTCCAAGTCGCTCGGTAGCGACAACGCAATCAACGTTGTGCATGCAACGGTCGCGGCTCTCAAGAGCCTGCAGCGTCCAGAAGAAGTGGCGGCCCGTCGCGGTCTGCCCATCGAGGACGTCGCACCGGCCGGCATGTTGCGTGCGCGCAGACTGGCAGCAGGGAGCGCAAGCCATGGCTGAGCTGAAGGTAACCCAGATCAAGAGCAAGATCGGCGTCAAGCAGAACCAGCGCGACAGCCTGCGCACGCTCGGACTCAAGGGCATCCGTCAGACGGTTGTGCGTGAGGACAATGCGCAGAACCGCGGTCTGATCAACGTTGTGCGCCACCTCGTAACTGTTGAGGAGGTCAGCGAATGACCATCAAGTTGCACCATTTGCGTCCCGCCCCCGGAGCCAAGTCCGCGAAGATTCGCGTCGGTCGTGGTGAAGGTGGCAAGCGCGGTAAGACCGCTGGTCGCGGTACCAAGGGCACCAAGGCGCGGAAGAATGTGCCTGCAGCCTTCGAGGGTGGGCAGATGCCGTTGCACATGCGGCTGCCCAAGCTCAAGGGCTTCACCAACCCGTTCCGTACCGAGTACCAGGTCGTCAACGTCGGCGATATCGCCCGCCTGTTCCCCGAGGGTGGACAGATCACGGTCGAGGATCTCGTTGCCAAGGGCGCTGTCCGTAAGAACCAGCTCGTCAAGGTTCTCGGCGACGGCGAACTGAGCGTTGCTGTACAGATAACGGTGAACAAGTTCACCGGCGCAGCGAAGGAAAAGATCGCTGCCGCCGGTGGTACCTCCACCGAACTCGCGAAGTAGCAAACCCACGGATGGCCGTGCTGTAGCGCCAAGCTGCAGCACGGCCATTCCGGGTGAGCAGCCGCGAGGCACGCCACCGAGCACTACCCGAGCCACTGTTAGAGTTCAAGAGTTGTCTGCCTAGACATGTCGATGACCGGCTCAGCTAGCTGAGCGAGGTCGCGGCGATGTCCATTGAGCCACGGCGCGGCTTTGTCGCCCGCTAGGAGGATTAGTGCTTTCCGCCTTCGTGTCGGCCTTCAGGACCCCGGACTTGAGGCGGAAGATCCTCTTCACGCTGGGTCTGGTCGCCCTGTATCGCTTCGGCGCTGCACTGCCCTCACCAGGGGTGGACTACAAGAACGTCCAGCTGTGTGTCGAACAAGTTTCTGGCGGTGATTCCGCGGGGATCTACCAGCTGATCAACCTCTTCTCCGGTGGTGCGTTGTTGCACCTGTCCGTTTTCGCGATCGGCATCATGCCGTACATCACCGCGAGCATCATCGTTCAGCTGCTGACTGTGGTCATCCCCAGGTTCGAGGAACTCCGCAAGGAGGGCCAATCGGGCCAGGCGAAGATGACGCAGTACACCCGCTATCTTTCGATCGCGCTGGCGATTCTGCAGGCAACCGGTCTGGTCGCGCTCGCATCGCGTGGTCAGCTGCTGCAGGGCTGTGACCTGGACATCATCGCCGATCAGACCATCTTCGGGCTTGTCATCATCGTGTTGGTGATGACCGCGGGTGCCGCGATGGTCATGTGGTTCGGTGAGCTTGTCACCGAGCGCGGTGTCGGTAACGGCATGTCGCTGTTGATCTTCGCGGGCATCGCATCGCGCATCCCGACCGAAGGCAAGTCGATCCTCGACAGCCGCGGCGGTCTCGTATTCGCGCTCGTCTGCGTCGCAGCGTTCCTGATCATTGTTGGCGTCGTCTTCGTCGAGCAGGGCCAGCGTCGAATTCCCGTGCAGTACGCCAAGCGCATGGTCGGCCGAAAGATGTACGGCGGATCGTCTACGTACTTGCCGCTGAAGGTCAACCAGGCCGGCGTCATCCCAGTGATCTTCGCGTCGTCCTTGCTCTATCTGCCGAACCTGATCGCGCAGCTCACGTCATCGAATACCGCGGCGAACCCGAGCTGGTGGCAGAAGATCATCCAGCAATACTTGGTGAACCCGTCGAACCCGGTATACATCGCGATCTACTTCGGCCTGATCGTGTTCTTCACGTACTTCTATGTGGCGATCACGTTCAACCCCGAGGAGCGCGCAGATGAAATGAAGAAGTTCGGCGGATTCATCCCAGGGATCCGTCCGGGCCGGCCGACCGCCGACTATTTGAACCATGTATTGAGCCGCATTACCCTGCCAGGCTCTATCTATCTGGGTACTGTCGCGGTCTTACCTAACCTGTTCCTCGACATCGGCTCGTCGGGCGGCGCGAACCTGCCGTTCGGTGGCACCGCGGTGCTGATCATGGTCAGTGTCGGACTCGACACGGTCAAGCAGATTGAAAGCCAGCTTTTGCAGCGAAATTACGAAGGGTTCCTCAAATGAGACTCGTCATGCTCGGTCCACCTGGTGCAGGTAAGGGAACACAGGCTGTGTTGCTGTCGGAGAAGCTCGGCGTTCCGCACATCTCCACGGGAGATCTGTTCCGCGCCAACATCGGTCAGGAGACACCGCTCGGCCTCGAGGCGAAGAAATATCTCGACGCCGGCGACCTCGTACCGAGCGATCTTACGAACCGTATGGTCGAGGCCCGGGTCGAAGAGCCCGACGCTGTCAACGGATTTGTATTGGACGGATTCCCGCGCACAGTCGACCAGGCCGAGGCGCTTGAGAAGATTCTTGCCGACGATCTGAGCACCACCCTCGATGCGGTCGTGTCGTTGGTAGTCGACGAGGACGTCGTCGTGAACCGCATGCTTGCACGTGGGCGCGCGGACGACAGCGAAGATGTCATTCGCAACCGCCTGCGGGTGTACCGCGATGAGACGGCTCCGCTGCTGGACCACTACGACGGTCTGGTCGTGAATGTCGATGGCATCGGCGAGGTCGACGAAGTCAACAAGCGAATCCTCGCTGCGCTGAACCACTGATGTCGTTCGGTCGAAAGCGCAAAGTCGTGCCGTTCCGCACGCTGGGCGAGCTCGATGCGATGGCAGCCGCCGGCGCTGTGGTCGGCACCGCGCTCGTGGCAGTGCGTGCAGCGGCGAAGGCCGGCATGTCGACCCTCGAGCTCGATGCGATCGCTGAGCAAGTGATCCGTGATGCCGGAGCCGTACCGTCGTTCAAGGGCTATCACGGTTTCACCGGATCGATCTGCTCGTCGATCAATGATCGTGTGGTGCACGGGATTCCGTCTGCCGACGATGTGATCGCCGACGGTGATCTGATCTCCATCGACTGCGGCGCGATTCTCGATGGCTGGCACGGAGATTCGGCCTGGACATTCGGCGTCGGCGACATCATCGAGGCAGATCGTTTGCTCAGTGAAGCGACCCGCATGTCGATGGACGCGGGCATCGCGGCGATGCTGCCCGGAAATCGGCTGACCGACGTTTCCCATGCGATCGAGGTCGGGACTCGTGCCGCGGAAGCTGAGCACGGTCGGCATTACGGCATCGTCGACGGTTACGGTGGTCACGGCATTGGTCGTGAAATGCACATGGAACCGTTCCTCGCGAACGAGGGTGCGCCTGGAAAGGGTCCGGAACTGGTCGTTGGTTCCGTCCTGGCGATCGAGCCGATGCTCACGCTCGGCACCTCGCGCACGAAGATTCTCGACGACGACTGGACTGTCGTGACAACCGACGGCAGCCGTGCGGCGCACTGGGAACATACCGTCGCGGTGACAGAGAACGGTCCGCGAATCCTGACGCTTCGCCCCGCATAGGCCGCTAGCTTTCGAGCATCAGCGTGACCGGTCCGTCGTTGACCAGGCTGACCTGCATGTGCGCACCGAACGAGCCGGTCGCGACGGTCGCGCCAAGATCGCGCAAGGCCGCAGCGAACGTTTCGACCAGCGGTTCTGCGAGTGGACCGGGTGCCGCCGCGGACCATGAGGGTCGCCGCCCCTTCGCGGTGTCCGCGTAGAGCGTGAATTGGCTGACAACAAGGATGGGCGCGTCGAGGTCGGACGCCGATAGTTCGCCGTCGAGGATGCGTAACCCCCACAACTTGCGCGCCAATGCCGTTGCGACGGCGGGTGAGTCGTCGTGGGTGACGCCGACAAGCGCCAGCAGGCCCTGGCGATCGGGGCCTGGATCGATGTCGGCAACGATGACGGTGTCGACGGCAACCGAAGCTGAGCGCACACGTTGTACAAGCACTCGCATCGGTCGATCCTGACATGCCCCGCCGTTTCGATCCGAATGGAATGACCGTCGGTGGCGATTGGTTGCGACCTGTATGAGCAATGTCGGGTTGGGCACATTCGGCGTATGGCGCGGGTACAAAGGGTTCTCACCGGTATCCGTTGCCGAGATCGAGGAACTGGGTTACGGGGCAGTCTGGTTGGGCGGCTCACCGCCGGCGTCTCTCGAGGAAGCGGAACAGCTACTTGCCGCGACGAAGACGCTCACCGTGGCGACGGGCATCGTCAACATCTGGAATGCCGACGCGAGTGAGCTCGCCAAGTCCTTTCACCGCATCGACGCGAAGTTTCCCGGTCGACTACTGCTCGGTGTCGGGGCCGGACATCGGGAGGCGACGACCGAATACGAGAAGCCTTACGAAGCGCTGGTCGACTATCTGGACGAGCTCGACGCCGGCGGCGTGCCGCAGCAGCGTCGAGTTTTAGCGGCGTTGGGTCCACGTGTACTGCGACTTGCCGCGGAGCGAACCGCCGGCGCGCATCCATACCTGACCACTCCCGCGCATACGAAGGAAGCGCGAGCCATTCTTGGTTCCGGTCCGTTCCTCGCGCCGGAGCACAAGGTGGTGCTCGACGACGATGCGGGCCGTGCCCGAGCGACTGCCCGCCCGACGGTCGCAGTCCCGTACCTGCGGCTCAGCAATTATGTTGCCAACCTGAAGCGACTCGGCTTCACCGATTCGGATATCGCGAACGGCGGAAGTGATGCCGTGATCGACGCGCTCGTTGCGCAAGGCGGGCCGGCGAAGGTGTCGCAGCTGTTGCGCGAGCACGTGGACGCAGGTGCCGATCACGTGGCGATTCAGGTACTTCCGCCCACCGACGACCCACTTCCAACGTTGCGCGTTCTCGCTCGCGAACTAGGCCTGGACTTCGCCTGATCAAGGGCATTTGCCCCTGGTGACAATATGCCGGTAAAGTGGACCAGCGGTGCGCTCTGCGCGCCGGTTGTTTGCGTGCCCGATTCAGGGCGGAAGTGTTTTCACCACATTTTCGCCTTCACCGGCCTACGTTTCCGGCCGGCAAATCAGCGTTTGTGCGCATCACCGTAACGGAAACAAGTGTCAACAACCAGGTTATAAGCCAGGATCGCGGAGGATATGGCGAAGAAAGACGGGGCCATCGAAGTTGAGGGTCGTGTAGTCGAACCCCTGCCCAATGCGATGTTCCGCATTGAGTTGGAGAACGGTCACAAGGTTCTCGCACACATCAGTGGAAAGATGCGCCAGCACTACATTCGCATCCTTCCCGAGGATCGGGTGGTCGTTGAGCTCTCACCCTACGACCTGTCCCGCGGACGCATCGTTTACCGCTACAAGTAGAGATCTGCCCAGGCTTTCCGGCCTGGGAGAACCATGTCCATCGAAGGATGGGCTTCGACAGAGATTGGACAGACGTGAAGGTCAACCCCAGCGTCAAGAAGATCTGCGAAAAGTGCAAAGTGATTCGTCGCAACGGGCGAGTCATGGTGATTTGCGAGAACCTGCGCCACAAGCAGCGTCAGGGCTAATCGCAAAGCCATTGCACCGATCGCGATCGGCTTGGCAAGAGCAGTAGCTCTACAGCGTTCGATCGGGCGAGCTGCAAGCACTCGCCCAGCAGACCTCCCAGCACCAGCCACGCACACAGCGTGGTCTACCCCCGGACCAGAGGCCGGGGCCCCATAAGAAGAGGGGACGGACTGGGAGCAGACCTCTGCAACAAAAGGAAAATGCCTCATGGCACGTCTTTCGGGTGTTGATCTGCCCCGCGAAAAGCGGATGGAGATCGCACTTACCTACATCTACGGCATCGGCCGTACCCGCTCCAAAGAGATTCTCAGCGCCACAGGTGTGAACCCGGACCTGCGCAGCAAGGACCTCAGCGATGAGGACCTCGCCAAGCTCCGCGAGTACATCGAGGAGTCGCTCAAGGTCGAGGGTGACCTCCGCCGCGAGGTTCAGGCGGACATCCGTCGCAAGATCGAGATCGGCTGCTACCAGGGCCTTCGCCACCGTCGCGGGCTGCCCGTTCGTGGCCAGCGCACCAAGACCAACGCGCGCACCCGTAAGGGCCCCAAGCGCACCATTGCCGGCAAGAAGAAGGCGAAGTAATGCCCCCTAAGTCACGCACTAGTGGTCCGAAGAAGACCCAAAAAGCCCGTCGCAGGGAAAAGAAGAACGTCCCGCACGGCAACGCACACATCAAGAGCACGTTCAACAACACCATCGTGTCCATCACGGACCCGGCCGGAAACGTCATCTCGTGGGCGTCCTCGGGCCACGTGGGCTTCAAGGGCTCGCGTAAGTCCACTCCTTTCGCTGCTCAGCTTGCAGCGGAGAGCGCTGCCCGCAAGGCGCAGGAGCACGGTGTCAAGAAGGTTGACGTGTTCGTCAAGGGACCCGGCTCCGGCCGTGAGACCGCTATCCGCTCGCTTCAGGCCGCAGGCCTCGAGGTCGGCACAATCTCCGATGTCACTCCTCAGCCGCACAACGGCTGCCGTCCGCCCAAGCGGCGTCGGGTCTAGCGGGAAGGTTAGGAACTAAAAAATGGCACGTTATACCGGACCCATGACCCGTAAAAGCCGTCGACTCCGTGTTGATCTGGTTGGAGGGGACCAGGCATTCGAGCGGCGTCCGTATCCGCCCGGCCAGCACGGCCGCGCGCGGATCAAGGAGAGCGAGTACCTGCTCCAGTTGCAGGAGAAGCAGAAGGCTCGCTTCACCTACGGCGTGATGGAGAAGCAGTTCAGCCTGTACTACAAGGAGGCGAACCGTCAGAAGGGCAAGACTGGCGAGAACCTCCTGCGTCTGCTCGAGACCCGTCTCGACAACGTCGTGTACCGGGCAGGCTTGGCGCGCACGCGTCGCCAGGCACGTCAGCTCGTCAGCCACGGGCACTTCACTGTGAACAACAAAAAGGTGGATGTGCCGTCTTACCGCGTCTCCCAGTACGACATCGTTGATGTCAAGGAGAAGTCGCTGTCGACGTTGCCGTTCCAGATCGCCAAGGAGACCGTCGGCGACCGTCCCGTACCGGGATGGCTGCAGGTCGTTCCCGGCCGGCTGCGGATCCTCGTGCACCAGGTACCCGAGCGCGCACAGATCGATGTGCCGCTGCAGGAACAGCTGATCGTCGAGTACTACTCGAAGTAAGCCTTCGGCCCGTGAGTCTTTGTGGAGGGCCCGCCCTCCACAAAGACTCACGAGCGCCGTAGGCGCCTAATTCGTGGGCGTCAAATAGTGGGCGCCCGTCAGAGGAGGAATATCCATGCTGATTTCTCAGCGACCGTCATTGACCGAAGAGGTCTTGGCCGACAACCGCTCGAAGTTCACCATCGAGCCGCTGGAGCCAGGCTTCGGCTACACCCTCGGTAACTCGCTTCGTCGCACGCTGCTTTCCTCGATCCCGGGCGCAGCTGTCACGAGCATCCGTATCGACGGCGTTCTGCACGAGTTCACCACCGTTCCCGGAGTCAAGGAAGACGTCACCGACGTCATCCTGAACCTCAAGGGCCTCGTGGTTTCCTCGGAAGAGGACGAGCCGGTCACCATGTACGTGCGTAAGCAGGGCCCCGGCACCGTTACCGCGGGCGACATCGTCCCGCCGGCCGGTGTCACCGTGCACAACCCGGAAATGCATATCGCCACGCTGAACGACAAGGGCAAGTTGGAGATCGAGCTCGTTGTCGAGCGCGGTCGCGGCTACGTCCCCGCCGTCCAGAACAAGGCTTCGGGTGCCGAGATCGGCCGTATTCCGGTCGACTCGATCTACTCGCCGGTCCTGAAGGTGACGTACAAGGTCGAGGCCACGCGTGTCGAGCAGCGCACCGACTTCGACAAGCTGATCCTCGACGTGGAGACCAAGAACTCCATCACCGCGCGGGACGCACTTGCTTCGGCAGGTAAGACCCTGGTCGAGCTCTTCGGCCTGGCCCGTGAGCTGAACGTCGAAGCTGAAGGCATCGAGATCGGACCCTCGCCCGCCGAAGCCGATCACATCGCATCGTTCGGACTGCCGATCGAGGACCTCGATCTGACCGTCCGCTCGTACAACTGCCTCAAGCGTGAGGGTGTGCACACGGTGGGCGAGCTCGTCGCTCGCACGGAGTCCGATCTGCTGGACATCCGCAACTTCGGGCAGAAGTCCATCGACGAGGTGAAGGTCAAGCTGCATTCGCTCGGCCTCTCGCTGAAGGACAGCCCCGCGACCTTCGATCCGTCGAGTGTCGCAGGCTACGACGCCGCAACCGGGACCTGGAGCGACACCGACGGCGGGTCGCTCAACGACGCCGACGGCACCGACCAGGACTACGCCGAGACCGAACAACTTTAAGACGCGGAGCAAAACTCTGCGGCTTTGATATCAGGAGAAATCAATGCCCAAGCCCACTAAGGGTGCCCGTCTCGGCGGGTCGGCGTCGCATCAGAAGGCGATCCTGGCCAACCTGGCCACCGCGCTCTTCGAGCACGGCCGGATCACCACCACGGAGACGAAGGCCAAGCGCCTCCGCCCGTACGCCGAGAAGATCGTCACCCATGCCAAGGCCGGCACCCTCGCGCATCGTCGCGAGGTGCTGAAGGTGATCCGCAACAAGGATGTCGTGCACACCCTGTTCGCGGAGATCGGTCCGTCCTTCGCAGACCGTGACGGTGGCTACACCCGCATCATCAAGACCATCCCCCGCAAGGGTGACAACGCGCCGATGGCAGTCATCGAGCTCGTTCGCGAGAAGACGGCTTCCAACGAGGCCAGCCGCGCAACCCGCGCGGCTGCGTCGAAGAAGAAGGCCGCAGTCGAGGCCCCCAAGGCTGAGGCTGTCGAAGCTCCCGCCGAGGTCGCCACTCTGGTCGACGCCACACCCGAGGGCAGCCACGCGCCGCTCGAGGACGGCTCGCAGCCAGAAGGCTTCCCGATCAAGGGCAACGCCGACTCGAACCTGTACCACCTCCCGGACACCCGTTTCTACAACTCGACGGTTGCCGAGATCTGGTTCGCCACGGCCGAGGCAGCGGAGGCCGCTGGTTACCAGTTGCCGCCGTCGCAGCGGGACAACGACGAGGCCGAGGCCTCCGAAGAGTCCTGACATTGTCGGACAGCTTGAACACGAACGAGCCCGCCGCCCCGAATGGGGGTGGCGGGCTCGCTCATGTGCGGCTCCGTCTGGATATTTCCTATGACGGAACCGACTTCTCCGGCTGGGCTCGGCAGCCTGGTCTGCGCACCGTGCAAGGTGTCCTCGAAGAGGCGCTCGGTCGAGTGCTGCGCGAGCCGCTGCAGCTGACGGTTGCCGGCCGGACCGACGCGGGTGTGCACGCGGGCGGACAGGTTGCGCACGTCGACGTCGCCGCCATGCCGGAGGACCTCGATAAGCTGGTCCATCGGATGGCGCGTTTCCTGCCGAGCGACGTTCGGATCAAGGACATCAGTTCTGTCACATCCGATTTCGACGCGCGGTTCTCTGCGATCAGGCGGCACTACGTGTACAGGTTGACGACTGCGGTGTACGGCGCGGATCCGCTGGAAGCGCGCGGTCTCGTCGCCTGGCGTCGCGAACTCGACGTCGATGCCATTCGTGTCGCGTCCGCTGGATTGCTCGGTCTGCACGACTTCGCAGCCTTCTGCCGCCGCCGTGAAGGTGCGACGACGGTCCGCGAATTGCAGCGCTTCGACTGGGAGCGTGACGGCGACCGCCTGAATGCTTACGTCAGTGCCGACGCCTTTTGCTGGTCAATGGTGCGCAGCCTGGTCGGTGCCGTGCTCGCGGTCGGCGAAGGTAGGCGTACGCCCGAGTGGGTCGCGTCCCTGCTCGATGAGCGGGCTCGTTCCAGCTCGGTCACTGTCGCCCCCGCGCACGGCTTGAGCCTCGAGCGTGTCGACTATCCCGCGGACGCCGACTTGGCAGCACGAAACATCGCTACGCGCGAGGTACGTACGGCGATCGCCGGCTCCGAAGGCTGTTGCGGCGGCTGAGCTTCCGTAACAGCGCGTGCGCCTGCGCTACCGATCAGTCGAATCCCGCCGCGGGCATGGAGAATAGACCCCATGTCCGCAACTGGAGTACCTACACCGACGATCGCTGTAATCGGAGGTAGTGGGTTCTACGACTTCTTCGATACCGGCGCACACGAAGTCGAGATCGATACGCCTTTCGGCCGGCCGAGCGCACCGATCGTCGTCGGTTCGGTCGGCTCACGGACGGTGGCGTTCCTGCCGCGACACGGCAAGGCTCACGAGTACGCCCCGCACACCGTGCCGTACCGCGCGAACATGTGGGCACTACGTTCCCTTGGTGTGCGCCGCGTGTTCGGGCCCTGTGCCGTCGGGAGTTTGACGGCGGAGTGGGGACCAGGAACCATCGTTGTGCCAGACCAGCTGGTCGATCGCACGTCCGGTCGCACACAGACGTACTTCGACGGCGGCGGCGTGCACGTCGCTTTCGCCGATCCGTACTGTGCCGAATTGCGCACGGCTGCAACTCAACCGGGCGTGGTCGACGGTGCGACGATGGTGGTCGTCGAGGGGCCACGATTTTCGACGCGCGCGGAGAGCCTGTGGTTCGCCGCGCAGGGCTGGCGGCTGGTCAACATGACGGGTCATCCCGAAGCGGTGCTGGCACGTGAATTGGAGATGTGTTATGCCGCAATTGCATTGGTGACCGATCTGGACGCGGGACTCGAGACCGGCGAGGGCGTGCGCGCCGTCGACGTCTTCGCCGAATTCAAACGCAACATCGAACCGTTAAAAAAGCTGGTGCGCGATGCGATCTCGAACCTCACTGACGACGGGACATGCGTAGCCTGCCGCGTACACGAGGGAGTTACTCTGCCGATTGAACTGCCGTGACGCGCATCCTGATGATTTCCGGGAGTACTCGGAGCGGATCGTCGAACACTGCGACGATAAGGACTGCAGCCGAACTTGCTTCGTCGGACATACGAGCAGGCATCTACGACGGGATGGCAGGGCTCCCAGCGTTCAACCCGGACGACGATCATGACCCGCTACCGCAACCCGTTGATACGCTGCGCAAGGCCGTTGCGGATTCGGATGCGGTACTACTCTGCACGCCTGAGTACGCAGGAACACTGCCAGGAAGCTTCAAGAACCTGCTCGATTGCTCGCCGGTTCGGTTGTCATGAGCGACAAGCCAACTGCGTGGATCAGCGTCGCCGCCCCGGGGCGAGGTGAGGGCGCGCACGACACCCTGCGAATGGTCCTCGGGTACATTCAGGCCCGCATCGTCGAACCCGCATGCGTGCGGATACCGTTGTCGCGGAACGACGTCGGCAACGATGGGCTGATCGCATCCCAGCGGCAGCGCGAGCAAGTGGTTGCGGCTCTCGCCGCGCTGGTTGCGGCCGTCTAATCGGCGAGCTGGCGGGCGATGACCAAACGCTGAATCTGGTTGGTGCCCTCGAAGATCTGGGTGATCTTGGCTTCACGCATGTACCGCTCCAGTGGGAAGTCCTGGGTGTAACCGTATCCGCCGAGGACCTGGACTGCGTCAGTTGTGACCTTCATTGCGGCATCTGTTGCGACAAGTTTGGCGACGCTTGCATTGCGCGAGTACGGCAAGCCCGCATCGCGACGCCGAGCAGCGTCCAGGTAGGTCGCACGGGCCGAGTCGACAGCGGCTGCCATGTCGGCGAGCACGAATCCGAGGCCCTGGTGATCGATGATGCGTTTGCCGAATGCCTTGCGTTCCTTGGCGTATGCCACAGCGTCGTCGAGTGCGCGCTGGGCAATTCCGACGGCCACGGCTGCGATGCCGAGGCGGCCGGAGTCGAGTGCGCTGAACGCGATCGTCAGGCCTTGGCCTTCCGGGCCGATCAATCGTTCGCCGTCGACGAAGGCGTTGTCGTAGTTCGCTGTTGTGGTGGGGACCGCGCGCAGGCCCATTTTCTCTTCGGGCTTACCGAAGCTCAGACCGTCGGTGTCTTTGGGAACCAGGAAGCACGAGATGCCGCGGGAGCCCTCGCCGGTGCGTGCGAAGAGGCTGTAGAAGTCCGCGCGTCCGCCGTTGGTGATCCACGCTTTCGAGCCGTTGATCCTGTAGCCACCGTCTGCTGCCGTGGCCTTGCAGACCAATGCGGCCGCGTCGGAACCGGCTTGCGGCTCGGACAGGCTGTACGCGCCGATCGTGTCGCCGCCGAGCATCGCCGGTAACCACTGCGACTTCTGCTCGTCGGTGCCGAAGGTGAAGAGTGGGTAGCACGACAGGCTGTGGACGCTGACCGCGACGGCAATCGCGGCCCACCGCGCGGCGAGTTCCTCGAGCACCTGGAGGTACACCTCGTATGGCTGGTCGCCGCCGCCGAACTCTTCCGGATACGGCAGACTCAGTAGCCCGGCCTGGCCCAGTGCGGGAAAAACGCCGTCGGGAAATGTCTCGGACTTCTCGTTGGCCGCGGCGATCGGTTCGAGGACCTTGTCGGCGATATCGCGAGTGAGTTCGATCAGATCGTGCGCTTCTTGCGTCGGCAGCATGCGGTCGACGGCCATAACGGTAGCTCCTCGGATCTCTTACTCGCAGTACGCCCAATAGTTTGGCGTCCTCGTAAGAGGGTATCGCTACTCGACTTCGCTGAGTTCGGTCGCCACATGGAACGGTGGGGTGCTCTTGCCCATGATCCGGTATCTGTTCCACGGATCGGGATCGCCGAGCAGGGCCTCGCGCGCGCTGTGGGATGTGCGGACGGTGGCCCTTGTGCGTTGTTCGTCGCCCAAGATCTCGGTGAGCGCGTCGTTCGAATCGATCCGCCCGATCCATCGGTAAATGCCGTCGATGGGCTCGCGATAGCCCTTGATCTCCACTCGAGCAGGCACTTCTGTGCCGCGAACGATGATCGTCGCCTCGCCGATGTAGTCGGAGTTCTCGTGCGGGCTATGGGTGAAGACGCTGTTCATGCGCGCTCCTCTGAATTCGTCGCCGTTGACAACTTTCGTGGTGTGGACCACACTCGTCACTGTACACGGAACTGACAGTATGAGGTACTGGTAGTTCGCTAAACTCGGACGGCATGTGGCCGATCGGGCGGACGGCCGAAACATGTTTTACGCGAAGGGAATTCAGGCAATGGAGTCTGACGGAGATGGCAGGTTTCACCGACCGCTCACGGTGGCGGGGACTGCTGTACGACGTCGTCGGGGGGTGGGTGACCGCCAGCGATCCGCGCAACGATTGCTATTCGCGGCGGCAGAAGCCAAATACGACGGTGAGCTGGACATCGATTGGGATGCGCCGGCTGCGCCCGATGCGAATTGGATGCCTGAGCAGCTTGTTTCGATATATGGAACCAAAGTCTGGAAAGCCCTCGGGCCGCAGGAGCGCGCCGAGTTGGGGAAGCACGAAATCGTCAACCTCCTCACCTTCGGCGTCTACGCCGAATGTGCGCTGTCGATGCTGATGTTTCGCGACATCGCCGAGGGCGACGGGCTGGTCGACGACTACACCCGTTTCGAACTTGCAGCGATCAACGAAGAGACGCGCAACGTCACGATGCTCAGCAGGCTTATCAACAAGACTGGTTTGCCGCCGTACAAGCGCCCCGTAGTGGCAGGTCTGCTGTCGCGTTTCACGATGTTCACGCCGACTGGACCGGCCGGCCGCGCGACGATCTTGCTGACCGAGGAGGTTATGCACAACCTGGTCCGGTCGATCGCCGCCGATCCAGACCTGCAGCCGCACGTCCGGCAGCTGATGAAGATCCACGCGATGTCGGGTGTTCGGCACGTCGAATTTGCGCGCAGTGAAGTAGAGCGAGCGATCGGCGAGCGCGGTGCGTTCGCGAACGGTGTTCATTCGGTTGCTGCGGCGGCCATGACGGCAGCGTTCTATCCCCTCCTGATCAACCCCAAGGCCTACCGGGCGGCGGGAATACGCCCGACCAGGGGCCTGATTGCAGCAATAACCAGCAAGCGGTACGCCGCAGAGGCGCAAATGTTGACCGGTTCGTTCGTGCGCTTCGGCGTCGAGGCCGGGCTGTTCGACGGCGCTCTGGCGAAAGCTGTTCTGCGACTAGGGCGAGTGTGGCCGAAGGACGTCTCCTGATCCAGTGTCCGCGAGGCGATCGAAGTATTGACATGTGCAACAGCAAGCGCCAGACTCCCAGTACTTTGAACTAGCAGTATTGGATACCATCGGTTACGCGTATGACTTGAAGGGACCTTGACGAAATGACCGCTGAAAGCGTCATCGACGCGCCAATTCTCACGACCGCCGGAGCATCGACAACCCGAGGCCGCAACGTCGGCGACCGGCAGAAGACGGCCCAACGGTTGCTTCGATCGACGGCCGACCGGGCGTACGACGGCGAGCTCGACATCAACTGGGATGCCCCCATCGATGCGGACAAGCGCTGGACATCCGAGCATCGCCAGTCGCTCTACGGCACCAAGCTGTGGAACAAGCTGACCGAGGCGCAGCAGATCGAACTCGGCAGGCATGAAATGGTGAGTGTGCTCAGCTTCGGGATTCTGGCCGAAGTCGGGCTCAGCGGAATGCCGCTTCGCGGCGTGCTCGAAAGCGACGGCCTCGTCGACGATCATTGCCGTTACGCTCTCGCCGAAATTGGTGAGGAGACAAGGCATTCGACGATGTTCGGGCGATTGATCAACAAGGCAGGCCTGCCGCCATACATGACGCCCAAGTTCAGCCGGAAGATCCTTCGCCTGACTGGGCTGATCCCGCTCGGCCCCTCCGCCTACGCGGGGACGCTGCTTATCGAAGAGGTCCTCGACCGATTGCAGCGCGAGATGATGAACGATCCGCAGGTGCAGCCGCACGTTCGGCAGCTGATGAAGATCCACACCCTCGAAGAGGCGCGGCACATCACCTACGCGCGTGAAGAACTCGTGCGCAGTATCGCCGCACGCGGCAAGGTGTCGAATGCCTTCCATCGCGGCGTGTTCGCCGTGATGGTGCTCGGCGTCTTCCCGGTCCTCGTCAATCCCAAGGTGTACAAGTCGGTGGGGATCAGCCCGCTTCGCGGGATGATCGCCGCTCAGCTCAGCCCGCAATACAAGACAAACACCGTATTCGCCGGCGAGCCGTTGCTGCGTTTCGCGTACGAAGCGGGATTCATCAAGGGTGCGGTCAGTACGCGCATTCTTCGGATGGCCCGGTCGCTTCCGGACGACATCGTCGATGAGTTGACCGGTAAAGCTGCCATCGGCAAAGCAGGGGTCCTCGCGAGTTGAGTACAGACGCCGCCGACCTACCCCGAACGCCTTCAGAAGCTTCTCGAGATACGGAAAACCCGATGACACAAGCAAAGTCCGCGAAACGACGCACCAAGCGCAAGTCCGACCCGATTCACACCGGGGTGCTGGTCATCGGCAGCGGATTCTCCGGTCTCGGCATGGGGGTTGCCCTGAAGAAGGCCGGCCGCGAAGACTTCATCATTCTGGAGAAGGCGGGGAGGTTGGTGGGACGTGGCGGGACAACACGTACCCCGGTGCCGCATGCGATGTTCCGACGCACCTGTATTCGTACTCGTTCGAGCCACGGTCGCAGTGGAAGACGTTGTTCTCGTACCAGCCCGAGATCTTCGACTACCTCAAAGAGGTCGCCGACAAGTACGACCTGCGGCCGCACCTCACGTTCAACACCACATTGACTCGGGGCTACTGGGACGAGGAAGAGTCACGGTGGCACGGATTCTCTACTGACGGGCAGGAGTACGTCGCGCAGTTCATGGTGTCCGCGATCGGTGCGTTGCACATCCCCAGTATCCCGAATCTCGAAGGGATAGAGGACTTTGCGGGCGTCGCCTTCCACTCCGCGCAGTGGAACCACGACTATGACCTGACCGGCAAGAAGGTCGCGGTCATCGGAACCGGTGCCAGCGCAATTCAGTTCGTGCCGCAGATCGTCGACAAGGTCGGCAGCATGCAGCTGTATCAGCGGACCGCGCCGTGGGTGCTGCCGCGTGAGAACGTCGAATTCCCGACTGCGTTGAAGAACGCGTTCGAACGTGTTCCGGGACTGCGCCGGGCATTCCGCAGCGGCATGTACTGGGGTGCGGAGAGCGGCGCCTACGCAATGAACAAGCGCCCGAACCTGCTCAAGGGCATCGAGTTCCTCGGCAAGCGGCATATCAAGAATCAGATCTCGGACCCGGTCGTGCAGGCGAAGGTCACGCCGAACTATCGCGCAGGCTGCAAGCGCCTGCTCGGGTCGAACACCTACTACAAGGCGATCGACAACCCGAAGACCGAACTGATCACCGAGGGCATCACACGTGTCACCGCCGACGGGATCATCACCTCGGACGGGGTTGAGCGCAAAGTCGATGCCATCATCTACGGCACCGGTTTCCACGTCACCGACTCTTTTCAGAACATGAGCATCAAGGGGCGCGACGGCGAGGATCTCGTCGACCGTTGGCAGCAAGAAGGCGTCCAGGCGCATCGCGGCATCACCGTCGCCAACGTGCCCAACGCCTTCTTCCTGCTCGGTCCCAACACCGGGCTCGGTCACAACTCGATCGTCTTCATGATCGAGTCGCAGATCCGGTACGTCATTCAGGCGTTGGCGCTGGTGGAATCCGAAGGTGCCAAGGCGATTGCGCCGCGCCGCGACGTTCAGGATCAGTTCAACGCAGACCTGCAGGACAAGCTCGCTGCCACCGTGTGGAACACCGGCGGCTGCTCGAGCTGGTACCTCGATGAGCACGGTAAGAACCGCACGCTGTGGGCAGGCTTCACCTGGCAGTACTGGCTCGAAACCCGCAAGGTGAAGCTCCACGAGTACGAGCTGATCGGTCTTGAGTTGCCGAAGGTTCGCGCGACCGTGCCGCTGAGTTCTGGCCCGACACAGACCTTTCCGAGCAACGAGGCGGCGCTTGTGGACGCGCCCAACTAATCCCTACAGACGATCGAGGTCCTCATGAAAGAGTTCAAGAACAAGGTCGCGGTTATCACAGGTGCCGGATCTGGTATCGGTCGCGCCTTGGCGCTGAACTTGGCCGAGCGCGGGGCGCGGCTGGCGTTGTCGGATGTCGACACCGCCGCTGTCGCGGACACTGCCGGCCGCTGCGAAAAGATTGGCGCCCAGGCTGTTCCGTATGACCTGGACGTGGCTGACCGCGCAGCGGTCTACGCGCATGCCGAGGACGTCCGTGGCGAGTTCGGTGGGGTCAACCTCGTGTTCAACAACGCCGGCGTTGCGTTGGGTGCCGATGTGATCGACATGACGTGGGAAGACTTCGACTGGCTGATGAATATCGACTTCTGGGGAGTCGCGCACGGCACCAAGGCGTTCCTGTCCGATCTGATCGAATCCGGCGACGGGCACGTCGTCAACGTGTCTTCGGTTTTCGGTCTGATGGGGATTCCGTCGCAAAGTGCCTACAACGCTGCCAAGTTCGCAGTGCGGGGCTTCACGGAATCGCTGCGGCAGGAGATGAAGATCGCCAATCACCCCGTCGGCGTCACCTGCGTCCACCCGGGGGGCATCAAGACGAACATTGCCGTCAACGCCCGGGGCATCAAGGAGTCCAACGACATCGAGAAGGTTCGCGACGGATTCGAGCTCATCGCGCTCACGCGCCCGAGTTCTGCCGCGAAAATCATCTTGCGCGGCGTCGAGAAGGACAAGGCACGCGTTCTGATCGGCGCGGACGCTCGCGGATTCGATCTGATTCCGCGGATCGTCGGTCCGCGGTATCAGGACATCGGCGCGCCTTTTGCTCGTACTGGGCTCAAGGTGGCCGAACGTCTCGGCTTCGAACTCTAGGGAGCGCGACGATGATTGACTCCGTACAGGGCGGTACGTCGACCACGACGGCCAACAGTCACGTTCAGAACCTGGAAGTCGTCGAGGTGATCAAGGAAACCGGTGATGCGATGTCACTGGTCTTCGAGGTGCCGGAGAACCTGGCCTACAAGTTCCGGTATCACCCCGGCCAATTCCTGACACTGAAGATCCCAAGCGAGCAAACAGGTTCCGTCGCGCGTTGCTACTCGCTGTCGAGTTCGCCGCACCTCGACGATGACCTGGTAGTGACTGTCAAGCGCACGGCCGATGGCTATGCGTCGAACTGGATCTGCGACAACGTCGCGGCGGGAACGCGCATGACGGTGCTGTCGCCGTCAGGCGTATTCGTTCCCAAGTCACTCGACGCCGATGTCGTGCTGATCGGAGCGGGCAGTGGCGTCACTCCGATGATGTCGATCGCCAAGTCGGTCCTGATCGGTGGGGCCGGAACGGTCTACATGATTTATGCGAACCGGGACGACGATTCGGTGATCTTCGGCGCCGAGCTCGAAGACATGATGGTCGAGTTCCCTGATCGATTCACCGTCGAACATTGGCTGGAATCCGAGCGTGGTCTGCCTACGCACGAGGGTCTGGCCGAACTCCTTGCGCCATACCCGGCTTACGACGCATTCGTCTGCGGGCCAGCGCCTTTCATGGATACCGTCAAGGGTGCGCTCGCCGCGATCGGCATGAGCGACAAGCGCGTCCACGTCGAGCTGTATCAGTCGCTGACCGGAGATCCATTCGCCGACATCGTGATTCCGGACACTGTAGCCGGCGAGATCCCGGCAGCCGCGATCGTGGAAATCGACGGTCGGACAGTCGAAGTCGACTGGCCACGCAATACGCCGTTGCTCGACGTACTGCTGAGCAAGGGGTACGACGCGCCGTACTCGTGCCGTGAAGGCGCCTGTAGCGCATGTGCGTGCACCATCCGCAGCGGTGAGGTGCGGATGCTCCGCAACGACACCTTGGTCGATGCGGACCTGGCGATCGGACTGACCCTGGCCTGCCAAGCGGTGCCGCTGAGCGACGAGGTGACGATCGCGTTCGATCAGTAGGTCGTAAACGCTCTTCAACCCCGCAGCCTCCGCCGGATTGTCCGGCGGAGGATTTCGGTTGTCAGACTCGAGTCACGCCGAGCGTCACGCCCGCATCGACGAGCCGCTTTGCGAGTGCGTCGCCCATCGCGGTGGCCGGCGTCAGCACGCCCGACAGTTCGGACAGTGCCGACCGGTCCAGCGCGAGACACAATCCGCTCTCGCCGAGCATGACTGCCGTTGCCGCGTATCCGGGGTCGCCCTTCATCGCGAAGTCCGCACGGTAGTTCATGCCGGAACTGGTCTTTGTGTAGGTCTCCATCGTGAAATGTCCACGGTTGCGGCTCTTTTCGCTTGGCCCGGTGCCTGGCTTCGGCGCTGCCGCTTCGAGCAGCCGTTTCGGCACCGCACGTAACGCCGGCGTCATTGCCAGGCCGGCCGTGAGCCCACCCGCCATGCTGGCCGCAGGCAGCGCAGCCAAGGGGCTGCGCCCGAGGCTCATCACTTCGCGGTAGCGGAACTTGTGGCCGTATGCCCAGTCGAGCAGCGAATTGCTGCGCCGCACGATCCGTGTGTTGTGTGGGGCTATGAAGAAGCCGGCAGACCATCCGCGCAGGCTCGGGTCGATCGACGACGAGCGCACGAGCGGAGCATCAGGCTGGCGGCCGAGGTCGGGTTCTGATGCCCGAACAGTACTGAGTGTGTAGGGATCGTTTGCCGCATCGCGTTCCCGCTTGTTGGAGGCCATGCGCCGCGCCTGCGCAAGTCCGGACGCTGCGGTTCCGCCGCTGAGGCCGCCTCGGATTCTTCGGACCAGCAAAGTCGTCTCCTCGAGATCGCCGGATTCGTCCGCCGCCGCAGCGCGATACAGCATGTGCACGCTCAAATCCGAAGGGATCGAATCGAATCCGCACGAATGGACGATTCGGGCGCCGGTGTCTGCAGCCTGCTTGTGGAAGCCGTCGATGCTGTCGCGAACGAACAACGACTCGCCGGTCAGATCAGCGTAATCTGTTCCGGCCTTGGCGCACGCCTCGACAAGTGGCAGTCCGAACTCGGTGTAAGGCCCGACGGTGGTGACGACCACCTGGGTGCGCTGGGCCATCGAATCGAGCGACACCTGGTTTGTCGCGTCGGCGACGAGGATCTTCCAGTCCGCGGTCGCGGCACCGATCTCGGCGAGAACGGCAGCGAGCTTCTGCTCCGAGCGGCCGGCGACGGCGATGCGTGTCCCCGCCGGTGCGGCGTCAGCCAGGTAGGCGGCCGTGAGTTTGCCGACGAAGCCTGTCGCGCCGTAAAGAACGAGGTCGAATTCCCTGGCTCGCTTGGATGTCTTGCCGGCCATAGCTTTTCTGCTCCTGTCTCGCGGCACTCGAGTGCCGAACGCGCCTTCGATTGAAACTTCTGGTATCTAGTACCGTTGGTTTCGTATAGATCGAAACTAGTGTCCCACGTTTCGTGCGTCAACCAGCTGGGGTGCCTCGCATACGATGGCAGCAATGTCCGTAGCCAAGAGTCAGACACCCGGCCCGACCGGGGATGCCCGCACCGATAGGTGGGTGGCACACCGGGCAGCTGTGCGCGAGGAGTTGCTCGACGCAACGCTGCAGGCGATCGAGCAGTTCGGCCCGGACGTGGCGATGGACGACATCGCGAAGCTCGCCCGCGTCCCGAAACCGAAGCTGTATCGCTACTTCACCGACAAAGGTGAATTGTTCGACGCTGTGAGCGATCGCGTCAACAAGCTTCTGCTCGAGCGGATCGCACCCCATTTTGCGATACCCGGGACAACCGAACAGGCAGTGCGGGATGCGCTTACGAGCTACATCGAACTCGTCGATGAACGCCCGAACCTGTTCCGTTTCCTCGTGAACTCACACTTCATCGATGGCCAGGCCGCGATGGAGAAGGTTCGGACCGGCGGTATGGCGCTGGCGGCAACCGGCTCGTCGTTGCTGTCGATGATCTTGAAATCCCATGGTGCAGATGACGAAGGTGTCGATATCGTCGTCGATGCGCTCCTCGGATCGGTTGGCCTCGGAGTATTGCGCTGGCTCAACTACCCGACAATCAGCAAAGAAGAGCTGGTCGAGCAGATGTACGTGATTGTGTGGGGCGCGTTCTCTGCGGTCCTCGAGTCTCGCGGGGTGTCGCTGCAGGAATGAGCACCCAAAGCCGGGAGGAGCCGTTGCGCCTCGAAGTGATCATCGGAAGCGTTCGCGAGGGGCGTTTCGCGCCCGTTGTGGCCGAGTGGTTCCTGCGACGGGCCAACGTGGACAAGGCATTCGACACCGCAGTCCTCGACCTCGCGAATACTCCGCTGCCAGCCGGCCTGAGCCCGACACCCGAGGTCTTGGCGTACCGAGAGCGGTTGGCCGCCGCAGACGCCTTCGTCGTGATCACCTCGGAGTACAACCACGGCTATCCGGGCGCGCTGAAGAACGCGCTCGACAACGCGAAGTTCGAATGGCGAGCCAAGCCGATCGGGTTCGTCTCCTACGGCGGGCTGTCGGGCGGACTGCGGGCGACCGAGCAGCTCCGGCAAGTTGTCGCCGAGATTCACATGGTGTCGATCCGGGAGACTGTGAGTTTTCACCAGGCCAAGAAGAAATTCGATGTGAACGGCGAAACGACCGACGGTGCGGCGATCGATGCGGCAGATCGTATGCTGCGCCAATTAGCTTGGTGGGCAAGGGTTCTGCGTGATGCTCGCACTACGGACCCTTATCCGGGCTAGGCAGGTTGGGGCTGCTGCGATCGCGACCCACGAGGACGGCCGATGAAGGCGGTCTCGCGCGGAATCGAGACCAACGACAGATCGACCCGCGAGTTGCCGGTCTCGAGTACGACATGGCTACCCATGCCGCCTGGCTGATGCAGGGACACATCGGGTGCGGTTGCGGGCCACGAATTCGGATCCCGGGTCAG